>JAAWOU010000029.1 GCA_022799755.1 Lachnospiraceae bacterium
GAAGCCGGATAGTACATGGCAGAAAGCTGTAACTGACAGCTTATGCCGCTATGAAAAATAGATTTTTTGAAGTGGTTTCATCATATCATATGAAAATCGGAATTGCAATACATTTTTTGACTTGGTAATGGCTGCCCATAGATCGCTTGCTGTCTTGTGATTTTCGTGCAAAATGCGCACGAAAACACTGGAATTGCCCGTGAACATAACGTTCATGCCGGCAGATGCAAAGCAAAAACAGGACGACGGGGCACAGGGAACAGGAAGATGTAAAGAGGATGTTTTTACAGAGTTCATTAATATGACATACTGATGTCATATTATCAGGTATATAATAGGCTTACACTTATGGAGGCAGGCGCCGCTTCTATAGTGAAATGTGAGGCAGAGGAGATCTCTGCCAATTCCGATACGAAAAAGGCAAAACGAGAGGAGAGCAACATTATGGAAAACACAATGAAACAGGAACTGAAGATCTGCCAGAGCTGTGGTATGCCCATGCAGGAGGAGCAGTACGGAACCAATCAGGACGGCAGCAGGAACGAGAAGTATTGCTGCTACTGCTACAAGGACGGGGCTTTTGCCCAGGACTGCAGCCTGGAGGAGATGATCGAATTCTGTGCGCCGTTTGAAGTGGAGGGCGGCCGGGCCAAGACCCTGGAGGAAGCGAAAGGGATGCTGGGGGAATACTTCCCCGCGCTGGAGCGCTGGAGGGCATAAAACAGGCGCATTGTTCCCAGCGGACACGTCGGTTCCGGAAGGATTTGAATTCGTGGACATAGAACCTCTGGACTATGGGGTATGCTATCTGTCCGGCAAAGAGAGAGCCGGGGAGGTTGCTGTTCATTTACTTTTCACGGTTGCTATTGACCCGGTCGAATTTATTTGATATATTCGCTGTAAAAGAGAAGTGCGCCGGCGGAGAGCTCCGGAAGCTTAACGATCCGGCCGGGAAGCGGACGGTAAAGCCGCGCAGCGGCTGCAAATGGGAGGAACAATGGAACGCAATTCCAAAAGAAAGACATTGTGGCAATTATTTCTGAGTACATTATATATCAGCGCTTTTACCTTTGGGGGCGGATTCGTCATTATTACCTTTATGAAGAGAAAGTTTGTGGATGAGCTGCACTGGATCAATGAGGAGGAAATGCTGGATCTGGCGGCGCTGGCACAGTCCTCGCCGGGAGCCATCGCTGTGAATGCGGCGATCCTGGTGGGATGGCGGGTGGCCGGTTTCGCCGGCATGGTCACGGCGGTTCTGGGAACCATCCTGCCGCCCATGCTGATTTTGTCGGTGATATCCCTTTTTTATCAGGCATTTGCATCAAATCGGTATGTGACGCTTCTGCTCAAGGGAATGCAGGCAGGGGTGGTGGCCGTGATTCTGGACGTGGTCTGGGGACTGGGCGGAAAGGTGGTCAGGGAACGCAGCGCCTTTTTATGTGTCATTATGGCAGCGGCATTTGTGGCCACCGCGGTGTTTGAGGTGAATGTGATTTTGATCATATTGGCAGCGGCTGTGGCGGGGGCCGTGAGGGCCTTTTGCGGCCGGAGAAGAGGGTAAAGGGGGAGGAGAGACTGCATGGTTTATCTGCAATTGTTTTTGAGCTTTCTAAAAGTGGGGATGTTCAGCATCGGAGGTGGTTACGCGGCCATGCCTCTGATTCAGAGCGAAGTAGTGAATGAGCGCGGCTGGCTGACGATGCGTGAATTTACGGATCTGATCACGATTGCGGAGATGACGCCGGGCCCTATAGCGGTGAATTCCGCTACCTTTGTGGGAATACGGATCGCCGGAATCTGGGGGGCGGCAGCCGCCACATTTGGCTGTATCTTTCCGTCCTGCATCATTGTCTCGCTTTTGGCGGTCATTTATTATAAGTACAATCGCGTATCCACGCTGCAAAATATTTTGGCGAGTCTGCGGCCGGCTGTGGTGGCCCTGATTGCGGGAGCAGGAATCTCCCTGCTGCGGACAGTGGCGTTCGGCGACGGGGCAATGCATGTTGAAAATGTGAATTGGGCGGGAATTTTTCTGTTTGCTGCGGCATTCGTCCTGCTGAGAAAGCGAAAGTGGAATCCGATTCTGGTGATGGCGCTGTGCGGCGCGGCGAATATGGGAATTCATATTTTTTTTTGAAACCGTCTCATTGCATGGGCCTTTCGGATAGGGTATGATGGAGCAGGAGGTGGTGAATATGGCCAATGAAGAGAAGAAAGATTTCAATGCCATGCTGCGTGACAGCAAGGACATGCCGAAGATCCAGACCATTACAGATCCACGGTCAATCGAAAAGTACGGCGGGGACCAAATGTACTTTGCGCCGCCCATGGACTATGACAGAGTCATGAGGCGGATTCCCCGGGGCAAAGTGATCACTGTGGGAAACATCCGGGAATATTTTGCGAAGCGCAGCGGAGCGGACTTTACGGAGCCGATTACGGCAGGGATTTTCGTGTCCATCGCGGCCTGGGCCAGCCATCAGCGCTCCGGCGACGAGACGCCCTACTGGAGGACGCTGAAAGCGAACGGGGAACTGAACGAAAAGTATCCAGGCGGTGTGAAAGCGCAGAAAGAGAAACTGGAGGCGGAAGGGCATATGGTCATTTCAAAAGGCCGCAAGAACATCAGATACTATGTGAAAGATTACGAAACCGTTCTTTTTGATTTAGACGAAGCAACTGCCCGCGAATAGCAGCAGCCAAAGCAGCCTCTTCGATTGCTTCGATTGCTTTCATTTTGGCTCTTGACAGGCCGCCTGCGGCGTGTTAAGATAAAAGGCAAATCAGCATAAGAAAAAGCGATGACGGAAACAAGTAGCATATCAATCGCAGACAGAGAGAGCGTCACATGGTGGAAGACGCTTATGTGGATCATATGTGAAAACCATTCCTTAGCTGCAATGCCGAAAGTAGAGGTAAGCGTTGCCGTATACCTGCGTTAAAGGTTAGGATTTGATGGAATCTGAAGTGAAAAATTAAGGTGGAACCGTGCAATGAGCACCCTTAAAGGTATGTGAATCATATCTTTGGGGTGCTTTTCTTATGTGGATTTCAAAATGCATTCCGGAATTGCCGCGTTTTAGATTGGCATTCCGGAGGAAAGGAAGAGAGAAATGAAAATCAAGATGAGAGACGGTTCCACAAAAGAGACGACTTTTGAGGAGGAGCTGGGGAGAGACGCGTTCCGGCATACCACGGCCCATATTCTGGCCCAGGCGGTAAAGCGGCTCTATCCGGAAGCAAAGTGCGCCATTGGTCCGGCGATCCCGGAGGGGTTCTACTATGACTTCGACTTTCCGTTCCGCTTTTCGGAGGAAAATTTCCCGGAGGTGGAGGCGCAGATGCGGGAAATCGTCAGGGAAAATCTGCAGCTGCGTCAATTTACGGCGGATCGCAAGTGGGCCCTGGAAGAGATGAAAGAGCGGGGGGAGGACCTAAAATTGGAAATCCTGCAGGAGCTGCGGGAGGATGCGGAAATCAGCTTTTACAGGCAGGGGGAGCATCTGGAGATGTGCGTCGGGCCCCATGTGGCCTATACCAGCGCCATCCGGGCATTCAAGCTGCTGTCCGTGGCAGGGGCCTACTGGCGGGGCGATGAGAGGAACAAGATGCTCACCAGGATCTACGGCACGTCCTTTCCCAGCGAGAAGATGCTGGAGGAGCATCTGAACCGCCTGGAAGAGGCGAAGAAGCGCGATCACAGAAAACTGGGCAAAGAGCTGGGATTATTCGCGCTGTTTCCGGAGGGGCCCGGGTTCCCGTTCTTTCTTCCCAAGGGGCTGATATTGAAGAATCTCCTCGTCGACTACTGGAGGCGGCTCCATGCCAGGGAGGGATACCTGGAGATATCCACACCGGTGATTCTCAACAGACAGCTCTGGGAGACCTCCGGGCACTGGGAGCATTACAGGGACAAGATGTACACCACGGTGATAGACGGGGCGGACTATGCGGTAAAGCCCATGAGCTGTCCGGGGGGCATGCTGGTCTATCAGATGGAACCCCGTTCCTACCGGGACCTGCCCCTGCGGGTCAGCGAGCTGGGGCTGATACACAGGAACGAGAAATCGGGAACCCTCCACGGGCTCATGCGCGTGCGCAGCTGTACTCAGGACGACGCCCATATCTTCATGACGCCGGAGCAGATACAGGACGAGATAAAGGGGGTGGCCCGGCTGATCGGTGAGGTGTACTCGGAGTTTGGTTTTGCGTATCACGTAGAGCTGTCCACCAGGCCGGAAAATTCCATCGGCAGCGATGAGGACTGGGAAACGGCTACCGATGGCCTGAGAAACGCCCTGGAGGACCTGAAGCTCCCCTATGTGGTAAATCCCGGAGACGGAGCCTTTTACGGTCCGAAGATCGATTTTCACCTGGAGGATTCCATCGGGAGAACCTGGCAGTGCGGAACCATACAGCTGGATTTCCAGCTGCCTCAGCGCTTCGGGGCAGAGTATATCGGGGAGGACGGGAAGAAGCACCGCCCTATCATGATACACCGGGTGGTGTTCGGCTCCCTTGAGCGGTTTATGGGCATTTTGATCGAACATTTTGACGGGAAGTTTCCCCTGTGGCTGTGTCCGGTGCAGGTGAAAGTGCTGCCCATATCGGATAAATATATCGGGTACGCCAGGGAAATCGAAAGCATCATGAAGAAAGCGGGGCTGCGCTGCGAGACGGACGCAAAGGGGGAGAAAATAGGCTATAAAATCAGGTCCGCGCAGATGGAAAGGATACCGTATATGCTTATCGTAGGAGAAAAGGAGAGGGAGACGCGAAGCGTCTCTGTCCGGAAGAGAGGGGAGGGGGATTTGGGCAGGATGCCGATAGAACGGTTGCTGGAGATGCTTTGAATATACGCTTTCAGATCAAAAAAGGAAAGCTTGACGGATGTGCCGGAGAATATCGCGAATGCCGTCTGTAAGAAACAGAAAGATATGTTTCAGAAGACGGCATTCGGAGAAAACCTTAGGGAAATATATCCTCCGACCCCATAAAATGTTTGGGCTCTGCCCCCGGATTCACAGCCAGGACAGCCTCCATGATTTCCTCTCTGCGGCTTTCCCCATCCGGCAGATCACAGACAATATCGTTTAAATCATAGGGCCCGTACCGGAAATGTCCTACGGATGCGCCGCGGAACCGGCCGTCTATCAGCAGGTACTGGAGAGGTTCACAGTCATAGGTAAGCCCCTGTGTCAGATCCTTGACCATCTGTTTCAGCGCAGGCTCCCGGGCCTTGAAGAGGAAGTCGTTGCGGTGGAGGGCATAGACAGAGCGCAGGTCTTTGGGCTCATAATCCGCCAGAAGCGCCGCGTCGTCTTTTAGCAGGTAGCCGGATTCCCATGAGACCAATCTGTCCTCCTGCGCCAGTTCTGCCAGGGCCTTTCGGATTTCTTTTTCGGGCACCCGGTAGAATGCCTTTGCCATGGCGACGTCGAACCATACCATCCGATAGGCAAACCGGGGCAGCAGGATTTTCAGGGCTTCTGCTTTGGTATACCGCGCCGTGTCCGCCTCCGGAAACATTTCCGCAAAAGCATACCATCCTCTGTCCCATTCCCCGTCATACTGGTCTTCATAAATCAAAAACGCTTCCTGAAGCCTGTGGAGGACAGGGGTGATCTGCTTTACCAGGAGCCCTGTTTCTTCTTTCAGCTGCTGAATCGTGAAAGGGCCGGCATTCTCTATGAGGGTGAGGATCTCCGACTGCTCCGGTGTGGGCTTTGTCAGGGGCTTGCGGTAAAGAGAGGCGAACAGCTCCATGTCTTCGGCCATGATCCAGCCCAGGTTCCCGCCGGCAAACCGTCCCTTTACAAGCCTGCGCTCCGACTGCCGTTTTCTGTTGAACGCTATGTCATCGAAGCCGGCGCGGAAAGAGAGGACAGGGGGCTCCCCGAAGCCGTGCCAGTACTCGTTCTGCCCGGGCTGGGTATCCCGGTAGAGGGCTATGTACTCGGCTTCATCGGCCCTTTTCAGGAGGCACTGCCGCTCCATGCGCAGGGAGAGAATCTTCTTGTCCATCTGTCACCTCTCCCCGTTCCTATGCCAGCTTTTGCACTGTTCGATTCTCGCACCGTGAGGGGAATCGCCGTGTTCCGGATCGCAGGAATATCCGGTCAGCAGATCACAGGGGATATCGGGGCATTGGCCGCAGTGCAGGAAGCCTTTGGCCTGGCAGCAGGCGGCCACAGGGCATTCCCCGTGAAAAGGATGGCCATTGGTCTCAATACAGCCCCCACAGTTGCAGGGCTCTCTGTACTCACATCCCGTGCAGTGCAGCCCACATCTTGAATCAATCATAGTTCGTACCTCCTTTTTCTCGAATTCGTGGTTTCGGCCCGGAAAGGCGGGGTGCCTCCCGGCCGGGGCCGGTTTTCTGTGTCCGCGGATACCGGCTCTCACCACTACCATACCATCCGAAACATGCCAACAGTATGTCATGTTCAGGATGTCTCTCGTTTTTCTCTGACCCTGCTAAGTCATGGGTATAAATTCCGGGCCGCGTCCAGAGCGCTTTTCATGCGCTCCACCATCTCCGGAGGCTCCAGTACTTTCACCTTGCTGCCAAAGCCCAGGAACCAGTCCACTGCCTGCTCTATGGTGGTAAAGCCGCGCTCGGCATACAGTTTCCCGTCTTCCTGTTCTGTAAACCATGCGGGGCCGTACTCTTCCACCAAACGGTATTTTACGCTGGGGTCATAGACTGCGGCGACCATGTAGTCATCAGTCATGTGGGAGCCAAAGCGCTTTTTCTCCTCCGGAATCTCCCTGGGGGAGAAGACCTGGTCCGTGATCTGCAGGTTCCAAAGGCGGCGCAGCTTGTACATGCGGAAGTCCTGCCGCTGTCTGCAGAAGCCGAAGACATACCAGTCAGACCATTTAAAGACGGTCTGGCAGGGTTCTATGAGCTTGTCGTCTTCCCCTTTCTCATAATAATAATGAAAGGCAATGCATCTGCACGCCTGGATGGCGGATTTGATCTGCTCCAGCTTGTCAGTCAGATCGTCCTTGTAAAAGGAGGCCAGGTCGATGGTCATATGGCCCTCCGTTTTGAAAGGCGGACCGCCGCCGATCTTTCGGGCCAGACTTTCTCCCGGGGCGGAGCGGGACACGCTGTCCAGGGATTTCAGCCCCGTGAAGATAGCCGTGAGCTCTTGTCTCGTAAACACCGTGGTGTCCAGGGAGAAACCCTCCATGATGGAGATACCTCCGCCGGAGCCCTGGGTGGTGATCAAGGGGATGCCGGCCTTGCAGATATCTTCGATATCCCGGCTGATGGTGCGGCGGGATACCTCAAATTTCTCGGCCAGATAGGGGGCGGTGACGGTCTTCTTCTGCTGTAATGTGGTAATGATGCCGATTAAACGGTAAAGTTTCATAAAGGTCCATTCTTTCTGTGAATTTCGACTGCATGCCGGGCTGTGCCGGCATATCCGGTTATGATACCAATATACAATATCTTTCCGGATTCTTCAATGCCGGTTTCACCTGAGCTTCCACGGTTTACCCACGGACCGGGTCTGCCGGCAAAAAGCTTTCACTGCCATTGACTGTGGGATTTATGTATGGTTAAATAAGAGAGATTGATGAAAGGGGGCCGGGCCCTTTTTGACGGAGGTACTTGCCAGTGCCTGTAAGAAGTAGTAAGATAAAGGCTGGGGCAAGAAAGAATACGAACAAACGAAAGGATGGCAGAAAAATGGAAAAGATCAGACAGGAACTGGCTTTAAATACGGATTTTGCAGGGGAGAGCACACAGCTGGAGCGGATAAAGGCCTCGCTGGAACGGATTGCCCGGGCCGGGTTCACCCATATCCACTGGTGCCATGAGTGGGACAGGGAATATATGTACTCCTCCTATGAGATGCAGCAGATCAGGGAATGGATGGAGGAGTACGGATTACAGTCAAAGGCTCTGCATTCCACAAAGGGTTCCGCCAGGAACGTGGAAGTCCGGGAGGGCCATTACCGGAAAGACTATACCTCCAACTGGGAATACAACCGCAGAGCCGGAGTGGAACTGATCAGGAACCGGGTGGATCTGGCGGCGGCTCTGGGCGCGTCGGAGATCGTGCTTCATCTCTATGTTCCCTATCTGACCATAGAGCGGGAGCCGGAGACAAAGGAAGACTTCTATGGCTGCGTATACAAATCCCTGGACGAACTGATGCCTTACTGCCTGGAGAAGAAAGTGCGGATCTGCATAGAGAATCTCTTTGACGTGCCTGACAAGTATATGCTGGAGGCATGGGACAGGCTGTTTGCCAGATATCCGAAAGAATTTCTGGGACTGTGCTACGACACCGGCCATGCCAACATGGTCTGGAGGGAGAGCGCTCCGGAGATTGTCGGGCGGTACGCGGACAGACTGTATGCGGTACATATCCATGACAACAACGGAGCCATGGATTCCCACTGGATTCCGGGAGACGGCAGCATAGAGTGGGAAAAGGTTATGGATGTGATAGCGCATTCGGCATATGAGGGACCGCTGCTGCTGGAGCTTGTCTGCAAAGACGATGAACAGACTATGAAGAGGGCCTACGAGGCGGGATGCCGTCTGGATGCCCTTTATAAAAAAGGGAGATAAGATTATGGCTGAATTTTCGTTTTTCGACACGGAAGTGCTCACGGACGGAGAAATTCTGCTGATGCTGGACAAAACCGTTCCCGGCAACCCTGCTGAAGAATGGCTTCCCTCCTACCATTTCCGAATCTGCGACCGGGAGGGGCATAAGGTGGGACATTGCGATCTGAGAATCGGGCACAACGGGAAGACTTACTATGGCGGGAACATCGGGTACGGGGTGGAAGAGCCCTATCGGGGGAACCACTATGCGGGAAAAGCCTGCCGCCTGCTGTTCCATCTGGCGAAGCGCCATGGGATGGATGATCTGATCATTACCTGCAATCCGGATAACTTTCCGTCCAGACGCACCTGCGAGTATGTGGGAGGCGTGCTGAAAGAAATCGTGGAACTGCCCCAGGACAATGATATGCGGCTGGAGGGGGAGACGGAAAAATGCATCTATGAGGTTGTGCTCTAAGTGTCTTCTAAGCGGCCAAGGCACTTCCGCTGAGAAGTTCTAATTGCACATACTGGAACGCCCAGGCGGGCAAATCAGGAAAAGAGGCAAAACGGGAACCGAGATAATATGAAAAATCAGACCAATCATAACGAGATACAAAATAAACAGCGCATGCCCAATCTGGATCTGCTGCGCTGTGTGGCAATGATGATGGTGGTGGTGCTGCACTACTTAGGAAAGGGGAATCTCCTGCCGGATCTGACCGGGAGGGGCATGGGCGCTATGGGAATCACAGCATGGCTGCTGGAGAGTTTCTGTATTGTGGCCGTGAATGTCTATATGCTGATCAGCGGCTATTTCCTGTGCACCTCTTCCTTTAAGGTAAGCCGTCTGCTGCAGCTGTGGCTGCAGATATGGTTCTATTCGATGGCATTCGGCCTGCTGGGCGCGCTGACCGGTGCGCTCAGCGGGACCGCTTTTGACTTCCACTATCTGCTGACGCTTCTGTTTCCCATTACCATGGACCACTACTGGTTTCTGACGGCCTATGTATTTCTGTACCTGCTCCTGCCCTTTGTGGGGACGGCGGTGAAGAAGATGACAAAACAGCAGCTGCAGATTGCCATAGGACTTTTGCTGGGAGCTTTCTGCGCGGCGAAAAGCATCCTGCCCGTGAGGCTGGAGACGGACCAGAAAGGATATGACTGTCTGTGGTATTTGTGCGTATTTCTGACCGCGGCCTATCTGCGGCGGTTCGGCGTTCCTTTTCTGGAGAAGAAGCGGCGGGGGGCAATGCTGTATGCGGGAGGCTGTCTGCTGATTTTTGCCGGGACATTTCTCCTAAGGGAGGTAAACCTGCGCACGGGCAGGATGGAGATGCTGCTGAAAGTATGCCTGGAGTACAACCACGTCCTGGTATTCCTGGCGGCGGTGGGGTTGTTCGCGGCTTTTTGCAGACTTCGCATACAGGGAAAGCCGGCAAAGATCATCAGCGGGATAGCGCCCTATACGCTGGGTGTCTATCTGCTCCATGAGAATCTGGGGCTTCGCTACTCCTGGCAGAATTGGCTGGGGGCAAAGACACTGGCGGCCGGCATGGCGGAGGGCGCAGGAGATCTTGGGGCTGTGTGCGGACTGCTCTTAGGGACCGGACTTGCGGCGGCAGCGGTATTCCTCTGCGGCATTGTGACGGACATGGGGCGGAAATGGATCTTTGACAGGCTGCACGGGATATTGCTGAAAATCGGCCTTTACCGGAGACTGACGGAAAAAGCAAAGAGAGCGGACCAAATGTTTGGCTGAGCTTCGAAAGGGCCTGTGGCCGGAAGACATTTGGGCTTGGCCGGGACGGCTGGGGTTCCGGGACGGCGTCGGAGGAGAAAGGGACGTGTAGGTCGGAAAGGGATACGTCCCCAGGTCGGAGAGGGATACGTTCCCAGGCCGGAGAGGGATGCGGTCGCAGGTCGGAAAGAGATACGTTCGCAGATCGGAAAGGGATACGTCCCCAGATCGGAAAGAGATACGTTCGCAGATCGAAGAGGAATGTGGCCCGCAGGCCGGAAAGGGATTTGAATAGAGGATGGATATGAGGAAAGAGACAGGTGAACAGTTCCGGAGACAATGGGGGAATGTGCTGGAAAATCTTGCAATCGTGATTTTGGCATTCTACCCGCTGCGGCATATACAGTGGGGGCTGGATTTGGGAGACACCGGATATAATTATGCGAATTTTCAGTATATGGGAACGGAGCATATGGATTCCATGTGGCTTTTTTCCACCTATCTGGCCAATGCGGTGGGACATCTGCTCATGAAACTCCCCAACGGGAATACGCTGATGGGCATCAATCTGTACACGGGTCTGTTTGCGGCAGCGCTGGGGTTTATCGGATATTTCTTCTGCACCAGAAAGCTGAAGATGCCAAAGGTCATTGTCTTTGCAGGGGAGATGACGGCGCTGAGTCTGTGCTGGTGCCCAACGGCATCTTTCTATAATTATCTGACCTATCTGTTCTTTCTGATTTCGTCCGTGCTGCTTTATCTGGGGCTGACAGGGGAGAGGAAAGGATGTCTGGTGGGAGCGGGCGCTTTCCTGGGAGCCAATGTGCTGGTGCGGTTCTCCAACCTGCCCCAGATGGGGATGATCCTGGCGGTCTGGGCCTACGATTTCATCTGTATGTTGGATGAAAAAGCGGCAGTTAAGAGGAAAACTGACAATAGGAGCCAGGACAGGCCCGGGGCGGCAGGCCGCCCGGAGGGATTCTGGAGGAGGACCATCCGTCATACGCTGTGGTGTCTGGCAGGATACGGGGCGGCTCTGGGGGCGCTTTTTGCCTATATTCACATTCGCTATGGCATAGGAGCGTACATGGAGGGAATCGGCAGACTGTTCGCCATGACCGACAAGGCTACGGACTACAAGCCCATGGCCATGGTCGGGAAGATCCTGGGGTGGTATTGGCAGGAGATGTACTGGGTTGCGCGCATTGGGGTCATCCTGGCAGGGGGCATGGCGCTGTTCGCCATAGCGGGCTGGCTGGAGGGAGCGCTTGCAGGGCGCTTTCCGGGGAAGCACAGAGGTTTTTCCATCCTGATGAGAGTTCTGTGGACCGGAGTGAGCATTGCCATGATTGTGTGGCTGTGGGTGAGAGGCTTTACATCCGGCTATTACTACAGCTACGACCCTATCTGGCATCCGGGGCCGGTGTTTTTGATGCTTACCATGGCTATCGGGCTGATCCGCATTTTTCATCCCAGGGCGCCTAAGGAGGAGAAGCTGATCAGCGGCATGTTGATCCTGATCATTCTTCTGACATCCCTGGGCAGCAACAACGGAATCCTCCCCAGTCTGAACAATCTCTTTCTGGCCGCTCCGTACACACTGTGGCAGAGCTGGCGCTTTCTGCGGTATGGGGGAGAGCGGCGTCTGAAAGGGGGACTGACGCTCTCTTTCTTTCCGGCGAAAGGGGTGTTGACGGCCTTTCTGGCCCTGTGCCTTTTTCAATTCGGCGCTTTTGGCGTGCATTTCGCTTTTGCGGAGGGTACGGGAATACAGAACCCGGTGGCTGCGGTGGACAATAATGCGGTTCTGAGGAATATCAAAATGGACCCTGAGAAAGCCCAGTGGATGCGTGAGCTGAGCGCCTATGCCAACGAAAACGAACTTCAGGGCCGGGAAGTGATTCTGTATGGGGAGATACCGGCCATATCCTATTATCTGCAGATGCCCTCTGCATTCAATCCCTGGTGTGACCTGGATTCCTATAGCCTGGAGACCATGAGGCAGGATCTGAGGGAGCTTGAGGGAGAGATCGGTGAAAAGGGAGAAGACAAAGCGGTAATTATATTGGAGCGCACTTACGCGCTTTACAGAGAGGGGGCCTTGGAGGGGCAGGCAGTCTCCGCGGCAGAGGAGGAATCCGGGCTTTCGAAAGAGGCCTGGGAAGCGATGAATGCCGACCCCAAATGGAGGCTTCTGCTGGAGTTTATGGAGACGTTTGGCTATGCGGAGACGTTTCGAAACGGGAAATTTGCGGTCTATCGTTAGAGTCTACCGCCGGTAGATTGCCTTTTATGCCTGCGGAATCTATAATGTCATATAGGCAGAGAGCTGGCGGAGAACCTTTAAGGCGGAGATGCCCCGGACTGGCGGGGCACCGTCTGCCGGCTGGAAATTTGCTGCAGAAGAGACCGAATCAGTCAATAGAGCGGTGGATTTGCCAGTGTAAACATGGGGAGTACAGACCCGTTATGACAGCTGTGGGAGTCTGTTCAGCAGGAAAGCGACTGCCGACAAAGATATGTCAAGAGGTGCGGCTTTTTGACAGAAAGGCGGAGATGTATGACGGAGACTACGGATAGGGAGTTGCGTATGGACGAACCGGACGAAAGCAGGGAGGAGAACCGGGAATCCGCACAGAGAGGCGGAATCGATATGGCGCGCTTCGGCAGCTTTATCACAAAGAAGCGCAAAGAAAAGGGGCTTACCCAAAAGCAGCTGGCAGAGCGGCTGTACATATCCAATAAGGCGGTCAGCAAATGGGAGCGGTCTTTAAGTCTCCCGGATGTGGCCTTGCTGGAGCCTCTGGCCAGAGAGCTGGGTATCACGGTGACGGAACTGCTGCGCGGGGAGGAGACGGAGAGAGGGCTTTCCGGAGAGGGCTCGGAGAGGGCCTTTACAAGGGATGAAATAGAAAGAATGCTTGCGGAGAAGCTGAGGTTTCCGGAAACACTGTCGGAGGAGGAGAGGGTACAGCGAAAGCGTGTCAAAAAGAAGCGCGCCGTCGGGTACTTCTCCGGCCTGTGCCTGTCCCTGGGGGAGATGGCGTTGCTCTTTCTCTTCCGGGAGAGGCTGGGGCTGTCTTTGTTTGACTTGACCATGGGTCTGTTGCTCGTGAATCCCACGATGCTGATCATGGGAATCTGGCCCTTTTTCTTCATGGCGGAGAAGCTGCCGCCCATCTATGACAGTGTTCGGCTCAGCGAGTATGCCCGCGGGGGATTCCACATGAGTATCAGCGGCGTCTATTTCAACAACAGAAACTGGCCTCACATCACGAAAGCCCTGCGGTGGAGCTTTTTCCTGATACCGGTGTGCTGGCCGGTGGTTTTCGTGCTGCTGCGGTGGATAACGCCGGACTTTATCTGGCTCTATGGGCAGATCGTGCTGATGCTGGCGGTGATGCTGGGCGGAATATTTGTCCCGGCGGCCGTCATGGGAAAGAAATATGAGTAGACGGTAAAAACCCCTCCGCCCCGGGAGCTGTCCCGCATCCTGTGGCAGAGGGGCTTTTAGTTCCGCGGGCAGTGAGACAGGCGGATGCGTCCGCCCGTTTGGCAAAAGCCGCCGGGGGCAGAATTCCCCAGCCTGCAGATTGCCCGCGCCCGGAAACCGACTACAGCAGCTGCACCCCTTTCTCCTCTGCCTCCCGCATGATTTCCTCCGGCCAGAGGGCGCACTGCACCTCGCCGATATGGGCCTTTCTCAGGAAGAACATGCAGATGCGGGACTGGCCGATGCCGCCGCCGATGGTGAAAGGGACTTCCTCGTTGATCACTGCCTGATGGAAAGGGAGATTGGCTCGCTCCATGCACCCGGCTTCCTGCAGCTGGCGCAGCAGCGCGTCCTTGTCCACCCGGATGCCCATGCTGGACAGTTCCAGGGCGATGTCCAGGACCGGATAGTAGACAATGATGTCCGCGTTCAGCGCCCAGTCGTCATAGTCCGGAGCCCGCCCGTCGTGGGGTTTGCCGTTGCCCAGCGCGCCGCCGATCTGCATGACGCACACGGCGCCCTTGGCCTTGGCTATGTAATACTCCCGCTCCTTGGGCGTATTGTCCGGGAACATTTCCTCCAGCTCGGCGGTGGTGACGAAGAAGATGTCGTGGGGGAGTATCTCTTCTATATAATCATAATGGATGGACATGTATTTCTCTGTCTTGCGCAGTACCTTGTACACAATGCGGACCACGTCTTTCAAGGTGTCCAGGCTGCGCTCCTGCCTGGAGATGATCTTCTCCCAATCCCACTGATCCACATAGATGGAGTGGATATTGTCCGGCTCCTCGTCCCTGCGGATGGCGCTCATGTCCGTGTAGAGTCCCTCCCCCTGGGAGAAGCCGTACTTCTTCAGGGCATAGCGTTTCCATTTTGCCAGGGAGTGGACGATCTCCGCCTGCCTGCCGTCCTGATGCTTGATGTCAAAGGCCACAGGGCGTTCCACGCCGTTTAAGTTGTCGTTGAGGCCGGATTTGGGATCCACCATGAGAGGCGCGGACACCCGCAGGAGATTGAGCCGTTCCGCCAGAAGCGTCTGGAAGAAATCTTTTACCATCTTGATGGCCACCTGGGTGTCGTACAGGTTCAGGCCGGATTGGTAGTCTTTGGGGAATGAAATGCTTGACATATGTATGATCCTTTCTCTCAGATATTTTTTTGCTGTTCACGGGCAGTTCCGCGAGGTGTTATCCTGCGCTTTTTGCACGGACAATCCTGAGCAAGCGTTTCGATTGCTTTGACAATCTTTCGTTTTCCATGGTATGCGCCGGATCCAGCGGAATATGATATTTCCGTGGACTGCGCCTTATCCATTGGACTGCGCCATTTCCATTTTAACCGCTTTCGGGGGATTTTTGCAACAGTTTTTTGGGAAATCCTGTGTCAATCCCATGTCAAACCTTTTTAACACATACATTTGGGCGAATGTATCATACTTTTGGCGGCATTGGGGTCCGCAGGGTGATGTGGTATCCTTGGTTCAGGAGCATAATGTGAATAGAGTACAATAAAGTACAATAAAGTACAAAAGGAAAGAGGACATTTTGGAGATCGGCACACAGATTAAAAAATACCGCAGCAGTATGGGAATTTCCCAGGAGGAGCCGGCGGAAAGAATTTATGTGAGCAGACAGACTGTCTCCAATTGGGAGACACAGAAATCTAAATATAACTGTTAAAATCTGATTCGACCAACTCATAATCCACCGAAGATTGAAGCCGACCTAGCTGATCGCTCCAAGAATCAATGTTGGTTCTCACCTTGCGGAAACCAAGTGATTCGTAAACGTGCTGCGCTCTTGTGTTTTTCAAGTTGGTATCAAGGACGATTTTGGAATAGCCGTTTCTGAACAGCCAGCCGATCAGCATACTCAAAACCTATCTAATCGGCGCCGATTTCCTCCTTGAACTCTCGCACAAGGGTTTCATCGGTGGTTTCGCCAAAGGCAACGTGACCGCCGATAAAGGCGTAGCCATCATCGCCCTCTGCATTTTGCATAAGCACCTTTCCGTTATGGATAAGCACACCGCCGACACGGTACGAAAAGATATAATCGTCGGTTTTGAAAAGTATATCTGCCATAATATTTCCTCACCATGCTCTGCGTCTTTCGCCTTATTCTCCGTCGTAATAGTCCACATCGCCTGCCTGTGGATAGAGCTTGTTGATTCCCATGCCCCAGACGCCTATTTTGTCTGAATCGGGGTAGACAGTAATATCCACATCGTGTACCTCTCCTGCACTGACTTTGCGTTCGCCAATCGGAGTTCTCAAAATTCCTTCGCCGCTGATAATATAGAATGTTTCCTCATTGTTGTGATGGAAATGATAGGGGTATGCCGCTTTCTTCGGAGGTATCTCATAAATACTGACCAAAGTGTTCTTGGCTCCTCCCAAGGGCACAAACTTACGGCGAAAATATTCGTAGCCCTCGTGTTCGTTTATATGCTTTTTGGTATGTTGTCGATTGTCTCGTGTTTCATTTCGCTCATATTCTTGTTTCTCCTCATATCAATTCAAAACAACAGTTTTCATAATTATAGCACAAAAATGTGAAAAATCTACGATTTTATCGTTCCCAACTGTCTCGGTTTTTCTTCTTGTTCTGTTTTTGCTGTGCCTGCTGTGGCTGCTTTTGGCGCAGACGTTCCCGGATGGAATGTGCTTCTGTTTCCTCTCGGAGCAGATTTGCCAGATCCCGTTTGCTGTCGTGTATCATTTGCGGATCGTATTTTTGCTTTCCCTTTTTCCAAAAAATACTTGCGAAAACAGAACATGTGTGCTATTCTATAGAAAGAACGCATGTTCTGCTTTCCGCAGGACACATGCTGAAAATATTCTGAAAACAGGGAACGAAGGTGCAGGGAAAGTGGAATATCGGATAAGCAATCGGGACATGCCCCTGGAGGATAAACTGAATATACTGACGGACGCGGCCAAATACGACGTGGCCTGTACCTCCAGCGGCGTGGACCGCAAGGGGAACGGTCAAAGCATCGGCAACTGCGTGGCAGCCGGCATCTGCCACAGCTTTTCCGGGGACGGCAGATGCATCTCCCTCCTGAAGATTCTGCTGACCAATGAGTGTATCTTTGACTGTAAATACTGCCGTAACCGCCGCTCCAACGATGTCCCCAGGGCCACCTTTACCCCGGAGGAGATCTGTACCTTGACCATGGAGTTCTACCGGAGGAACTATATCGAGGGCCTGTTTTTGAGCTCCGGCATCATAGGCAGCCCCACCTTTACCCAGGAGCTGATCTGCCGGACGGTTTGGCTGCTGCGGAACCGCTACCGTTTCAACGGCTATGTCCATGTAAAGGCCATTCCCGGGGCGGCGCCGGAGATCATCGAGCAGACCGGATACCTGGTGGACCGGATGAGCGTCAACCTAGAGCTCCCCACTGCGGAGGGGCTGCGCACCCTGGCTCCGAATAAGCACCGCAAGAGCATCCTCACCCCCATGCGGCAGATCCAGACCGGCATCCAGGTGAATCGAAACGATCTGGTGCTGTACCGCAGCGCCCCTAAATTCGTGGGAGGGGGCCAGTCCACCCAGATGATCATCGGCGCTACGCCCGAGAGCGACTACCAGATCATCAATGTGGCGGAGAGTCTGTATCGGAAATTTGACTTAAAGAGGGTCTTCTACTCCGCATTCGTCAATGTCACAGGGGACAAGAGCCTGCCGGCCCTGCCCGGAGGGCCGCCCCTTTTGCGGGAGCACAGGCTGTACCAGGCGGACTGGCTGCTGCGGTTCTACGGTTTCCGGGCGGAGGAGCTGCTGGACGAGAAGCGTCCCTACTTCAATGTGATGCTGGATCCCAAAGAGGACTGGGCGGTGCGGCATCTGGAGCGCTTTCCGGTGGAGATCAATCGGGCGCCCATAGAGGAGCTGCTGCGGGTGCCCGGCATCGGGGTGAAGAGCGCCCAGAGGATTGTGGCGGCAAGGAGAAGCGGCAGCCTGACCTTTCCAGACCTGAAGAAAATCGGGGTTGTGCTGAAGAGGGCTCTGTATTTTGTCACCTGCAGCGGCAGAATGATGTATCCCGTAAAACTCCAGGAGGACTATATCGTAAGGAACCTTACCAGCGAAAAGGACAGGATACAGTTTGGCAGTGACGGTATGAGCTACAAACAGCTGTCCCTGTTTGACGATGACCGGTTCTCTCGTCCTGTCACAGTGACCGAGAGGCAGCAGGCCGCGGTGGGACAGCTTTGACCTCCGGGGAGCGGGCGGGAAAACGGGATATGAGAGAAGCGGAAAACGGACTGAGAAGACTCGGGCCAATAGGCAAGAGACATGAGCTCTAAGCGGGGAGAGGCGCACCAGGTGCACCAGGCGCGGCAGAGGGAGGAAAGGGGCATGATTGTATATAGATGCGAAGACACGCTGGAGAGTGTCTTTACCGCCATCTACCAGGCATACGAAGAGAAAAGGAATCACGAGGATACGATTCTGTGCCTGACAGATGATCCGATCCTATTTGCGGAGGATATCGCCGTGGAGGCGGACGAAGAGAAGACGCGCAAGGTCATGGGCACCCTCCGGCTTAGATTCGGACAGGAGGACAGCGAAAGGCTCTGTATGGCATTGGCCTCCAACGATGAGGAAAAGGCTCAGGCGGTCTACCGCACTGTAGTATTGGGGCTTCGGTGCAGATGCCGCCCCGGGCATCTTTTCGACAACCTGGCGGACAGAGATATCCACAAGGCCTTTGCCCTGGGCAGAGGCGTGTCCACGGAGACAGGGCATCAGAAGCAGTTCCTGCGCTTTCAGGAGCTGGAGAATGGAATGCTGTTTTCCAGGATCGGGCCAAAGAACGACGTGATGGTCTTTCTGATGCCCCATTTTGCCGACAGGCTGCCCATAGAGAATTTTGTCATCTATGACGAGAAGAGGAATCTCTTCGGGGTCCATCCCGCGGGAAAGCAGTGGTATCTGCTGCTGGGGGAGGAGACGGACAGGCCCGCCGGACTTTGCTACTCCGCCGCGGAAGCCCAGTATCAGGAGCTTTTCCGGCAGTTCTGCCACACCATAACTATAGAAGATCGCAGGAATAGAAAGCTCCAAATGGGCATGTTGCCGCTTCGGTTCAGGGAATATATGGTGGAGTTCAACTGACATTGTGCAGCTTACTGACTCATGGGTGAAAAAGCATGACATAGTGCCAAAAACTGTAGATTTGCATGGAAATGTACGATAAAATGATACTTTACTTTTGGCGTATTTTGGATATAATGAGGATTGTAGAAAAGCGGTACATTTGGATAAATACGCGGCAGATGACTTGTCATCAGAAAGAGGGATGGAAATGGTTAAGGAGATTCATCTGACCCCCAATGAAGTCCAGCATTTTGTCAACGTAGCCTCAAGATGTGATTTTGAGATCGACATTTCCTATAACAGATATATTGTCGACGCGAAATCATTCTTAGGAGTGTATGGACTGGACTTCCGGAAATCACTGAAAGTATCCTATGAGGGATACAATGAGGATTTTGAGGAGTTGTTGAAGAGCCTTGCTATTGCAAGCTGATTTAGCTGTGGACGAATAGGAACGGATGAACGTAAGGTATGGAGGCTCCCTGTGTCAGATAGATTTTGGACTATCTGCGCGGGGGGCCTTGTGTTTTCTGAGAGAAGCGGACAAAAGTATGCGGCAATCTCGCCGGCGCGGAGATTGCGGACTTTTCGGGGGAATTGCATGAGTGAGAGAATGAAAGCGGTAAATGCGCAGAATAAAAAAGACAGAACCCGGCCGGAGGCGGCAAAATCCGGGGAGGAGGCTCCGGCTCCGGAGGAGGTGAGGGTTTCTGTCCGCAGGCTGGTAGAGTTCATCCTGCGGCACGGGGATATCGACAACCGGCGGCACGCGTCGCCGGAGAACGCCATGCAGGAGGGCGGCAGGATTCACCGCATGATCCAGCGCAGAATGGGGGCGGAATACCAGGCGGAAGTTCCGCTGAAGATGACATTTGAGGCGGACGGCTATATCCTCTGCGTGGAGGGGCGCGCGGATGGCATCATTCACAGGAACGGAGGCGTGACCATTGACGAGATCAAGGGAACCTACCGGGAGCTTGCCAGGATGAAAGGGCCTGCGCCGCTGCATGTGGCCCAGGCGAAATGTTATGCCTATCTGTACGGTAAGCAGGAGGGGCTGGAGAGCATAGGGGTGCGTCTGACCTACTGCCATATGCCCTCCGGGGAGATTCGCTATTTTCATGAGGAATGGGCTTTCGGGAATCTGGAGACATGGTTTCTGGAGCTGATTGCAGCCTATCGGAAGTGGTCGGACTATTCGTGGAAATGGCAGTCCGTCCGGACGGAATCGATTCGGGGCCTGGAATTTCCCTATCCCTACAGAGAAGGGCAAAAGGAGCTGGCTGCCCATGTCTACCGGACCATTTATCATAAGAAGAAACTCTTTCTGGAGGCACCTACGGGAGTGGGTAAGACCATCTCTACAGTGTATCCGTCCGTCCAGGCCATGGGAAAGGGAATGGGGGAGAAGCTGTTCTATCTCACGGCCAAGACCATCACCAGGACCGTGGCGGAGGAGGCGATAGACATTCTGCGGGACAAGGGGCTGCGGATGAAAAGCATCATTCTGACTGCCAAGGAGAAAATCTGCTTTATGGAGGAGACCGAATGTAATCCGGAGTACTGCCCTTACGCAAAAGGACATTACGACAGGGTCAACGATGCCGTTTTCCATATGCTGAGCGAAGAGGAGAGCTTTGACAGGGAGACTGTCCTGGCCTATGCTGACAGACACATGGTCTGTCCCTTTGAAATGTGTCTGGATGCCAGCCTGTTCGCGGATGCCATTATCTGTGACTACAATTATCTCTTCGATCCCCATGTGTATCTGAAGCGGTTCTTTGGGGAGGGCGCCGTGGGAAATTATCTCTTTCTCATTGACGAGGCCCACAACCTGCTGGAGCGGGGCAGGGAGATGTACAGCGCCGTCCTCTATAAAGAAGCCTTTATGAAGCTGGGCAGGGAGCTAAAAAAGACACTGACGTCAGAAAAGGGGAAAAAGAAGAAAAAGGGCGAAAATACTGATGTTTCCGGGCAGATAGATTTTGAGACCGCGCTGTTTCCGACAGATATGTCGCAAAAAACAGACACAAGTGTCACTTGTCGGGACGGTATTGTTCGTGAGCTTTCCCGTGACCTGGCGGACGCGGGAGCAGATGAACCGCCCCAGGAAGCGGACGCTTATGCCGAGGAGGAGTGGGGGCTGCAACCGTCGGGTGACACGGGATCAAGCGGAAGCGCCCACGGCAGCAGAAGCGTTCTGGTCAGGCAGGGCTATGCCGACAAGTTGATCTATCATCTGGAGAAATGCAACCGCAAGCTTCTGGCCATGAAACGACAGTGCGAGGACTGCCGCCTGGTGGAGAGCATTGAGGAATTTGCGGAAAGTCTGATGAGGCTTCGGGCGGTTTTGGAGGATTATCTGGCGGAGCGGGAGGAGGATTATCTTGCGGCGCGGGATATGCTGCTGGATTTTTACTTTGAGGTCAGCCATTTTTTTACGGTTTATGAGCTGTTGGACGAAAATTATGTGAAGTATACGCAGCTGTGCGAAGACGGCAGCTTTTTCCTAAAGCTGCTGTGCGTGAATCCCGGGGAGAACCTGAAAAGGTGCATGCTCCGGGGGCGCAGTGCCATTCTGTTCTCCGCAACGCTTCTGCCCATTCAGTATTACAAGAAACTGCTGGGAGGTGAGCCGGAGGATTACGAGGTGTACGCCCGGTCTGTTTTCCATCCGGCAAGGCGGGCCCTGCTTGTGGCCAGCGACGTGACCAGCAAGTACACCAGGCGGTCCGAGGACGAGTATGGGAACATTGCGCGTTACATTGAGGAGATTGTAAAGAACCGCCACGGTAATTACATGGTATTCTGCCCCTCCTACGCTTTTCTGCGGACCATACACGGGAGATATGTGGATAACTTTGGGGGAGAGGGCAGGGAGTGCATTCTGCAGAGCGAATCCATGAGCGAGGGGGATCGGGAGGCATTCCTGGAACGGTTCCGTGAAAGCAGGGAGAGGACGGAGCAGGACAGGGTCCTTGTGGGCTTCTGCGTCCTGGGGGGCATATTCAGCGAGGGCATCGATCTGAAGCACGACAGCCTGATCGGGGTGATGATTGTGGGCACGGGTCTGCCGCAGGTGTCCCGGGAAAAGGAGATCCTGATGAATTACTTTGACGGGAACGGAGAGAGCGGCTTCGACTATGCCTACCGGTATCCGGGAATGAACAAGGTCCTGCAGGCGGCAGGGCGGGTGATTCGGACGGCCCAGGATATCGGTATCATCGCGCTGTTGGACGAGCGCTTTCTGCAGCCAGCCTATCGCAGACTGTTCCCCAGGGAGTGGGAACAATTCGAGACCGTAACGGTCAATACGGTGGCAGGGCGGGTGGAACGCTTCTGGAACGAGTGGCTGTGAGGGCCTGGGCCATCCGGCAGAGCCGTACGAAACAGACGAAAAAAGGGGAATCCCCGTGGGGAAAAGTGGAAATGACAGACGGTGAATTCAAAAATGACAGATGTGTAAATGTGGATAACTCTGTGGATTTTGTGGATTCTTCGGGGAAAAACTTTCCAGAAAATGACATTTGGTTCAAGTTATCCACAAAATCGGGCTGAGGAAAGGCATAAATCGAACTGAATCAGTCAATCAGAGATTTTATACACATATAATTGTACAGCAACTCATTTGACTGCTTTTTCCGTTTTTTGTAAAATAGATATTGACATATGATATTATATGCCGTATAGTATGGTTATCAACCAATATTATACGGCATATAATATTGTGTGAAATTTAGGACGAGGAGCGAATTGGATGGTATTTAATACAGGTGCAGCACTTTTGGACGCCATTGTGCTGGCCGTTGTGTCCAAGGAGCCGGAGGGGACCTATGGGTATAAAATCACTCAGGAGGTCCGGCAGGTTATCGAACTGTCGGAGTCCACGCTTTATCCTGTGCTGCGGAGGCTGCAGAAGGATGAATGCCTGGAGGTTTATGACATGGAGTGCGCGGGCAGGAACAGGCGCTACTATAAGGTAACCAGCAGAGGCTGGGCGCAGCTGCAGCTATATGAGAGCGAATGGCACAGATATGCTGACAAGATCACAGGACTATTTAAGGGAAGGATTGGGTTATGAACAGAGCGGATTTTATGAACCAGCTTGAAAGCCTGCTCCAGGGCATTGCTTCCAGTGAGCGGGAGGAGGCAATTCAGTATTATAACGACTATTTTGACGATGCCGGGGCGGAAAATGAGCGGGAGGTCATCGAGGCATTGGGGAATCCGGCCAGAGTGGCGGAGAATATCAGAAAGGATCTGCTGGACAGCGGCTATGGGAAAAAGCCCGCCGGGAAAGCGAAAGCTTCCGACAGGGCATTGATGGAGTACGGGCAGAGCGAACAGGAGAATGAGGCGGAGGACGGGCAGAGCGCGGGAAGCGGAGACGGAAGAGACAAAGCTGTCTTCGGTCCGGAAAACATGGGCCGCAGAACGGATTTTGCCGATAAAGACAGAGGCGGATTCGGCTCTGAAAGCGGAGGGGCCCGGGAAGACTCTGCCCCAAGAGGCTGGAACCCGTTTGAGGGGTACGGAAAAAGCAAAGACGATACCGTGCCGGACGAGGATGCCTACAGATGGAGCCATGATACGGCGGGGTGGTTCGGGAGCGAGCCCGAAAAGGACAGGAAAGCCGGGATGCCCGTGTGGGCCATTGCCCTGACAGTGACGGTGCTGATATTCCTGTCCCCGTTTCTGGGCGGCCTGGCTATGGGGCTTGTGGGCATGCTGCTTGGGTGGTTCGGCATTATACTGGGCAGCGGCTGCGCGGCGATAGGGCTGCTGATTGCGTTTGTGTTATTGGTGATTGTGGGCGTCGTCTGTCTTTTTGTGAACCCCTGGGTAGGGATGGCTGTGGCGGGCGGAGGCCTGCTGTTGGGCTGTGTGGGCATTTTGCTTATGATGCTGACCGTGGCCATGGCAGGAATCGTGACCCCGGCGATTTTCAGAGGGCTTTGCGCATTGTTCCGGTTCCTGAAAAGGAAGATAACCGCAGGGGGAAAATAGCGGATGAGGCAATTATGCGGGGCGTGAGACAGACGGGAACCGGACAGTGAGGTGCCGGAACAGAAAGGATTGAGGCGGAATGAAGAGATTTATGAAGGGCTGTGCGATCACAGCGCTGATATTAGGAATAATCGGAGTGGTGTTCGTCATGGTGGGAGGCGCTGTGGCAAAAAGAGCCGTGATCATCCGGACAGTGGAAGAGGCTACCCGGGGAAGAGTCCGGCTGGACGGCATGTGGGGGATGCATCCATATGAAAACGGACTGATGAACTGGCTGCTTCCCTGGATGGATTATGACGAAGCTGTAGTTGATAGCGGATGGGAGACACCGGAGACACCGGAAGAGCCGGATGAATTCTGTGGAAGCAACACCTGGTATGAGGGCGATGAAGAAGATACCATACAGTTTTCTCACAGCAGCAAGGTATACGAGGGAGATGTGGCTAAATTCTGTCCCGGGGAGAATATCAGAAATCTCGATATAGAGATAGGGGGCTCCCTGTTCCAGACAGAAATCTCAGAGGATGATTCTCTGTATCTGGAGGCCAGCGATGTCTATAAATTTCAGAGCTATCTGGAGGATGACACACTGTGTATCAGATCTTCCAGCAGATATGCCGCGGATCTGGGAGAAGGCAGAATTACCCTGTATATACCGAAAGATTACCAATTTCATGAGGTGGATGTGGAATTGGGAGCAGGAGAACTGGACTTTTCTTTCCTGTACGCCGACAGTGCCTGCCTGGAAGTGGGGGCAGGGCAGCTTTTGGTATATGACCGTGCAGAGATATCGAAACTGGATGTATCTATAGGGGCAGGCTGTGCATGGTTTGAGGCTGTGAAAGCGGACGAACTGGATGTGGAAGTGGACATGGGCATCTTTTCGGCGAATGAGGCGGAGATCGGAAGAAAAGTCAGTGCGGAATGTGCCATGGGAAGCGTGGAGTTGACGCTGAAAGGCTGCGAAGAGGACTTTGACTACAAGCTGGAATGCGATATGGGCAGCATTGAACTGGACGGAAAGGACTATGGAGGCTTCGGACGGGAGATGTCTCTGGAGAACGGTGCATCCAGGGAGATAGAGATGGTGTGTTCTATGGGACATATCGGGATCGGGTTTACCGATTAGTGTTAAACACTTTGCGGAACTGCCTGGGAACCGTAACGCCGTGCTACAGATTTGTAAGGAAAATGTCACCGTATTGTAAGGTCTTTCCGGTTAAGCTGTGATATAATGCTGTCACGGAAAACATTGTGCCGGCTTCACATTCCGTATGCGCCAAAGCGTGAGAAATCGTTGGACACGATTCCGCTCGGGGCAGAGGACCAACAATCTGTGATCATACGGCAGGGAAAGCAGGGCTGACGGATCTGTGTGCGGCATACAGCGACAAGGAGGCAAAGTTTATATGTGGCAAATTTCTTTTATCCTGTTTGGGATATCGTTCTGTATATTTGCAGGTATCATGGCGCATGATCCCAGGACACTCTGGAGCGGCGTTTCGTTTTTCTGGATGATGGTCTGCCTGGCCATTGCCATGTTCTTTCTGCTGGCCAGCTATGGGCACTGGCTGTCATCCCACACCGTGCTGATCTGGATTCTAGTGATACTGTTGATGGCGGCTTTGGTCTGCGTGGGTTTGCTCCCGGCCGTCCTGGTCATCACTTTCTTCGTGGAGGGGCTCAAGGTCATCCGGCATGAGGGCAGGAAGCCGGCAAACATGCTCTCCATGGCGTTCTCCGTCATGCTCTTCGGCTACTTGGCCGTCTGGCCCGCTATGGGCAGCCTGGGGAGAAACCTTTTCGGAACCAGGCTGTATATCTTTATCAGTCTGCTGGCTTTCTATGTTCTTTCCCTGCTGGCCATTTATTCCCTCTCCGCCGTGCTGAATCTGATTCATCTGAGAAAGAGGCACAGAGCAGATTACATCATTGTCTTAGGAGCAGGCCTGCTGGGCGATAGGGTTACGCCGCTGCTGGCGGCCCGGATCGAGAAAGGGATAGAATTGCTTTCCCGCAATCCCAAAGCCATGCTGATCCTGTCCGGCGGCCAGGGGCCGGGGGAGGACCTGGCGGAGGGCAGGGCCATGGCGGACTACGCAGTCCAAAGGGGCGTGGATGCGGGGAGGATCCTGGTGGAGGATAAGTCCGGGTCCACGGAGGAGAATCTGCTGTTTTCCAGGGAACTGATGGACGGAGATAATCCGAGGGTCATCCTGGTCACCACAGCTTACCATGTGTTTCGGGCCCTGCTCCTGGCCAGACAGCAGGGGATGAAGTGCGTGGGCTTTGGGGCGAAGACGAAATGGTATTTTACATTGAACGCCTTGCTTCGGGAATTCGCGGGCTACCTGAGCCTGACCTGGAAAAGGCATGCCGCTGCGGCCGCGCTGATGGCCCTGGGCATGGCTGTCATATACCGCTGAGAGGGGAGGGTTTGCATGCAGTCTCGGAACTTCCCCGGACAGTGACGGGATGTCAGGACGGCGAAGCGCCAAAATATTTTTTCTTGACAAAAGCTGCCGGATAGCATATAGTAATGCAATAGAAACAGGAAAAGGCGATGACGAAGAGGAGTACGCATTGCCCCTTGCCAGAGAGAGCTGCCATCCGAAAGAGGCGGATGCTGAGAGGCGGCTTAAAGGAAGGGATGCGGAAGGTAGCTTCCAAGCCGGCAGCCTGAAAGATGTGCGGGGAAGCGGCATTCCGGGGAAAGAGAGCGTTTCGGGAAAGAAAGGCGCTCCATGGAAAGGCGGCATTCCGGACAGAGTAGGGCTCCACGGGTTATCCCCGTTACAGGATAGGACTTTAGTGGAAGTCGCTGAGGCAGGGGATACGCCAGTATCCCGCTGTGAACAAAGGTGGTACCGCGTCAAGGACGCCCTTTGCTGACGAGAGTCGGCAGAGGGCTTTATTGTTTTATAGGAAAGTTCGTCCTATAAAAGACCTCCGGGGACGCCCGGGCTTTCCCGCGAAAAGAGCCGGCATGCTTTGAAACAGAGATGTAGTCCGGGCAGGGCCGCCCCGCGCAGGGAACGGACGCAACCGCCCGAAAACAGGAAAGGAGAAGCATTATGAGCAAGGAACTGGCAAAGACCTACGACCCCAGAGGGTTGGAGGACAGATTGTACCAAAAATGGCTGGACCAGAAATACTTCCATGCGGAGGTGGATTACGACAGAAAACCTTTCACCATCGTGATCCCCCCGCCGAACATCACGGGACAGCTCCACATGGGACATGCCCTGGACAACACCATGCAGGACATTTTGATCCGCTTCAAGCGCATGCAGGGCTATAACGCCCTCTGGCAGCCCGGAACGGACCACGCGGCCATCTCCACGGAGGTGAAGATCATTGAGAAGCTGAAAGAAGAGGGCATCGACAAGTACGACCTGGGCCGGGATAAGTTTTTGGAGCGGGCCTGGGACTGGAAGCGGGAGTACGGCGGCCGCATTATCTCTCAGCTTAAGAAGATGGGATCCTCCTGCGACTGGGACAGGGAGCGGTTCACCATGGACGAGGGGTGCAACCGGGCCGTGACGGAAGTCTTCGTGAAGATGCACGAAAAGGGTTACATCTATAAGGGGGCCCGGATGATAAACTGGTGTCCTATGTGCAACACCTCCATCTCCGACGCGGAGGTGGACTACGAGGAGCAGGCGGGCCATCTGTGGCATATCAAGTATCCTGTGATGAACGAGGACGGAACGCCCAGCGATACGGAGTTTCTGACTTTCGCCACCACCCGCCCGGAGACCATGTTGGGCGATACGGCGGTGGCCATCCACCCGGAGGACGAGCGGTACGCCCACCTGATCGGAAAGAGCGTCATGCTGCCCCTGATGGACCGGGTGATTCCCGTGGTCACGGACACCTATGTGGACAGGGAGTTCGGCACAGGCGTGGTAAAGATTACGCCTGCCCATGACCCCAATGACTTCGAGGTGGGCAAGCGCCACAACCTGCCCGTTATCAATATCATGAACGATGACGCCACCATCCATGAAAACGGCGGAAAGTATGCCGGCATGGACCGCTACGCGGCCAGAAAGGCCATTGTGGAAGAGCTGGACAGCTTAGGACTGCTGGTAAAGATCGAGGACTACTCCCACAATGTAGGCACCCATGAGCGCTGCCATACCACCATAGAGCCGCTGGTGAAAGAACAGTGGTTTGTGAAGATGGAGGAGCTGATAAAGCCTGCCGTGGAGGCGGTGAAGAAAGGCGAGATCCGCCTGGTGCCGGAGCGGATGGAGAAGACTTACTTTAACTGGACGGACAATATCCGAGACTGGTGCATCAGCCGTCAGCTGTGGTGGGGGCACAGGATTCCCGCCTACTACTGCGATGCATGCGGGGAGGCGGTGGTGGCCAGGCAGCAGCCGGAAGTCTGCCCCAAGTGCGGCCATGCCCATTTCACCCAGGATCCGGATGTGCTGGACACCTGGTTTTCCTCCGCGCTGTGGCCTTTCGAGACCCTGGGATGGCCGGATGAGACGGAGGATCTGAAGTATTTCTATCCCACGGACGTGCTGGTGACAGGGTATGACATTATCTTCTTCTGGGTCATCCGGATGATCTTCTCGGGTTTCGAGCAGATGGGGGAGAAGCCTTTCCACACGGTGCTCTTCCATGGCCTGATGCGGGACAGCCAGGGGCGCAAATTCTCCAAATCCCTGGGCAACGGCATCGACCCGCTGGAGCTCATCGACCAGTACGGCGCGGATGCCCTGCGGCTGACTTTGATCACGGGCAATGCTCCGGGCAACGACATGCGCTTCTACTATGAGAGAATGGAGAACAGCCGGAACTTTGCCAACAAGGTGTGGAACGCCTCCCGTTTCATCCTGATGAACATGGACGGCAAACAGGTGACGGAAGCCGCGGCAGACGCAATGGAGCCTGTGGACAAGTGGATTCTCTCCAGGCTGAATACCCTGACCAGAGACGTCACCGCAAACATGGAGAACTATGAGCTGGGCATTGCGGTGCAGAAAGTGTATGACTTTATCTGGGACGAGTTCTGCGACTGGTACATCGAGATGGTGAAGCCCCGCCTGTACGATACGGACGACGCGGCCAGCCAGAACGCCGCCCTCTGGACATTAAAGACCGTATTGATCGATGCCTTAAAGCTCCTGCATCCCTATATGCCTTTCATTTCCGAAGAAATCTTCTGTACCCTGCAGGAAATGGAAGAGGAGGATTCCAGGGAAGAGTCCATTGTCATCAGCGCATGGCCCCGGTACCTTGAGGAGAGAAATTTCTCCAAGGAGGAGAAAGACATCGAGATCATCAAGCAGGCCGTGCGCGCGGTCCGCAATCTCCGCAACGAGAGCAATGTGGCGCCCAGCCGCAGGACCAGCATCTTTGTGGTCAGCGAGAGGGAGGACATCATCCGGACTTTCACCGAGGGCAGGCTGTTCTTCGCATCCTTAGCCTATGCCAATGAGGTGAAGATGGTCCGAAAGGCAGGGGAGGACGCGGAGATACTGGTGGAAGACGGACAGGTAGTTAAAATGCGGATTGACGACCTTGCAAAGGACGCGGTGTCCGTGGTGATCCCCGGGGCTACGCTGTACATTCCTTTCGCGGAGCTGGTGGACGTGGCCCAGGAGAGGGAGCGTCTGCAGAAAGAGAAGAAGAGGCTGGAGGGGGAACTGGCCCGGGTCAACGGCATGCTCTCCAACGAGCGTTTCCTGTCCAAGGCGCCGGAGGAGAAAGTGGCGGCGGAGCGGGAGAAGCTGGCGAAATATACCCAGATGATGGAGCAGGTGGATTTGAGGCTCGGTCAGCTAAAGTAAGAAAGAGATACAAGGCGCCGTCCGGAGGAAAAACGGTAACCGCTCAAGGGCAGTTTCGAGAGTTGTTTTCGCGGGTATTTGCGCGAAAATCCCGGGACGGAAACTGTCCGGGCGGCGCAGAATACGGGCCCAGGGAGGTATTTTGCTGTGAAGAGACAGAATATTACGACATTTCGGCAGGCGGTGGAGTACATCGACGACGTTCCGCGATTTACCTCCAAACACAGTATGGAAGAGACGAAAGCCTTTCTGCACCGGCTGGGAGATCCGGACAGTGAGCTGCGGATCATCCATGTGGCGGGAACGAACGGGAAAGGCTCCGTGTGCGCTTATATGTGCAGCATTTTAGAGGCGGCGGGATACAGAGTTGCCATGTTCACTTCCCCCCATCTGGTTTGTATCAGAGAGCGCTTTGTGGCGGACGGGGAGATGATTTCCGAGGAGGACTTCCTGCGGGCTTTTCTTCGCATTTATCGGCTGCTGGACTGGGACGCGCTGGAGCGGCAGGAGGCAGAGGCCTATCATCCCACCTATTTTGAGTATCTTTTTTTCATAGCCATGCTGCTGTTTGCGGAGAAAAAGCCGGACTTTACCATTTTAGAGACAGGAGTGGGCGGCAGACTGGACGCCACGAATTCGGTGGGACATAAGGAGCTGAGCGTCATTACCCACATAGGCTTTGACCATGTGGGAGTCCTGGGGGATACGCTGGGGAAAATCGCGTCCGAAAAGGCGGGTATCCTGCGCCCGGGCGTGCCGGCCGTGTGGTGGAATACCTGTGAGGAGACGGAACGGGTATTCAGACACAGAGCGGAGGAACTTGGGATTTGGGCGGATTCCGTGTCGGAAAATGACTACTCTTTTTCAAATTTTAAGAGAAAAACCATTGATTTTTGCCTGCACAATCTGTATGATAGAGATGTTACCTTTACGCTTCGCACCATTGCCGCATACCAGATGGAGAACTGTGCTCTGGCTGTCAGGGCTGTCCTGGCCCTGGACTGCGGCAGGGGGATTACCCCGGAGCAGATCGGCAAAGGCGTGGAGGACTGCTTTTGGGCGGGACGCATGGAAGAGGTGCGTCCGGAAGTGTTCGCGGACGGGGCTCACAACGAGGACGGCATCCGTGCTTTCCTGGAGACAGTGGCGTCCGATGGGCATCCGGGCAGCAGAAGCCTGCTGTTCGGCGTGGTAAAAGACAAAGATTACAAGAGTATGATAAAAAAGCTGGCGGTCAGCGGCCTGTTTCAGAAAGTCTGCGTGACCCATATGCACAGCAGCCGGGCCCTGGACACAGGGACGATCGCAGATATATTCGGCGGGTATCCGGGCTGTAACTGCGAGATATGTGAGGACGCGGGGACTGCTTTTTGCAGGATGTATGAGAACCGAAAGGACGGGGAGCGCATCTACGTGGCGGGAAGCCTGTATTTGGTCGGGGAGATTAAGGAGTTGCTTGGATCATGATAAATTTTGAGGACGAATTGAAAAAATTCCATCCCAGCCTGGAAGTGGAGGATGTGGAGGATGCCATCTATCAGCAGGATTTGACGGATATCGCGGATCTGCTGATCAAGAAGATAACGGAGTCTGAAGGCGAAGTAGAACGGGAGTATGAAGAATAAGGATGATATTTTGTTATAATTGTGGCCGCCGTCTGTCGGAGCATGACTTCTGCACTTCCTGCGGAGCCGATGTCTCCTTATACAAACGTGTGGTGCATGTGTCCAACATGTATTACAATGAGGGCCTGGAAAAGGCCGGAGTCAGGGATTTAAGCGGAGCCGTGGTGAGCCTGCGCCGCAGCCTCCAGTTCAACAAGAACAATATCAAGGCGCGAAACCTCCTGGGACTGGTGTACTTCGAGATGGGGGAGGCAGCCGCAGCTCTCAGGGAATGGGTCATCAGCAAGAACATGAGCCCGGAGAAGAATATTGCGGACGAGTATATCGATAAGGTACGGTCCAATTCCACCAGGCTGGATTCCATCAACCAGACCATTAAGAAATACAACAGGGCATTGGTTCTCTGCAGCCAGAATAGTGAAGATTTGGCTGTGATACAGCTGAGGAAAGTACTGTCCATGAATCCCAGATTCATACAGGCCCATCAGCTGCTGGCATTGCTGTACATGAAGCAGGAGGAGTGGGACCGTGCGGAGCGGGAGCTGCGCAAATGCATGGACATTGACAGGAATAATCTCCAGACCCTGCGCTACTTAAAAGAGGTGGAAGAGGCCCTGACGCCCGAGGAGGGCGTGAAACGACGCAGGAAAGAGGAGGCTGTCAGATACCAGAGCGACAATGAAATGATCATCCAGCCTCTGAACGTGAAAGAGCCAAAGCGTGCGGGAGGCTTTTCCACGGTGGTGAACATGGTCATCGGCCTGATCATCGGAGTCGCGGCCATGTATTTTCTCGTGGTGCCCGCGGCCCAGTCCCGGGTCCGCAACGAGGAGCAGCAGACCATCACCAAGATCAGCAGCGAGTCGGATGCAAAGACTGCCCGGATCCAGGAACTGGAGGGGCAGATAGAGAATCTGAACGGTAATGTCCAGAATCTCCGGGCGGAGATTGAGGGCTACGCGGGAACAGGCGGAACCATACCCGTGACGGAGGAACTTTTGCTGATCGCAGCGGAATATACGGAGACGGCGGATATGCACGCGGCAGCGGACAGGCTGGAGGAGCTTGCCGGGCGGGTGGATGTGGCCTCCATGCCCCAGGGTTTCCAGAGGATGTACCAGTCCATGAATTCCGTCATCGGGCCCGAGCTCTCCAAAGAGTATTATGACGCGGGCTATAATCAGTACTATACGAACCGGTACGAGGAGGCGTTGGAGAACCTCGGCAAGGCAGTGAAATACGATGCCGCCAACATTGAGGCGCTCTATCTGCTGGGGGAGGCATACCGCTCCAGCGGCGATACGGCCAATGCCATCACCACTTACGACAAGGTGATAGAACTGTTTCCGGACAATGTCAGGGCCAGGGATGCCCAGAGGCGCAAGGACAACCTGAACGCCGGTTAAGCGAGAAGAGAAGTACGAAAGAAAAGAACCTGTAGATGCTATGGGTTCTTTTTTGTTGGCCTGTGGGGCCATTTGCGCTGATTCGGTTCGGAAAGGAGATGTAGAGAATGGGACAGATTGCTACAGAGGATTTTCAGATTATCGACAATTGTCTTCTGATTCAGCTGCCGGAGGAAATCGACCATCATGGGGCGGGTTTTATCTGCGAGTGCGCGGACCGGTATCTGGTCAGAAAGGAGGTGCGGGATGTGGTGTTCGACTTCGGGAGGACAAGGTTCATGGATTCCTCCGGCATAGGCATTATCATGGGGCGATACCGCAAGATATCCTGTTTCGGAGGCAAAGTCTATGCGATCCATGTAGACAAACAGATAGAGAGGATCTTCAGACTCTCAGGATTGAATAAAATAGTGGAGGTACTGGATCATGAGGAATGAAATGGAGATTATCTTTGACGCCCTTTCGGACAATGAGGGATTTGCCAGAGTGGCGGTGGCGGCATTTATCACCCATCTGAATCCCACCATGGAGGAGATGGCGGATATCAAGACCGCGGTGAGTGAGGCAGTGACCAATTCCATCATACACGGCTATGAGAATCTCCGGGGCTATGGGAGACCCGGGGGGCCGGAGGAAGACGGGGCGGGAGATACGGCGAATCCGGGCAAAGTAAGGCTGCGCTGCGCACTGGAGAAAAATATCCTACATATAGAAGTCATTGACAACGGAAAGGGTATTGAGGATGTGGAGCGGGCCATGGAGCCGCTGTATACGACCAAGCCGCAGCTGGAGCGGTCCGGGATGGGCTTTGCGTTCATGGAGGCGTTTATGGACGACCTGGAGGTGGAGAGCACCCCGGGCCAGGGGACGAAAGTCCGCATGATCAAAAAAATAGGAGTGGGCGGATGGATAGAACATCAGTGCTGATTGCCAGATCACAGGCGGGAGAAAGCGAGGCAAGAGAGGTACTGATAGAGAGCAATCTGGGACTGGTGCGCCACATTGTCAGGCGGTTCGCGGGCAGGGGGTATGACTTGGAGGATCTCTTCCAGATCGGCGTCATAGGACTGATGAAAGCCATCGACAAGTTCGATCTGAAGCTGGGGCTGAAATTCTCCACTTATGCGGTGCCCATGATCACCGGGGAGATCAAGCGGTTCCTGCGGGACGACGGGCCCGTGAAAGTGTCCCGGACCATTAAAGAGAACGGGCTTAAGGTAAAGCTCGCCAGGGAGAGCCTCCAGGGGAAAAACAACAGGGAACCCACGGTGCAGGAGATCGCCCGGGCGGCAGGGCTGTCCGTGGAGGACGTGGTGCTGGCCATGGAGGCTTCTATTGAGGTAGAATCCATCTACTCTGCGGTATACCAGGACGACGGCAGCGAAGTCTATCTGGTGGATAAGGTGGTGCGGGGCAGAGAGGGCAGCGTGGGCAGCAGCGTTGCGGGGGGCTGTAACGGCGAGGACAGGGAGAAAGAGGAGCTTCTGAATCATATGCTTTTGGGCCAGCTTTTGGACAGCCTGGAGCCCGGGGACAGGAATCTGATCTGTATGCGGTACTTTCAGAACAAGACCCAGACCGAGATCGCGGCCAGGCTCGGCGTCAGCCAGGTGCAGGTCAGCCGTATGGAGAAACGGATTCTCTTAAAGCTTAGGGAAGAGGTACGGTAAATTTTAAGAATTTGTTAAATTTGGGAAATCACGAAAAATCTCTTTTCATCCGGCATTATTTCGTTTACTATTAGTGTGTGAAAGAAAGCGTCGGACTCCATGGGATCGGTCCGTGGCGGTATGACGGGAAATGCGGGTAGACGGATAATTTGCCATAGCAGAGGCTGCTTTGGAGGGAGAGGATCGGTATGAGAGACAGGATGGAGCAAACGGATATGGAGAGAGTCAGAGTGGGGAGGAGACGCACGGGAAGAGCCATGCGCCGCAGGATCATGGCCATGCTGGTCTGTCTGGTGGCCATGGTGATCGTGATGTTCTCGGTGGTGTCCGTCTTTGCATGGATCAGGGAGCGGGTGAAAGACAGCGCTGCCGTCTCCAGCGGGGATGTGCTGGAGGGAACCGGGGCTGTCAGCATTGACGAGAACGGGAACGTGGTGGATGCGGACGGAAATATAGTGGGGGTGCTGTCGGGTTCCGTGGGGATCTCCCCCCAGGAGGTGGAGGCCCAGGTGGCGGATGCCAGGCAGCAGGCGCAGTCCCAGGTGCTGGATGGCATCAGGACCCGGCTCAACGACGGAGATTCGGTTCTGGAGGCACTGCGGCCCCTGTATCCGAATGATATGATCGTATACAGCGGGGGGCAGTATAATATCGTCCCCATTGACTATAGTCTGAAGCAGCACGGCTGGCAAAATGCCAACCTGAATATCCTGGAGACAGGGGAGTACCAATATCTTCAGGACGGTCAGGTGATTTCCCATAAGGGCATTGACGTGTCGGAGTTCCAGGGAAATATCGACTGGAATCTGGTGGCTCAGGACGGCGTGGAATTCGCTTTCATCCGGGCAGCCTACAGGGGATACGGAACCGGGAAGCTGGTGGAGGACGCGAACTTTGACGCCAATGTCCAGGGCGCACAGGCCGCGGGCATCAAGGTGGGTGCCTATGTCTACAGCCAGGCCATCACCGAGGAGGAAGTGCTGGAGGAGGCGAACCTGGTGCTGACAAAGATTGCCCCCTACCAGATGGAATGTCCTATTGTATTTGATGTGGAAAATGTGACCGGTGCGGACGGCCGGATGAACGCCCTTTCCATAGAGGACCGCACTCGGTTCGCCCAGCTTTTCTGCCAGACCATTGAGAATGCAGGGTATAGGCCCATGCTGTACTACAATACGGAGATGGGGATCATGATGCTTGGTCTGGAGGCGCTGGAGGGGTATGACAAGTGGTTCGCGGCTTACCGGGAGGATTTCTATTATCCCTATGACTTTAAAATATGGCAGTATTCCCAGTCGGGGAGAGTCCAGGGGATAGCCTCGGATGTGGATCTGAATATTAGTTTTGAGCCTTTATGGTAATGCGAAGAGATTCTCTAAGCGGCCAAAGTGTTGACAGGCGTTCCTCATCCGGGCGAGATGTCTGCGATTGCTTTATCAATGACTGAATAATTTTTGAAATTCCGTATCATAATAATCAGGAAACCTGAAAGGAAAGCTGATTGGATGATGCGGAATTTTTTTCTGATTTTGACAGGGGGAAGCTATGGGCTTCTGGCAGCGGCAGGGGTGTTCACGGTGCTGGCGGCAGTGGGGCTGGTGCCCCGGTTTGCGGGCAGGACACACACGGCGAAATATGTGCTGATCTATGAGGAGATGGTGATCTTCGGGACCCTGACGGGCTGTATGCTGAGTGTTTTTTCCAGATACTGCCAGTTTCATGCGTGGTGGCAGCAGCGGCTTCCGCAGTATGAGAGGCTGTTGGATATCATAGGCATGTCGGCCCAGGCGGTCTTTGGACTGTTTGCCGGAATGTTTGTGGGATGTCTGGCGCTGGCCATTGCGGAGATGCTGGACAGCATCCCGATCCTGACCAGGCGCATCTCGTTCCGGCACGGGCTGGGCCTTGCGATTATCGGCATGGCGGCGGGAAAGATCTGCGGTTCCCTGCTGTATTTTGTGACAGAGCTGCATCGGACTGCCTGATGCGGCGGCATGTGTGTCAAGGGTGGTTGTGCGCAAAAGCGCTGTTCTTGCGATTTCTGCGCATCTGTTACTGCGGACGGAGCGGACAGCAACGAGAAAGAGAGATGCTATATGGCAAACGTGACGGTATATTTAAAATGTGAAAGGAATGCGGAAGTGCAGTCGGAGGACGTGTTCCTGTCGGACGTGGCCTCCCTGCGCTGCATGGACTCCGTCGTCTCCGCGAAGCTGAAAGCCCTGAAAGTGCACCATTTCGGCAGCGGGGAGACGAAGCGGTGCGTCGTCAGCTCCCTGCACCTGGTAAAGCTTATGGAGGAGACCTGCCCAGGTGTCAGCGTCCAGATCGTGGGAGAGCCGGATGTGCTGGTGGAATGGATCAGCGTGGACCGGCACAAGGGCTGGCAGCAGTGGACGAAATGCGCGCTGGTGTGCCTGGTGAGCTTCTTCGGCACTGCCTTTACCATTATGGCATACCACAATGATGTGGGCATCAATGACGTGTTCACGGAAATCTATCGGATGGTGATGGACAGGGAACCCCAGGGGCTGAACACCCTGGAGGTGTCCTATTCGGTAGGCCTGGCCGTAGGCATCATCCTTTTCTTCAACCATGTGGGCGGCAGGCGGATCACAAAGGATCCCACGCCCATAGAGGTGGCCATGCGCAACTATGAGGAGGATGTGGACAAGGCTCTCATCGCCACGGCAGGCAGAGAGGGGAAAGAGCAGGAATAGATTTTCCGTCAGCTGTGCATACTGGAGGTAAGAGACAGGAAAAGGCAGGAAAAAGGCTGTCCGGGACGGCGTGTGCGCTTCCTGGAACGGGACGTTTCGCAGGACAAAAATCCGGTGAAACGCCATGGAGGAAAAGCGGAATCGCCGGACCGTGCCCCATATGAGGGCCGGAAAGAGCAGCCGGAAAGCGGCAGGGAGAACGAAAGGCAGGCTTTCAGCCGAAAACTTTTATTGTGACAACCGTGTCATTTTTAAGAATAAGCGAGGAGAATCATGGAAGAGAAAGGGACAAACAACGATAAGAAACAGCAGCAAAAGGAATACGAGCAGTATGTCAAGGCAGTGACGCCCACCCACAGCCTCTGGCAGCAGATGCTCCGCGCGTTTATCACAGGGGGCATCATCTGCTGCATCGGGCAGTTCATCCTGAACTATGCGGGCAGCTTAGGGCTGGACAAGCAGTCGGCAGGCAGCTGGTGCTCCCTGCTTCTGGTCCTCCTATCCGTGATCCTGACAGGATTCGGCATCTTTCCGAAGATTGCCAAATGGGGCGGCGCAGGGGCCCTGGTGCCTATCACGGGCTTTGCCAATTCCGTGGCTGCCCCGGCCATTGAATACAAGGCCGAGGGCCAGGTCTTCGGCATCGGGTGTAAGATTTTCACCATTGCGGGGCCGGTGATTCTGTACGGGATATTCGCCAGCTGGGTGTTGGGGGTGGTTTATTGGGTTGGGAAGTGTTTTGGAGTGTTTTGAAAGAAGTCGCAGAAAAGATATAAAGCAGAGTATGTATTATGGGCAGGGTGGCGAATGAAATGATTCGTTAGCCTGCTTTTTATTGTGCTTTTGATTTTTTTCGATTATAATATGGATATGTTGAAAAGTAGAGAGGATTTTTCCTGTAGCAAGAAAAAAGTATTTTTACAAAAAAATACAAATGCTAAAGTTGATGAAGGAATAACTGGCGAATTCAGAAGTAATTAATGTTTCATGAAGCAAATGGACGGAGGAGCTGGAAAATGTATCTTTTAAATGGATATAAAAGAACCTGCGATTTGGCATTATCGGATCCCCTGGAGAATTATGGAGTCTGTCTGGGTGACGAGCATAGTGTGGATGTCTGTTCTGATACGCAGTCCAATCACTTGATTGTTTCGGCCAAGATGTGCACAGTTGTAATCCTTCATAATCATCTGTCTTTACAGACATTTTCGTTAGATGATATCAGATTTTTTGTGGCAAACAGAGGGATTTCTATTTTGGTGGTGGTGAGTAATCAGGGGAAAGTCCATTACTTATATAAAGATAAAAAGTATTCTGAGAGTGAAACAATACAATTGTTTAATGAGTGTGTAGATGGATTGGACCGTTTATCTATGGTCAGTGAACGATATCATAGAGCACTGGCATTTTTAGCAAGGTGTAGTGAGACAGGACTGTTTTATAGTTAGGAGGGATTACTTTATGAGCAAGAACTATGTGTTGAATGATTTGGAGTTTGATAATGTTCCTTTGAAAATCATACTGCCTTCTGACAGTGAGGACTGTGATGAGCAAGAATTGCAGAAAAGTAGGGAGAAGAATCGGGAGCTCATTGAAAGAATGAGAAATGAAAAAAATATAGGGAGCTGGTTTCAACACCTTGAATAACGCAGGCGGAAGCAGTGAACAGCAATATTGTAGTGACATGTGTCAGGGCAGCAAAACGTAGGTGTAGTTGCCCTGCTTTGTTCATAATAATAAAAGACTCGCGAAGCGTGGCTTTTATTGTTGGAAAACATAGAAGTAAATTGCCTGGGTAGAGCAGGTAATCAGTTACTGATGAGGGAGAAAACATAGGATGGCGGTCAAAAAGACAGAACTATACAGTTCTCTGTGGGCGAGCTGTGATGCGTTGCGCGGAGGCATGGATGCCTCACAATAGCAGAATATTTATGCACATATCCATGGAGGCATTCCGGAGGCGGATATCGATTCCCTTTGGTGTTTTTGGAATGCATTTCCGAAGCTGAAAGATTCTCTGCTGGGCACTTTCCGTGATGGATACTACAAATTAATTGTGAAAGAGGATCAGATTCGCCCGACTATATTTTCAGATTCGGAATTTACCGCATATGGGGTAAAGATGGATGAGGCTTTCCTGAGATGGAAAGCATGTGCGGATCAGGAATTGAAAACGCTTAAGCCGGGAGTGTCCGCAAAAAAGTTGATTGAACGACTGGCACAGGTAATATTGGAAGACTTTGAGAACTTTATGCTTATTGATAAATATTCTGTTTATCAAATGCTCCTGCTTGGAAAACTTGTAAGAATCCGGCCATATCTGTCAGCCGCAGAAAGCTCAGGCGAACTGCTGAACCGGTCATAGTTCATCAATCCGCCTGACTGCCACAAAGGCGCTCCGCCTGGAATGGCGATCCGCCCGGAAAGACAGACAGCCTTTACAGCTCCGCCATCAGGCCCTGGAGCAGCATGATGTGATACTCCTCGTCCCGAATGATCCTCCGCAGCACTGCGTTCACGCATTCGTCCCTTATCTTTCGGATATGGGCGTTGTACTGGGCGATGGCGTCTCTTTCGGCCTCTAGATCCGCGCAGAGCATCCGCCTGGCGTCTTTCGAGAGCGCGAGATAATCAGGTGTCCACAACAACGGTTTTCCGCCCGGCTGCCTTGCGGAAAAGCTGACCTCGCCGCCCAAAAGCTGGATCAGCTCGCCCAGCTTCTGTAGGTGCATCATCTCCGCCATGGCAATGCCCAGAAGCGTCCTTGCAAGGGGACAGGCCGTGAGAAACAGACGGTTCTCGTTGTTGATATATTGGGTGATGGCAGACATTTCGGACACCGGGCCGCAGTAATCAAAAGACAGAAGAGCGGCATAGTCCGGATTTCGGCATTCCACCTGTGTGGGCGGGTAGGGCAGATCAAGCATCGCCGGCCTTAGGCCGCCCATATCGCAGGACATCGTGTTGCTGTTTCGTTCCATAGGAAAACTTTCCTTTGCAATCTTCTCTGGAATATTATATGAACCGTCTCAGGATATGTGTCCCCGGAGTCGGCGCGGGATGTTTACATACTACAGCCAGTACCATATTGTTTTCATCCCCAAATTATAGAAAAAAGAGGCTGTACGGTCAGGTAAGAACCGATGTATGGGAGATCATTCAGGCATTGTGCGGGTATAAAGGGGATGAAATAGTTTCAGGAGCGGTATGCATAGATCATGTGCACTTGTGCGTTAGTATACCGCCAAAGATGAGTGTCTCGATCATATGGCCAATGAACGGGTTGGTATTGATCTTGACGATGGGGTAAAGGTGAATTATGAGAAGGTGCAGACAGATAGGGAGGGGAGGAAGTATCAGATACTTGCGGCTATTAAGTAAAATATGTTGTGGAAAATATCTTCTGCGTCAGGAGATATATTGGCTTTTTGGAAAGCGGTATCAATGAAGAATGAAATAATGTTGCCAGGTACAAATGGGCAAATTCAGAAAAGGGAGGATGGCTAAATGAATAATGAGGAAAGAAAAATTTTTTGGGAGACACTCCGTTCTTTGAATGGGATAGATTGTAAAAAGGATAGGGAAGTAATAAATGAGGTGATAAAATATCCAAAGTATCTTTATCGGTTTAGGGCAGTAGAAGAGAAGACTCTGGATGCTTTAAGAAAAAACAGATTATATTTTTCTACTTCTAATTACTATGATGACCCATTTGACACCTTTATTCATGTTGATATTAGAGAATTTAAAGATTTATTAAGTAAAGCTCCTCAAGCATTACAAAATAGTGAGCAAATTGGCTCAATGGTCGAATATATATTGGAGAAATGGTTCAAAGTACAAGTTCAGGAAGAGCAAAAAAATGCATTGGTTGAGTATTTAAAAAGTATGGTATTAAATTCGAGTGTTCAAATAATGATGACAGACTATATCAGGAATATTAGAAATGAGATTAAGAAAGACACTTGGTCAGTGTGTTTTTCAGAAGATGGCTTAAATGAGAACTTGTGGCTGAAATATGCAAATCAGCATAGGGGATTTGTGGTTGTATATGATTTGGAAAATGGTGCAAATTTACGTTGTGGAAGAGAGGAAAAGTGTAGAACATGTGGAATAAATGAGTTTGGAACTCCTTTATATCCTATATATTATTCGGATGAAAAATATAATGCAACAAAGTTTGCCCAATTTTTAGCGACTTGCAAGATGATAGGAAATAAACTAAATGAGGAAATGCTAAATCAGATAATGGCGGATATGGGAAATCAATTATGGGAAAGAGAACGGATTACATTGATTAAAAAAGAATGTCATAGGTATGATAAGGAGTGGAGAATGATTGCCGCTACATACTTTAAAGAAGGGCCAGTTATGCGGGAATGGATTCCTGATGCAGTGATTCTAGGTTATTCTATGTCAGTGTCTGATGAGGCAGAGGTAATCGGGACAGCGTATCAAGCAGGCATTAAAAAAATATATAAGTGTTATATAAATGATGACGGAGATTTAGATGCAATTTTATTGCCAATGTTCGATGGAAGAAAATAGGTAATATTTTTGTAGTAAGTGTTAAGGTAAAGATATGAACGGAAATAGATTCGGAAAGAAGGTGTCTGATTTGGAGCAAAAGGGCGATGGAGAAAACCTGAAAGATTTAGAGATGGCAAAGAAAAGAGACCATAAAATTATGATTACAGATGAAGCCATCAAAAAGGTGCCAAGGATAGCAT
>JAAWOU010000129.1 GCA_022799755.1 Lachnospiraceae bacterium
AATGTCAGGCACGCTGCTATCCTGGTTATTTTCTTCTCATTTTCTCCACCCAACAGTCCCCATTTCTCGTTTCACTTGCCTACTTTCCGAGAGTACTCTCCAACGGAGGGAGGAGATGCGGGAAAGGACAGAGACAGACCCGGAGACCGGGGAGGAGGAGCGGATAGCGGAGAAATGGATGGTCTATACCATCTCCTACAATGGGGAGCAGTATTTTGCAGACCAGGTGTTTCATCTGACAGAGGAGCAGAAGGCGCTGGCGGAGGACTATGCGGGGAACATGAGCCTGTTCCTGGGGGACGGGCTGCTCTAGAACCTTGCGGGCTGGGACGGGAATTCAATCCCCTCTCTGGGAGATGTAAGCTTTACAGATGGGGCAACGGAGGTTGCCTATTTCAACCAGCTGGATGAACGCTATGCGTCACAGCCTTACGGCACTGACCATATCGGCGGGTACGGCTGCGGGCCTACCTGCATGGCCATGGTAGTGTCCTCGCTGACAGAGGAATATGTAGAGCCTACGGAGATGGCGCAGTGGGCCTATGAGAACGGCTACTGGTGCAAGGGAAGCGGCTCCTACCATGCGCTGATACCCGGTGCCGCCGCGAACTGGGGCTTGCCGGTGTCCGGCTGTACCGCATCAGAGCCACAGAGGATGCTGGATGCCCTGGCGGAAGGGAAGCTGGTGGTGGCCATCATGTCGGAGGGGCATTTCACAAAGGGCGGGCACTTCATCGTGCTGCGCGGGGTGAAGGATGGAAAAATCATGGTGGCAGACCCGGCGAGCTACAGGCGCAGCGGGCAGCTCTGGGATTTGGAGACCATATTGAAGGAAGCCAGCAGGCGGGCCGGGGCGGGCGGCCCATTCTGGATTATCGGGTGAGGGCGTTGGAGAGTGAGGATGATTCCTGCAGTAACCTGCTTTTTGGAAATGCTGGGCCTTGTAACTGGAATCGGCTTGTACCCTGGTCCCTGAAAAAGGGTTCCGGACAAGCATCTCTGGAGAAGCCCGGATGATAGGAGTGGACGGTTTTCAGGGAAGCTTCACTAAATTTACTAAAATGTTTTTTAGGAAACCATATTGTGGGAGATGGGGTGATGCTGTGTAGGATATTTTTGCAGACAGGCATATAGGCCTGACGGATGCAGAGAGGAGAGAGGTAACAGATGGAGAACCAGAATGACCGTGATATTTATGTCATCCCGCCGAACTTCGTGGATACGGGGACTTTCTTCGGCGGGATGTTCAAGGCGCGGAACGTGATCGAGGCGGGCATCCTTGCAGGGGGGACCGGGATTCCGGTCTTCCTTTTCCTCCCGGCAGGGCTGACAGTGCGGGTCATTGTGCTGTGCCTTACATCGCTTCCACTGGGGCTGTTTGCCCTGATCGGGATTTCGGGGGAGAGCCTGACGTCATTCCTGGCAATCTTCCTGAAATACCTGCGGAATCGCGGGGTAGTGGGCGGGGATAAGGAAGAGGTGCAGGGACAGAAAGGGAAAGCCCGGAGGACGAAGCCGCAGGGGGCAGGGAGCCAGGATGGAGACTGCCATATAAATGGGAGGGAAAGCCGACGGGGAGACAGAAGAGGCAGCCTGCAGAGAAGCAGGAAGGAAACCGGGCTGGCAGTAGATTATCGAGAGATGTGTGGGGAAGCCCATCCGGAAAGAAGACAGGTTATTGCCAGGGGACACACATCCGGCAGAAATAATAGTAAAGACAGTACAGACAGAAAAAATTATAACGTCAGAAAAAACAGTAAGGGCAGCATAGGCGGGATATCCGGATGGAGGCGTACCGGGGAAGAGGATTTTCCGGAAGAATTTGACCAGGTAAAAGGGTATGAGATTCGCCAGAAGCTGCGCCCCAGCCAGGGCAGGAGAAGCCATGAAGAATGGGATGGGGAGCCGGGCAGCATACGAAACGGCGGCACTGAAAGCATGGGGGATAAGAGGCAGGATAGTAGACGCAGGCAGATAGGAGATGTACAGAAAAGAGCCGGGCAGGGGAATAGTGACAGACAGGGGAAACCCAGTGGGCAGGTAAATACTGGTAGGCAAGGAAAACCCAATGGACAGGTAAACGCTGACAGGCATGGGAAAGCTAATATACAGGTAAATGCTGAAAGATATGGGAAAACCATTAGACAGGCAGAAGGTGACAGACAAGGAAAGTCTGGCAGACAGGCTAAAGCAGAAATGTGCCATATCGAAGGACGTAACCGTTATAACAAAGATGCTGGTATGCAGAAAAAACTGAATGCCAACAGCCAAGGTCAGGACAGGGCGAAGCACCGGAGTTCTGCAAAAGCAAAGCATCAGCCCCAGGCTTTCCTGAATCCTTTAGCGGAATATCTTCCCATTTCCAAAGTGGAGAACGGCATGATATACACCAAAGACCATCGCTATGTGAAAGTGGTGGAGGTGGTTCCCATCAATTTCCTGCTCCGGAGCGCCAGGGAGCAGAGGGGCATCATCTATTCCTTTGTGTCCTATTTGAAGATAAGCCCGGTGAAGCTCCAGTTCAAGGTGCTGACCAGGAGGGCGGATATCGGGCGCCATATCAATACGGTGCGGCGGGAGATGGCGCAGGAGACCAATGGGCAGTGCCGGCTCATGCAGGAGGACTACCTGCAGTTCGTGCAGCAGATCAGCTCCAGGGAAGCCGTGACGCGCAGGTTCTTCCTGATTTTTGAATATGAGCCATGGGATGCCAGGCGCGGCGATGAGGAGGCGGAAGCCATTTCCCAGCTGCAGGGGGCAGTCCGCACGGCATCCAACTATCTCCGCCAGTGCGGGAATGAAGTGGTCATACCGGACAATGAGGATGAATTTACGGTGGAAGTGCTCTATAACCTGCTCTGCAGGAACGAAAGCGCAGAGAAGCCGCTGGCTCGGAAAGTGCAGGAAGTGGAGGCGGGGTACCGGAATTCTGCAGGGGGCAGTTGGAGCCGGCAAGATATGGGAGATACAGAGGATGGTTCCTGTCATGAGGACAGCATACCGGCTGTGGAATTTTTTGCCCCGAAGTCCATCGATTTTACCCATAGCCACTATATCTGTATTGACGGGCTATATTACGCTTACCTGATGGTGCCATCGGATGGATACAGGAGCCAGGTGCCTGCAGGGTGGCTGAGTCTGATGGTGAATGCCGGGGATGGGATTGACCTGGACATGTTCCTCAGCAGGCAGCCCAAAGAGCTGATCATCCAGAAGGTGGGCCAGCAGCTGCGCATCAACCGCTCCAGAATAAAGGATGCTAGCGACACCAACACGGACTTTGACGATATTGACAGCGCCATCCGCAGCGGCTACTTCCTGAAGGAGGGGCTTGCCAATAACGAGGATTTTTATTACATGAACTTACTGGTTACTGTCACTGCATCCACGGTAGACGACCTGGAATGGAAAGTGAACGAGATGAAGAAGCTCCTGCTGTCCCAGGACATGCGTGCCAGTGCCTGCCATTTTCGGGAGGAGCAGGCGTTCCTTTCCACCCTGCCGCTGGTATCCGTGGAGAAGAAGCTGTATGGGCGCAGCAGGCGGAATCTCCTGACAGGTGGCGCGGCAGGGTGCTATCCCTTTACCAGTTATGAGATGTGTGACGACAACGGCATCCTTTTGGGAGTGAACAAATACAACAGCTCCCTGATCATCGTGGACATATTCAATTCCGCCGTCTACAAGAATGCCAACATGGCAATCCTGGGCACCAGCGGGGCGGGCAAGACCTTTACCATGCAGCTGATGGCCCTGCGGATGAGGCGGAAGGGGATTCCCATCTTCATCATTGCGCCGCTGAAAGGGCACGAGTTCCACCGGGCCTGCGCCAATGTGGGAGGGGAGTTCATCCAGGTATCCCCGGCCAGCCCCCACTGCATCAATGTGATGGAGATACGGCAGGTAGACCGTTCCGTGAGCGCGCTTCTGGACGGGCCGGACATCACCCTTTCCGAACTGGCGGAGAAGATCCAGCGGCTCCATATCTTCTTCAGCCTGCTGATTCCGGACATGACCCATGAGGAGCGGCAGCTCCTGGACGAGGCCATGATACATACCTACAATGCAAAGGGCATCACCCATGACAATGGGTCCCTGGCAGACCCGGATTGCCTGGAAAGGTACCGTGAGATGCCGGTGCTGGGGGATCTCTACCGGGTGCTGAAGGAATCGCCTGATACACAGAGGCTTGCCAACATACTGAACCGGCTGGTGAACGGCTCAGCCAGCACTTTTAACCAGCAGACGAACGTTTCCCTGCAGAATAAATATACGGTGCTGGATATCTCGTCCCTGACGGGTGACCTGCTGACGGTGGGGATGTTTGTGGCTTTAGATTTCGTCTGGGACAGGGCGAAGGAGGACCGTACCGAGGAGAAGACCATTTTCATAGATGAATGCTGGCAGCTGCTTTCCGGTGCCGGGGCAACGGGCACACGGCTTGCAGGGGACTTCGTACTGGAGATTTTTAAGACCATCCGGGGATATGGCGGCTCTGCGGTCTGCGCCAGCCAGGACTTGAATGATTTCTTTAACCTGGACGGCGGGCGGTTCGGAAAGGGGATTATCAATAACTCAAAGACGAAGATCATCCTGAACCTGGAGGACGAGGAGGCGGTGCGGGTACAGGACGCCTTACACTTGTCGGATGCGGAGGTCATGGAGATTACCCATTTTGAGCGTGGGAACGGGCTGATCAGCACCAATAGCAACAATATCATGGTGGAGTTTAAGGCAAGCCCTTTGGAGAAGGAACTGATCACCACGGACAGGCGGGAACTGAAAGAGCTAATGGAGCGGATGCGGCAGGGAGGCGGCTGGAATGAAGCTTCCTGACCCGGACAAGCCGGAACCAGAATGTTGCCAGTATGCGCAGGATTTCGTTATTAAGCGCCAAAGGTAGTTCTATCGGAAATCATTCCTGGAGAGGTGAAAGTAGATTTGTTTTGTTTCAGTGGTGGGGGAAGCGTTCATTCAGTAACAGGGTGCTGCCACTGGCAAATTCAGGAAGCGAAGGTACATGGGCTGCACATATGGAATTCTGAAAAAATAAAGACGTTGGGGTCTGGAGGGGGAGGTGATGCCATTGAGAACCAGGGCAGAGATTTACGGGAAGGAGGCTGCGGCGCTGCTTCAGGAGGTTTCCTTATATCCGGGAATCCGGGAAGGGCAGCTTAGCGCTTTCCATCCTGGAAAGGAGGGTACGGTGAACAATCTGCTTGCCCATCTGAAAAGGCAGGGGCGTATCGCTGAGGCGGAGGATGGGGGATTCTACCCTTATGGGGAGTGTGCCCGGGCTCCTGACAGCGGCATGGTGCGGGCGGTGTGGGTCCTGCTGGATTTCATGGACAGGGTGGAGTTCCATTCATCCGGGGACTTCCCGGTGAAGATTGTGTTCTTTTCCAAGGGGGAGATGTATGAGATTGTCCATGTGGCAGAGGGGCAGGAGGCCCTTGTGTCCCATGCCATGGGGCGGTGCCGGGAGGATGGGAGCCGCCGTATCGTGCTGGTGGACGTGCCGGGGCAGATTCCCTTGCTGGACTTCCCGGGGATAACCGGGTTCTGTACCGTGGATTCGGCGGGGGATGTGAGCTATTACAGGAAAGGATGATTTATGCTGAACACCCCTGAAATTTGCATAAACTACAATGAAAGACCGCCAGTCATATATGCTCGCTTTAGATGGGACAGTAAATTCTGACGGTTTTGAGCATAGAAGCACAAAAGATGTGTGGCGTGGTTCTGCAATGGATGAAGCAATAGAGGGATTGTATTTTACCGAAGATAAAAAACATTGCGGGCAGATACCAGAATTTTAACAGTGGTAAGATGTGGACATATGCCATTTTTTACCGTGGCATGAACCGGTATAAACAGATGCTGTTTTGCCGGATGCAGAAGGGAAACAGTGGCTTTGCTATCGCAGAGTAGGCCGCATATGGTTACATAAGATTTACCGAATGTGCAGAAAGACAATATGCTGTTCCTGGAACATTGTCAATAGTGTCAGGAAGCGGAAGAAAGCAATCAGATTTTTACCGAAAGCAATGAGGGACAAAAGCAGATGTTTTCTGCTGACGGAAACTTTTTCATATAATAGGAAAGTTCTCCAAATAAGACAGATAGATAATAAAAACCCGCCCAAAGGCGGGCACACCAAAGCAGATGACAAAGTCAGAAGATGTAAAACC
>JAAWOU010000130.1 GCA_022799755.1 Lachnospiraceae bacterium
ATACAAAGCAAGCGGCTTTAAAACGGTTGTGTGAAATTTTCAAGGTACTATATGGAGGGTTATGGAGTTGTTTGCCAACTCTTTTGACCCTTACATCATATCATAAGCGTATTGGAAGAAAAGGTGATGGGAGCAGAGGATCTCGAGGAGTGCAAGCGCCTGAATACTTTGCTGCTGGAGACCTTTTATATGGACAGATATGAAACGGACCGGGATTTTTACGAACAGTTTGACGAGCGGCTTGCCCGTCTGAGAACAGAAAGCGTTTTTCACTTGGAACCGGAGAGGCCGGAACCCGAAAGGACGGAATAAGAAAGGAAATCTTTGAGATAGATGGAGACGGAAGAAGAGCGTCAGGCCCGCCGCAGGGCGCGCCTGGAACAGATGAAGAAAGAAAAGCGCAGACGTGAGCTTTTATATAAATGGGGCATTCCGGTGGTGGCAGGACTGGCTGTCATGATCGGAATCGGAATCGGAATCGGCGCCGCGGCCCTGTCCCACAAGGACAGCGGACAGGTAGAAGCCCCGAATGAGAGTCAGAGCCCGGAGGAAAGCCGGGAGGGCGGGGACAGGGCGGAGGAGATGCCGGAGAGATTCGAGATCGGAGACAATGCAGCTGTGCAGCCAGACGTCCGGGAGGAAGATCCGGCACCGGATGTGGGACCGTTTCTGACGCTGGCTCCCCTGGGAGGTGTGACCTGGGAGCAGAGCGCGGTATTTTGCCTGACAGACGGCACGAAAGACTTTACAGAGACAAATCTAAGCAAATACGGAATCTTTATCGATGTCCAGACCGGGGAGATCCTTGCCCAGAGAGAGGCTTACACACGGATGAATCCTGCCTCCATGACCAAAATGCTGACAATCCTGGTGGCGGCCGAACATCTGACGGCGGAGGATCTGGACCAAACAGCTCCCATTACCATAGATATCACGGACTACAGCTTTGCCAATGAATGCAGCAATACCGGCTATGCCCTGGATGAGAGAGTGACGGTCAGGGACATGTTCTACGGCACGATTCTGCCCTCCGGCGCGGATTCCGCGGTGGCGCTGGCTATATATGTGGCAGGTTCCCACGAGGCGTTCGTGGATATGATGAACGAGAAGCTGGCGCAGATGGGATTGGGAGAGACCTCCCATATGACCAATTGCGTGGGTGTCTATGACGAGGCGCATTATTCCACTGCATATGACATGGCTGTCATTTTAAAGGCAGCGGTGGACAATCCTTTCTGCAGGGATGTGATGGCGGCCCACACATACAACACATCCATGACGCCGGAGCATCCGGAGGGGCTGCTGATTTCCAACTGGTTTCTGCGCCGGATCGAGGATAAGGACACCCATGGGGAAGTACTGTGCGCCAAGACAGGGTATGTAGACCAGTCCGGCAGCTGTGCCGCCAGCCTGGGGCTGGACAGAGACGGCAGGGAATATCTGTGCGTGACCGCAGGCTCCTCCAGCACCTGGACCTGCATTTACGACCAGGTAGAGCTGTACCAGACATTCCTGCCGGAAATCGAAGACAAACAAGAGGGAGACGCCTAGAAAGTCTTCAGGCCCTCCCGGAAAGCAACGCCTGTAGGGGTGGCCGCAAGGCCGCCCTTTCCTGTCTCCCGCAGATCCTCAGGGAGCATTTTCCCAACGCTTCGCATGGCGTCGAACACTTCGTCCGGGGGAATCTTGCTGCGGATGCCTGCATTTGCCAGGTCCGCGGAAGTCAGGGCGTTCACTGCGCCGATGACATTGCGCTTGACGCAGGGCACTTCCACCAGCCCTGCCACAGGGTCGCAGGCAAGGCCCAGTAGGTTTTTCATAGCCAGGGCGGCGGCGTGGGCGATAGCCTCGCCGTCTCCTCCCAGCAGAAAAGCCACGCCGCCCGCGGCCATGGCGGAGGCGGCTCCGATCTCTGCCTGACATCCGCCCGCGGCCCCGGACACGGATGCGCGCTGGGCGATGATGCCGCCGATGCCTGCGCTGACATAGAGCGCTTTTACCATCTCATCGGCAGGATATTCTTTCTCCTCCTCCAGAGAGAGGAACACGGCCGGAAGCACCCCGCAGGATCCGGCGGTAGGAGCGGCCACAATACGCCGCATACAGGCGTTGGATTCTCCCATTTTCACGGCTTTCTCCATGACCAGCCCCAGGAAAGGACCGCACAGCAGGCCTCTGCCTCTGCGGGCCTCGGCCAGCTTCTCGCCGTCCCCGCCCACCAGGCCGCTGGCGGAAGACAGGGCCGGGTCGTAGGACCTGTCGGCTTCCCGCATGGCCTGATACATGGTCTCCATGCGTTTGAAAGCCTCCTCCTCGCCGATCTCCATTTCCCTGCAGTCATTGTCTCTTACGATTTCCCAGAATTTCTTTCCGGTCTCTTTCTCTATTTCCATGATTTCCTGGAATGATTGATACATAATTTTTCTCCTATCTGTGAGTCTCGTACATGCTGGCCGGGGAACCCGGTAAATGCTCCGGGAAATTCGCCGCCGCCCGGCTCAGGCCCGCTCCGCCAGCCCCAGGTAAGTCACTTTCAGAATGCCCTCCAGATGGGACAGCCAGCGGATGGCTTCCGCGGGAACCTCCTGATCGCATTCCAGCACGATGACCGCATGCCCTCCCTTGGAGGAGCGGTACAGCTGCATGGTGGCGATATTGATGGACTTGTGGCTGAGCATGGATGTGATCTCCGTCACATGACCGGGCTGGTCTAAATTGTTTACCACCAGGGTGGGATAATCCCCGGAGAAATTGGCGGGCAGTCCGTCGATCTGTGTGACCCGGATGGCGCCGCCGCCCACGGAGGCTGCCACGATCTCTATTTTTTTCCCCTCATCGCCGCTTAGGAGGAGCTTCACCGAGTTGGGATGCACGTCGCCTAAGTCAATGCCTGACAGACGGTATTCCATCCCGGCCTCCCCGGCATAGCGGAAAGCATCCGGGATCCTGGAATCATCCACGGGAAAGCCCAGCAGTCCTGCCACCAGCGCCCGGTCTGTGCCATGCCCCTTTCCGGTGGCAAGGAAAGAGCCGTGGAAGAAGATGTCCGCTTTCCGGATGGGCGCTCCCAGCAGCTTTCGCGAAATATTCCCGATTTTGACAGCTCCTGCCGTGTGAGAGCTGGATGGGCCGACCATGACGGGGCCGATGATATCGAATGAATTCATATAGTCTGACTCCTTTGTCTGGGTGATGCCCCCAGTTGGTTTTCAATTTTTACTATATATTAGTTTTCTTTAAAAAGCAATAGATGAGACAAAATTAAAAATATGCGTTATAATAGTCTGGATATGTCGCCTTGCCTTTCTCCGGGAGAGGCGGGGACATATACAAAACGAAAAGAGAGGACAGGAAATGGAACGCAAATTATGGTATGCGAAAGAGGCCGGGACATGGGAAGAAGCACTGCCTTTGGGAAACGGGAGGCTGGGAGCCATGGTCTTCGGAGGGGTATTTCGGGACAGGTTCCAGATCAATGAGGATACGCTCTGGACAGGGTGTCCCGGAAAGTGCACCACAGAGCACAGCATGGAAGAGCTTGCGGATATCCGCCGCCTGCTGAAAGAGAAGAAGTATGACGAAGCCCACAGAGCTCTTTCGGAGACGATGGCGGATATCAACTCACAGATGTATGTGCCTTATGGAAGTATTTTCATCGACATGATCCAGGAAAAAACCAAATGCGAGATAACGGATTACCGCCGGGAGCTGGATCTGGAAAGCGGCATAGCCCGGACGGCTTTTCTGTACAATGGCGAGCGGATCGAAAAGGAGGCGTTTGTCTCACTGGCGGATGATGTTCTTGTAGTGCATATCAAGTGCCAGAAAGGGAAGCAGTTCCACATTTATCAGGCGGTGACTCTGGAAAACAGCGTCAGAGAAAGCGGCGGAGCCATAGAGACCCAGGGGAGATGCCCCACGGACCGGAACAATGTATATACGGACGAAGAGAGCGTGCGTTTCTGCTCCCTTATGAAAGCACTGCCCGGGGACTGCGGACAGCTTGCGCCGGGAGGAAATTCCGTCATGGCTTCCGGGGTGTCGGAGATTACGATTCTCTTCTCCCTGAAGACCAGCTTCAACGGATATGATAAAATGCCCGTATCCCAGGGATGTGAATATGTGAACGCATGCCGGACAGCGCTGGAGGCTGCGTCAGCTTACGGATATGAAGCGCTGAAGCAGAGGCATACGGAAGCCTACGGAAAGTATTACAACCGTGTCTCTCTTTGGATCGACGGAGAGGATTACAGCGCGCTTCCCACGGACGAGAGGATTCGGAATGCGGGAGCCGGAACCGTGGACAACGGTCTGGTCAGCCTCCTGTTTGACTACGGGAGATACCTTACCATATGCGCCTCCCAGCCCGGGACCCAGCCCATGAATCTTCAGGGGATTTGGAACGAAAGGCCGATCCCGCCCTGGGCAAGCAACTACACCATGAATATCAATACCCAGATGAACTACTGGCCGGTTGAGACCTGCGATCTGCCCGAATGCCACATGCCTCTGATGGTGATGTTAAAAGAACTGGCAGAGAAAGGCAATCATTACGGACTGCGCGGATGGGCCAGCTGGCACAACAGCGACCTGTGGCGGTTTAATTACGAGGCCACGAAGAATCCCATCTGGGGATTCTGGCAGATGGGCGGCTTCTGGACCGCAAGGCATATATGGGAGCATTATCTGCACACCAGAGACCAGGCGTTTCTGCGGGAGTATTATCCGGTACTGACAGGGGCGGCCGATTTTCTGGAGGACTGGATGGTGGAGGACGAGGAGGGACATCTGACCACGAGTCCGTCTACATCCCCGGAAAACGAATTCATCTGGAACGGCAGCAGATGCTCGGTCTGCGAGGGAAGCGCCATGGATCTGTCCATTATCTATGACCTGTTGGACAAGACGGTAAAGGCCGGACAGATACTGGGGGAGGACACGAAGCATTATCTGGAGCTTTTGGGCAGGATCAGACCCGTAACCACAGGGGAGGACGGACGCATTTTAGAGTGGGGCTGCGCTCTTGAGGAGCGTGAGCCGGGACACCGCCATATCTCCCATCTCTACGGCTTCTTCCCGTCCGATATCTGGGCGGACGCAGGGATGGACGAGGCGGTGAGAAAGACCCTGCAGGGGAGACTCGACAACGGCGGAGGCGGCACCGGATGGTCCAATGCCTGGATCGCCAATGTCCACGCCAGGCTGAGGAACCCGGAGGGCGTCATGCACCATATCCGCCATATGTTCGCCGCGTCCATATACCCGAACATGATGGACGCTCATCCGCCTTTCCAGATCGACGGCAACTTCGGAATCCTGTCCGCCATCTGCGAGGCCCTGATGCAGAGCCATACCGGCGAGATACAGCTTCTCCCGGCGCTTCCCGAAGAGTGGAAGAGCGGCGAAGTGCGGGGTTTTGTCACCAGAGGCGGGGAGAAGATCAGCTTCCGGTGGAAAGACCATAAGGCAGAGCGCATCCACTGATATATTGGCATGTATATGCGCCGGCATCATCTTTTACGGATGCCGGCGCATTTTTGGACTTATTTCACAGACCTTACACAGACCCTGTCCGCTCTCCGAACATGGTCTATGAGCCGGGCGAACAGGAGCGGAGAGTAGTTTCCGCCCTTTAGTCAATGCCAGGGTTGTTTCACGAAGAAAAAATCAACGTAGGAAAAAGGCCGTTATGCCGAGAGTTATGGATGCTATACAAATATCCCATAACTCTCGACTTTTT
>JAAWOU010000131.1 GCA_022799755.1 Lachnospiraceae bacterium
TCATGTCCAATATCTACACATCCGCCGACCAGCTGATCGGTAAAACGCCTCTGCTGGAGCTGACGCATATTGAAAAGGACGCAGGGTTGAACGCCCGCCTCCTGGTGAAGCTGGAGTATTTCAATCCCGCCGGATCGGTAAAAGACCGCATTGCCAAGGCGATGATCGACGAGGCGGAGGCCAGTGGAAAGCTGAAACCCGGCTCCACTATTATCGAACCCACCTCCGGCAACACGGGGATTGGATTAGCCTCCGTGGCAGCAGCAAGGGGCTACCGCATCATCATTACCATGCCGGAAACTATGAGCGTGGAGCGTCGGCAGTTGATGAGGGCCTACGGTGCGGAACTGGTGCTGACTGAAGGGGCCAAGGGGATGCAGGGGGCCATCGCCAAAGCGGAGGAATTGGCTCAGGAGATTTCCGACAGCTTTATTCCCGGCCAATTTGTCAACCCCGCCAACCCTGCCGCCCACCGCTCCACCACCGGCCCGGAAATTTGGGCGGACACCGACGGCGAAGTAGACATCTTTGTGGCCGGCGTGGGTACCGGCGGCACCATCACTGGTGTGGGGCAGTATATCAAGGAGCAAAATCCGGCGGTGAAAATCGTGGCAGTGGAACCCAAGGACTCTCCCGTTCTCAGCGAAGGCCGTTCCGGGGCCCATAAGATCCAGGGCATCGGCGCTGGATTTGTCCCGGAGGTGCTGGATACCGCAGTCTATGATGAGATCATCCCTGTGTCCAACGAGGATGCCTTTGCTGCCGGACGGCTGATCGGCCGCAAGGAGGGCGTGCTGGTGGGGATTTCCTCCGGGGCTGCGCTCCATGCGGCAATTGAACTGGCAAAGCGGCCCGAAAACGCAGGCAAGACCATTGTGGCTCTGCTTCCGGACACCGGCGACCGTTATCTGTCCACACCGCTGTTTGCCGACTGAACATGAGACGGATATGCCGGCACGTTCACGCCTGAAAGGATATTGCTATGATTTACGCAGACAATGCGGCTACCACCAAAATGAGCAGGGCTGCGATCAATGCCATGACCGCCTGTATGCAGGACACCTGGGGTAATCCATCCAGCCTGTACAGCCTGGGGCAGAGAGCAAAGGAGGCACTTGAGGACACCAGGGAGAAAATCGCCGCCTGTATCGGGGCATCCTCCAAGGAGATTACTTTCACCTCTGGAGGCAGTGAGGCGGATAACCAAGCCATCCGCTCCGCCGCTCTGCTGGGGGCACGAAAAGGAAAGCGGCACATTATCTCTACTGCCTTTGAGCATCACGCCGTTCTGCACACGCTGAAAAGGCTGGAAGGCGAGGGATTCGAGGTGGAACTGCTCCCAGTCGGAGTATTGGGCACTGTCACCGCCCAACAGGTATCGGAAGCCATTCGTGAGGACACTGCACTGGTCACCATCATGTACGCCAACAACGAGATCGGCTCTGTCCTGCCTGTTTTGGAGATCGGCGCGGTGTGCCGGGAGCGGGGTGTCATTTTTCACACCGACGCAGTACAGGCGGCGGGACATCTGCCCATCGACGTAAGGGCACAGAACATCGACCTGCTGTCCCTCTCCGCCCACAAGTTCCACGGGCCGAAGGGGGTCGGGGTGCTATACGCCCGGCAGGGGATACCGCTGTCCAGCCTCATTGAGGGCGGGGCCCAGGAGCGGGGCAAGCGGGCAGGGACAGAGAACGTCCCGGCCATTGTGGGCATGGCAGCAGCCCTGGAGGAGGCCTGTGCTCACATGGATGAGAATGCCGCGAAGGTGTCTGCCCTGCGGGACAGGCTGATTGCAGGGCTGTCGCAGATACCCTATGCCGCCCTCAACGGGGACCCTGTGAACCGGCTGCCCGGCAATGTCAACTTCTGTTTTGAGGGCGTCGAGGGGGAGAGCCTGCTCCTGCTGCTGGACGACCGGGGCATCTGTGCCTCCTCCGGTTCCGCCTGTACCTCCGGCTCCCTGGACCCCAGTCATGTCCTGCTGGCTATCGGACGGCCCCATGAGGCAGCCCACGGCTCATTGCGGCTGTCGCTCTGCGGAGAGAATACCGAAGCCGATGTGGAGGCAATTTTGAAGGCTGTCCCGGAGATTGTGGGCTATCTGCGCGGTATGTCCCCGCTGTGGAAGGATAAGGTCAGCGGGAAACGGGAATTTGTCCTGTAAGGAGGATTTTGTATGGCGCTCTATAGTGAAAAGGTCATGGATCACTTCCGCAATCCCCGGAACGTGGGGATGATTGAGGATGCGGACGGCGTGGGTGAGGCAGGCAACGCCGTCTGCGGGGACATTATGAAGATTTACCTCAAAATTGAGGACGGCATCGTGTCGGATGTGAAGTTTGAGACCTTTGGCTGCGGCTCTGCCATTGCGTCCAGTTCTATGGCAACCGAGTTAATCAAAGGAAAACCGCTCTCGGAAGTGCTGAAGCTCACCAACAAGGCCGTCACTGAGGCGCTGGACGGCTTGCCCGCCCACAAGCTGCACTGCTCTGTTCTGGCGGAGGAGGCCATCCGTGCGGCGGTGAAGGATTACTATGACCGGCAGGGCATTGCCTACAATCCGAAGGATTTTCCGGACTGCGGCTCCTGCGAGGGCTGTCATGGGTAGGAAAGCATTGGTACTTTCGCAATTTCTGATGCAGGTTTTTACTTGAACGGTTTCAATCAGCTTACATTACGGAGCCGGCCGCACTCAGCAGAGCGAAGACTATCGCCGACAAAGCCTGAAGCAGGATTATCCCTCCAATCTGCACCTGTCAGCTGCCAGATTACAGCCGAAGCATTGCTTGTTACTGCTGGCTGCACCTATAGTTGACGATTGTGAGCGTTGGTGGTATACTGTACTCATTTCTGGTCACAAATCGACAGATTGCGATCATCGGAGGCAAATAAAATGGCTGAGCAAAGATGGAAAACCCGTTATTTCTCCGATTGAAAACAACTGACTTTCCTTTTCGCTTGGTAACATCTGGGCAACGGGATGCCAAGAGACCGTCTCTGACCGGTACTCATGACATCCCGCTGCCCAGGTGTTTCGTGCTGTATAAGAGGGTTTTTCGTCTCTCCTGACTGCCAAAGGGTCAAAGCTGTAAGGCTGCCGTAGGCGAGGCGCAGCCAATGCCGGGTCCGTTGTTACAAGGCGAGAGTTTACCAAACTGTATCTCAGCAGCGACTCTACTAAAGATTCCGCCTTATATGAAACGCGCCCTTGACAAAAGCTCTCTTCTGTAACATTTCGCGGATATTTATCTGTTATACTGCCCTTATCACCAAAAGGAGGCTGGACCATGAAACGGATACTGATTGTCGAGGACGACGCCCTCTTGAATAAAACACTGGCATACAACCTGATTTCCGACGGCTGGGACGTCACGCCTGCACTGAATGCCAGGACCGCCGAAACTCTGCTGGCCGGGACGGAATATGACCTGGTGCTGCTGGACATCAATCTGCCGGACGGGAACGGCTATGACCTGTGCAAGCTTGTCAGGCCGGAACACCCGGATACGGTAGTAATTTTCCTCACCGCCAACGACCAGGAGACCGACCAAATCCAGGGCTATGAGGCGGGGGCAGTGGACTATATTACCAAGCCTTTCTCCATTGGAGCCTTGCAGAGGAAGATCCGCGCCATGTTCGCCATGCTGGAGCACCACAAACCGGCAAAGGATCTCTACGATGACGGCAGGCTGTTTCTGAATTTTTCGGAGCAGTCCGCCTCTCTGGACGGAAAGCCGCTGACGCTCTCCCCCATGGAGTACAAGATGCTGTACCTGTTCTGCAAAAATCCGCGCCAGGTCCTGACCCGGCAAAGGCTCTTGGAGCGGCTGTGGGACGTGGACGAGAAATTTGTGGACGAGCATACCCTGACCACCTCCATCAGCCGCATTCGGGGCAAGATCGAGGCGGAGGGCGACACCTATATCAAGACCATCTACGGTATCGGATATCAGTGGACAGGAGGGGAACGGAAATGAGGCGTGTTTCGGTCAAGACCATATTCCTGCTGGTGGAAACTGGCGCGGCTGTCTCTATGCTGGCCCTTTCCTTCCTCATCTCCAACCTGACCGGCCAGGGGTGGGTGCTGCTGGCCGGTGCGCTGCTGACGGCCTGTGCTCTGGTCTGGCTGCTTCTCCTGACGCTGTTTTTCGCTAAACGGCTGTCCCAGTTCACCAGCGACCTTTGCCAGACAATGGACAGCATGATTACCGGCGGCCAAGAACCAGCCAGAGCCGAAGACCGTGAGACCATCTTTGCCCGCATTAGCTACCGTCTCTCCCGTCTGTACGATATCCTTCAGGATAACCGGCGCAAGGTGGATGGAGAGCGGCGGGAACTGCAAACACTGGTGTCGGACATTTTCCATCAGGTGAAAACGCCGGTGGCAAATCTGAAAATGGTAACGGACACCCTGCTGGCAAAGCCCGTCACGGAGCAGGAGCGGCAGGACTTTCTACAGGGCATCCGCAGTCAGACGGACAAGCTGGAATTTCTGGTGCAGTCCATGGGGAAAGCTTCCCGTTTGGAGACCGGGGCGGTCACCCTGGAAAAGAAAGACGTGCCGCTGCTGGACACTCTGGCCCAGGCTATGAGCGGCATCGTCTACGGTGCGGAGCAAAAGGGCATCTCCGTAGAGGTGGAATGCCCGGAGGATCTGCGGGTGTCCCACGACAGCAAGTGGACGGCGGAGGCCCTGTTCAATCTGCTGGACAACGCGGTGAAGTACACCCCGGCAGGCGGAAAGATCAGCGTGTCGGTTGCGCAGTGGGAGATGTATGTCAAGCTGGATGTGGCCGACACTGGCAAGGGCATCCTGGAGAGCAGGCAGGCCGCTATCTTCCGGCGCTTTTACCGGGAGGAGGAGGTCCACAACCAGCCGGGGGTGGGCATCGGCCTGTATCTGGCCCGGGAGATCGTCACCCGGCAGGGCGGCTATATCAAGGTGACCTCGGAGGTTGGCCGGGGTTCTGTCTTTTCGGTGTTCCTGCCCAGGCGATAGACTATTCATAAAAAATTCATATTTAAAGCTGCAATTCGGACATTTCTGTGACATTTGGATTTTACCATAGCTCCATTACTTGAAAGGAGCAGATCAACCGTGAACGTATTACAGACCATCGACCTGAAAAAGCAGTATGGCAGCGAGCCCAACATCACCCGCGCCCTGGATGGGGTCAACCTCTCTGTGGAGCAGGGGGAGTTTGTGGCCGTGGTGGGAACCTCCGGCAGCGGCAAGTCCACCCTTCTCAATATGATGGGCGGGCTGGACACTCCCACATCCGGCAGCGTGATCGTCCGGGGGGATGAGCTGGCGAAGAAGAAT
>JAAWOU010000132.1 GCA_022799755.1 Lachnospiraceae bacterium
ATACAGAGAAATGTCCATCTCCTTGGCTCATTCACCTGAGATATAAACTTTAAAATTCCTTGATTTTTTAAGGAAAATCACTTGACAATATAGGGAGGTAGCATATGCGACTTGATAATGAAAGATTTTCTAGCCATTTAAAATCAATCCGGAAAGAAAAAGCGTATTCCCAGGAGCGCATGGCACAATTACTTAATGTATCAAGGGACTCTATCCTGCATTATGAAAAGGGGACTTCCCTGCCACCCCTTGATGTCCTGGTTGGCTACTGCACCATTGCATCCGAAAGCCTGGAGTACCTGGTATTTGGAGAGAACGCGCTTGATAACTTCCGGCTCAACCACTATGTATCCAGGCTAAACAAGGATTCGCAAAAATTGCTGATGGCGTTTTTGGAAAGCCTGACTCCGCCTATCCCTTAGCCTTGTGGAAAAACTGCTACATATTTTTTTCTGATGTTGCTAGAAAGCCGCATGGTAGTTGCTATACTATAGGTATCTCTTGTAGAGAGATTAGCTGGTGGTTCATCCTTGCGCTTTATGGCAAACGGGAAATCCAGCCATGAGATTTTTAGGAGGTGATGCAAATGAGGCAAAAAATAAGGCCTCCTCCACCGGAAGAGACCTTATCCATGTAATCCGTAAACGAAGCACGGTTACATAGTACTGTTGCAAGTCTATTATACCATGCTTTTGACGATGATAAAAGAAATGGAGGTCATGAAAAATGACCAAATTTATAAATAAAGGCATTCCCCTTAAGGCTTTGTACAAAGATGGGACATTTATTTTGTTATCTATCTCTGAGTATAGGGAATACAAGGACGGAAAACCGACAAATAATGTTGCGGGTCAAAAATATGAGGTGGTAGACCCATTAAGTTATGACAAAATCATGGTCAAGATACCGGGACAAATGACACCACTTCTTCTGCCAGAGGTATTGGCAGAGCTCCGGGAAAACGGGGAAAAAGTGCTGGTCGAGTTCGTCAATGCTATTGACAAGCTGTACCTCCGCAGGGATGGCAGCTCCGTCAGCGTTGAAGACAGCTTTTCCGCTGAGGATGTTCTGCTCGTGGAGCAGAGCTAAAAACTGAATAATGCTTTTCCGCTGACCCTGTGCGGAATAAAAATTTTATCAAAGGAGGAGGGCGGCTGTAGTACAGGGTGCAATGGTTCCTACAGCCTCCTAATGGAAAAATGAATAATGATATTATTGTGATTTTTTTCTATGTAATTCCAGTCATAATGGTGGCGGCAACCATTTGGGCTTTTGACTTGCAAGAGCTTTTAAGCAAGGCGAAGCGTGCCGACAGAATCAAGGCGATTCAGGAGGATGCCAGATGGATTGCGAAAAAAATCCACAACACCTTGATGAGGCTGTCGGAATTTCTGAAAAAGGCGGCCCCCTATATGCTGCGGTTCCTGAAAAGTCTGCTCCATTTGACAGGATGCCTTTTCCGCCTGGCTGTCTGGCTGGTACAATGGCTCATCAGGAATCTGAAAAGATTTTTCCAGGAGACGGAAGACCGCCAGTTTCAAATACCCCAGGAGCTTCTGCTGACTATTGAGGAGAACGATAAACTGGCGAATGCGTTAGAGGGAAAGCCATACGAGTCTATTTTCTTTGAAAATATTGACTGTAGGCGCCCGTTTGCTGTCTGGTATGAAGCCAGCGCCGCCGGACTTGTTCATCAATATCAAGACACTGAGCCGGAAGAGCGTAACAGGATTATAGAGCTGCGCATAAAGAAATTCATAGCGGAGAAGCGGAAAGTCCAGGCCTATATCAGAATCATTGCTGCGACACCGACAAAACTCTATTTCGCCGTAACCTATTCGCCGTATGGTTGGAATAGGCTCTTGCAGATTTACCCTCCGATTGAGGATGCCGGGCAGCAGACACCGCCTCCGGCATTAGAAGAGGCCATTCCGGAGAAAGACGGCGCTGGGGAAAAAGACAGCGGAGGTGAGGACGATTGGCTCTAATGCTAGGATACCGCAGGGAAGAATACTTCATGCATGGGATAAAGGTGTCCATATGCATAAATCTAAGAATGAAGACAAGTTCATTGCTGCTTGCGGGTAAGAGCGGCTCCGGAAAATCTTTTGCAGCGCGTTGGTATGTGTGGAATATGCTGCATTCCGGAGAAAGCCGGTGTTACATATCGGACTATAAAGGCGGAATGGAATTTCAGGCATGGGAGGGTTCTCCCTCCTATGCCTCCGGCGAAGAAGCCTTGAAGATGGTCAATGACTTCTATGATTTTTTCACGGCAGTCCGCAGCTACAGGACAAGACTGAGAAAGCACTACACGCTCTTCATAGAGGAGTGGTTCGGACTGCTGACATATGCGGAGACAAAAACTAAGAGCCTGAAAGCAGAACTGATGTCGAAAGTCGGCGAGATACTGGCTGTGGGCCGTGGGCTGAACATAGGGCTGCTCCTTTGTGTACAGAGGGCGGATGCGGCATTGTTCTCTTCCGGTTCCCGTGAGCAGTTCCAGTGCGTCATATCCTTTGGGCGGTGCTCTGCCGAACAGTTCCGTATGCTGGGCTTTTCAAACGAGATGGAGGAGAACCCCACGGGCACCTATAAGCCCGGGGAAGCTCTCGTGCTGATTGACGGCCAGGAAAGCGTACAGGAGATGCTGGTGCCGCTAATCAAAAACCCTGACACGCTCTGCCGGAGGATAAGGGAATACCTTGACCGCCAGCCTGACATATGCTCGCTGACACGCGCCATAGCCGGAGGCGGAGGTGCGGGGCAGTGAGCGCCCCGCCAGGGGCCGGGCGGGCTAGTATTACCCCGCCTGAACAAACAACCAAACAGCGGCATAAAAAGCTGATGAATCAAGGCATTGCAGCACTGGCGGCATTGTTCGCCACATCTGCACAGAGCGAACGGCAGAAAAGAAAGGAGAGAAAAGAATGCCAAACAGAAGAAATAAAGACACCCAGCGGAATGCGTTCCAGCTGACGATAAACAATCCGGCAGACAGTGGCCTTGACCACCGCAAGATTAAGGAGACGCTCATCACGGCATTCTCCACATTGCGGTACTTCTGCATGGCGGATGAAGTGGGCGAAAAGGGAACGTACCATACCCACATTTATGCATACTTCAATTCCAGAGTCCGCTTCAGCACAGTAAAAAAACACTTTTCCACTGCCCATATAGAAGCAGCAGAGGGCACGGCAGAAAGCAACCTGGATTATATCAGGAAGAGCGGGAAATGGGAGGACACGAAGAAGAAAGAGACGAGCGTGGACGGAACCTTTGAAGAGTGGGGGGAATTTCCCACACAAAAGGGACGGGACAGCGACATGCACGAACTATATGAGATGGTGAAGAACGGCTATTCCAATGCGGAGATACTGGCCATAAACAACGACTACATACTACAGATTGATAAGCTGGACAAGCTGCGGACGATGCTCCTGACAGAGAAGTACAAGGACGAAAGGCGGCTTGACCTGAAAGTGGTCTATGTATCAGGGGCAACGGGCACCGGAAAGACGCGGGGAATATTAGACAGGCATGGAGACTCCAAAGTGTACCGCGTGACCGATTATGAGCATCCTTTTGATGGATACTCCTGTCAGTCCGTCATAGCGTTCGACGAGTTCAGGAGCCAGCTTAGGCTTGCGGACATGCTGAACTATCTGGATATCTACCCCATAGAACTGCCCGCCAGGTATGCCAATAAATTCGCCTGTTATGACACGGCCTATATCGTGAGCAACTGGGGATTGGAAGAGCAATATCCGGACATACAGGAAAGAAAACCCACATCCTGGCAGGCGTTCCTTAGGCGGATACACGAAGTCCATGTCTATACAGGCAAGGAGGGCGCTGTTGTATACCATTCGACAGAGGAATACCTGAACCGGCACAACGGCTTTCAAAAAGTCTCCGAAGCACAGCAGCTGGAGCTGCCGTTTTAAAATGAATATGAAATAACAGAAGAAAGGAGATGCGCATTACGGGACGCAAATACTTAAAACCTAAAATCCTAAACCCTAGAAACCTAAATCCGAAAACTTAGATACAGTCCCATTGCATGACAAATGGCAATGGAGCAGAAAGAATCCATAAAACAGAAATTTGATATCTTGTATCAGGCACTGGAAAGCGGTATAATAGATGCAGACAGTGTGCTTGATACGCTTATGTCTACAAAGAGAGAACAGATAATGAAGATGCACACCTATGCGATTACCCCACCGACAAAAGAGGGCGGACGCTGGCAGACATGCTACAAGGATGCATCTGGCAAAAGGAAGAATATCAAAGCACAAACAAAGGAAGAGTTGCTGGACAAGCTAGTTCCCATATACTTTTCTGAAACGCACCTTGACAAGCTGACATTTTATGGACTGTATGAAGAATGGCTGGAGTTCAAGGCCACCGTCACTAACAGCACAAACACAATAAGGCGGCATAAACAACACTATAAAAAATATTTCGAGCCGTCCGTACTCCATGGCATGAAAGTCAGGAAAATTGATGAACTTCTGCTGGAAAAGGAATGCAACCGTATCGTAAAGGAATTCAACCTGTCCCGGAAAGAATGGTACAATGCAAAGACAATACTGAATGGCATGTATGAATATGCTGTTAGAAAAAAATATCTAACAGAAAACCCCATGGACAAGGTGCAGATTCTGGTGAAGTACAGACAGGTGGTAAAAAAGACCGGAAAGACAGAAACGTATAACACCAAAGAGCTTGAGGACATGAACCGGTTCCTTGAAAGCATGTACGAAGAGACACTGGATGCATCTTTTCTTGCCGTCAAGATTAACTTCCTGTTAGGCTTGCGTGTAGGGGAGCTGGTGGCGCTGAAATGGAGCGACTGGTCTGATGTAAGCCATCTGCATATCGTCCGTGAAGAAATCAGGGACCAGACAGAGAACCGTTTTGAAGTCGTGGAGCATACCAAAACGAATCAGGACCGTTTCGTCATACTGGTTCCGAAAGCCATAGAGACATTGAAGCGGATAGAGAGACAGGGCGAGTACATGTTCATGCGGGACGGAAAAAGAATCACCGCCAACCGGATTGCCGTTATCCTTAGAATGTTCGCAAGGTACGAGGGCATATCCGTAAAGTCAAGCCACAAGATGCGTAAGACCTACGCCAGCAACTTGAACGCCAGCGGCGTCCCCTTAGACTGCATCCGGGAGATGCTGGGGCACAATAACTTGAACACAACTCTCGGATATATCTACAATCCCCTGACGGAAAGCCAGACCTATGACCTTATGGCGAAAGCATTAGAGTAGAACAT
>JAAWOU010000133.1 GCA_022799755.1 Lachnospiraceae bacterium
GCGGGGCATATATACCGCTCCCCAAGGAAGAGGGAGAAACCGTTGCCTGTGATGAGTCGCTGCTGTTTCCCGATGGTACAGGTTACCGTTTGACAGGTGTCCGCATGAAGTATTATGAAGCATATGAAGATAAAGTTTACGAGGAGGATGGGGAGAGACTTGTCACTCAGGATCCGGATCCCATATTTGAGTATGAACTGATGCTTGAGCCGATTTCCACGGAGAAGCTGTTCTTCCGGCATGCCACCTTTGAAGCCAGATATTTTTACGGAAATAAGCCCCGGGAGGAGGCAGGGGCGTCCTTTGAACTGTCGCGGGAGAGGGAGTTGGAATTATATCCGGAGGGTTCCCGGATAGAGGTGGGCAGTATTCATATGGGGGGTGTGTTCCTGCAGTTGGTGCAGAGAGAGGGCATTGAGGAGGCGCCGGACTGGGTGGAACTGCGCCTCTCAGATCCGGTATACAATTACAACCGGATTTTCCAGGTAAAAGTCATCGTGGAATAAAAATTTTTTGCAGCATTGTCCCGAGTTCCTTTTTTCCGGGGAATACAATATCAGGAGTCTATATGCAGGCATATGGCGGGCGGCCGGGATTACCCGGGCCGGCGTCCGAAAGCTCCCGGCGGTCTGGTCGGAAAGGGGGAAGATGCAGACTTTTGGCAGAAATCGGGGAAATGTATGGAAAAGGAGAAAAGGACTAAAAAAGGTAAAATCATGGAAGAAAAGAAAAACTGGAAAGAACCCGGGACTTTGCGCCCATTAAGTGACACTGTGGCACAGACACCTTTGCGCGAAAAGTATGACAAGCTCTTGGAGACGGCGCGGCTGATGATGGAACGGCCTGACGGAGTGATGGTCATTAACAAAAAGATGACAGAAATCAATCAACGCGAGATGCGTCCCGGTGAAGCAGAAATCTGGCAGGCAGCGGATGAAAAAAATTTCAAAAGAATCAGACAGCTGGCTGAGGCGCTGTTGGATGAGGATTCCCAGTATGGCTGGGGTTATCTCTATCTTGTCATGGCGGAATGTAAAGCGGAAAGCCCGGCGGCGCTTTCAAAAGATATCATGGCTCCTGATGGACCGTTGGTCTGTCAGGAGGAACCGGAGGGTTGGCATGAGGCCAGACGATCCTATAAACGCGCGCAGAGGTTTGCGGATGAGAGCCTGCAGAAAATCTTTGCCCTGATGGAGGATATCAATAAAAGTCTGTTGCTGTGCAAAAAGGCGGAAACAGAGATGACAAAAAAGAACTATGAAGCTGTGCTTATTACCTGCAACCAGATGCCTTTCACAAATTTCGCCGGCAGCGAACAGCTGGTTGACATGGCTGTCCATGCCATATTCAATCAGTGCAAAGAGGCGGAATTCAACCGGATGAAAGAACTGGATCAAAATCTCGAAAAGGCGGTAAGAGATCGACATCCGGCTGAATATGGCACATGGAATCGGAAAAATACAGAAACGATAACAGCCTATTTAAAAAGACACGGGGCAAAAAAGCCTACTTTCTGGTTAGCATTGCTCTCTTTGGTTCTAAGCCCGCTTTGTCTGCGTTTCTATATGCCTGTCTCGCTGCTCTTTTTGGGATTTGCCTGGGAGACAACACGGGATGATTTCCATTTACTGCGAGGGTTCCTTACATTCATGGGTCTTGGATTTGTAACATTTCTTATCGGGGAACCGTTGGGAATATTTTCGAGTATAGTCCATCTTTTGATTGTTACCATTGCAATTGTCCTGGGTTCCCTCTGGTTCCTGAAATGTGGGCAGAGTGCTTTGAAATTCAACAAACTGTATGATGACTTGATTCCATATGACAATAATATAATCAAACCTCTCAATGATGCGATTCGGGAGGAGCTGGCAGCGGAATATGAGACAGTGCCCGGAGTGGAAGCCCAGCTTGGAGAATGGAGCAAATGGTATCAATGGTAGGGGGGATGAAGGAATGGCAGATGGAAAGAAACTGCATCAGCGCATTGAACTTGCAATGGAGGAGAAAGAGTATGACGAAGCTTGCGATATCGCAAGGCGGGCGGTAAAAGAGAACCCGGCCGATGGAATCAGCTGGTATTATCTGCTCTTGGCGGATAACCGGGTAGACGAGCCTGAAGCATTTCTTGTCTGGAAAAAGGATTGGAGGCAGATGGAAGCGTACCGGCAGGCCGTAGCCCATGGAGGCCAGGCGGAGAAGCTGGTACAGCTGGGCAAAGAGTGGGCCTACAGGCAGGCAAAGGCTTTGCAGCAACAGAAACGTTATGAGGCAGCACTGTCTTATTTTGAAGAGGCGCAGGATTATAGAGACAGTGCAGAACTGGCCGGGGAGTGTCGGAAAATCGTGGAGAAAGCCCTGGCAGAGCAACGGCGTCTGGAAGCTGAGATAAAGGCGAAAGAAGTCGCCAAAGAAAAAGTCGCCAAAGAAAAAGCCGCAGGATGGGCCACGGACAAGGAAAGCGCAGAGGGAACACGGCAGCAGGAAGCTCCGGAAAGGGAGCCGGCCGCCCGGGTGTCCGATGGAAAGCGGGTACAGAGCGGGGAAATCCAGGTCAGTGATATCGAATACGCGGGAAAATTCTGTGAAGAATTCCTTGCGAAAGCTTCCGGAACAGAGAAAGAGGAAGCACAGAAGCTTATGGAGGATATGGCCACCCTTGTGACAGCAGCAAAATGGGGAGGACGTCTGGAGGAAGAAGAGGCCTATAAAGAGCTGGAGAAGCTGTCTTCTTTCTGGAGGGTGTACGGCGCCGAGAGAAAGGAAGGGGAGTTGGCGGCCCGATTGTACGATGCCAAACAGGGAGCGGCGGCAGGGCTTCCCTGGGACGATGAGATCGCCTGCTACTGGGCCGGGGTGGCCGCCAGCGCTGGCAACAGGCAGGGATGCCTGCAGCTGGGCCGTTTTTACGAGACCGGCATAGGCGTAAAGCCGAACTTCCAGCTGGCAGGGCATTTCTACAAGGAGGCAGGCAGCAAAGCCGATGTGGAGTATTTCAAGGATCATGCCCAGGCATTCCGGCAGCTTACCGGATGCAGGACGACAGAGGGGTATGAGGAGGTGAGCGCTCCGCCCCATTTCGAGATGAGCGATGCCGCCAGAAGGGTGGGCTCTTACTGGAAGCTGCATAAGCGTACAGAGGAAGCGAAACTGAATATGGATCGGCGTGCGGCTGCAAAGCTGCAGGAACTCCTGGTGCCTATGAAGAGAGAGTTCGATGATCTTTCCGGCCTAAAGAAGAAAATAGACAAGAGAGATAACATTGCTGCCGGATTCTCTTTGGTATCCATAGTTTTATTTGGAATAGCATGGGCGATTTTTGTGCTTTTCATGCCGCTCTTTATAGAAAAATATATTGGGACCGGGAGCAGGACAAGTAATCTGCATGTATTAGGCATCCTTACCTATATACCGGTAATGTTTCTCGCTTTTTTGTTTTTCATGCTTATCTTCCAGATACTGCCCATGATTCCTACAAACCGACGGTACGCAAACCGTCAGAGTAAGGCATTGGAGAAAATCAGGAAAGCGTATGGTCAGGCTAGGGAGGAGATTGCTCAGAGCGACTGCGAGGAATACCGGCAGTATACAGATTGGAAGTCCAGATGCCAGGAAATGCAGAAAGCGCTGGGGATAAAGACATCCGGCTGGAGGCATGCCTATCTGATGTATTACAGTGCCGGAATCCATGGGGCCAGGAATCCGGATGAAGCGGATCAGAACGCTCTTGCCATGGATAAGAGGGACAGTTCCGTAAAGCTACCCTTTGTGCCCTCTCCCATAGCGAGGTGGCTTATGGAAAGGATGAAAGAGGGGGAGATGCCAAAGGATTGGCTGGAGTTGGCGAAGCAGTATGGAAAGAACAGCCGCAAACGCCGACATGGCGGCAGCGATACCTGGCAGCCGGTGGTGGCCCTGGAGTGTATTCTGTACCATGCGGTGTGTATGCTGAAAGTCGAGCCCAAGTGGTCCGAGCACGGATTCTGGCGTACCAATACGGATATACTGCAAGAACTGTCGCGAATATACAGATATGGAAGGGAAGAGCTGCACCAGAAAGCAGACCTCGATATCGGATTGATTCTGGCGGATTTTGCCGCTGAAGTCCATTTGCACCAATACTACGCGGGCAGAAAGGCTGCTCTGAACGCGCTGGTCTCCACCTACGCAGGACTGGATGAACAGGAAGAAGAGTTCTGGGCCTGGAAAGCCTGGGATGAGCGTTGTCCTGAATTTGCGGAGCAAGCGGTTAACTATATGATTGGCTTTTATGACGGAAACCTGTTTTCGACGAAAGACCTTTGCAAATTTATCGATGATCTCCTGGCCGATCCCAAGCTTAGTGAGGCGAACCGGGAGAAGGTCAAGAAGCTTCAGGCTGACATCAACGACTGGGAAAAACGCAAAAGAGAAGAGCAGCAGGCGGCATGGGAACAGCGGCAGCAGCAGATCAGGCAGGCCAGGGAGGCCATCGAACAGGAACTGGACCGCCGCGAGAGGAACCTAAACTTCATTTTCGGAAACGACTATATGACCAACGAGGAGTTGTATCTGAGCGGCAGGCAGAGCATATCGGAATATGTGACAAATGATATCTACCGCGATTTCCGCCGCAGCGAAATGGAGAAAAAGCAGCGGGAGCAGGAAATGTAAGATTTGGGTAAGGTTTGACAAGTGGTAATATATGCCGTCAATTTGTGGCGCTTTCCGCTTGCGAGCCGGGTATCAATGGAGAGAATTTTAAAATACAAAAATGACTTCGGGGGGCAGACGTAAATGACATACACGGATCAGGAGATACAGGAACTGATAAAACAGGATAAAAACAAAGGCGCGGCGGCCTTGCTGGAGACATACACGGGGCTGCTGTGGAGCGTATGCGCCAGACGCCTGCAGAATCCAGAGGACATCCGAGAATGTGTGAATGACGCATTCTCGGAGTTTTGTCTGCATGCGGACAGATATGATGAAGCAAAGAGCAGCCTGAGGAACTATCTGTGCCTGATAGCGGACAGAAAAGCCCTGAACCGCTATCGTGACAACTGCCGCAGGGAGAGGGCGGAGAGCGCCGCCTCCGGGGAGCAGGCATGGAAAAAGGACGGACAGGAAACTTTCTGGGGGCCGGGAGGAGCAGGAGACGGGGAGTATACGCGGGAGGAATTGGAGGCAGCCATAGAAG
>JAAWOU010000134.1 GCA_022799755.1 Lachnospiraceae bacterium
CCATATCCCCACGGGGACGGTGGTGCAGTGCCAGAACGAGCGCAGCCAGTTCCAGAACAAGGACAAGGCCATGCAGATGCTGAAAGCCAAGCTGTTCCTCCTAAAGCAGGAGGCCAATGTGGAGAAGCTCTCCGATATCCGCGGCGAGGTAAAAGACATCGGCTGGGGGAACCAGATTCGCTCCTATGTGCTCCAGCCCTACAAGCTGGTAAAGGATCTGCGGACGGAAGTGGAGACAGGCAACACGGACGCGGTGCTGGACGGGGGATTGGATCCCTTTATCAACGGATATCTCAAATGGATCAATGTGTCCGGGAAGCAGCAATAGAATACCGAATATAAAAATGCCGGATGCTCAGGGGAACGCCCCGGGAGCATCCGGTATTTTGCATGTGTAAGGGAGCCGCTACACTTCTCTGGGATTCATCAGATCCAGGAAAAAGTAAGTGTACGTCATCTGCATATAAGGCTCCAGCCACAGAAAGCCGATGCCCAGGCTTAGAACACATAAAAGCATGGGCGGCAGAAAGCCCAGCTCCAGCAGGAACAGGCGCATCCGATTCCCTTTCATCAGCCGCCAGCACTGCAGCAAGATCTCTTTTCCGGACTTTTCGGGGAAGTCCAGCATCAGGAAGAAAGAGAATGCGATGCCGAGGGAGACAGGAATGTAGCCGCACAGCCCCACTGCCGTGGCAATCAGGGCGGGAATCAGCCATTTGGGCTCCCTGGTTCCCAGGAACTGATCGGTCAGATACTGGCCCGGTCCCAGGAAGACGGCATTGCACAGGGCCATGGCCGCAGACACTGCCAGGGCTTTTTTCGAGTCGTTCTGAAAACCGTAGAACAGATCCCTGACAAAAGGCTGCCGGCCGCAGGCAATGTTGAGAAAATACAGAGCGATCCCTGCGTTCATCACGCCCAAAAGGATATTTGCGGCCAGGAACACCACCTCGAAGAAGATGGCCACGGTCTGCACCGAGCCCGCTGAGCCGTTCATGGCATAGACGGATCTCGCGGTGGAATTGGCCACGGAATTGATAAAGAGCCGTGCAATCCAGGATATCACGGTGCTCAGGAACATAATCAGTATGGCGCCGCCGTACTTGCCCTCCAGCCTGTCCTTTGCCGTGTTTTTCAATTCATAATTTTTCTTGTACTGTTTCATGTGTCAAATCTCATCTCCAAAGGGATTATCAGAAACAACCCGTGATCAGTGACTGCTACACCGCGTAATCCAGGTTCATACCGGCGTATTTGATCCGGTCCGCATTTTTTAAATCCTGCTGGTAAGGATTCTCCTCGTTATAATACTTGATCTGGGTGTGGGTAGTGCCGCCTGACACATAGGAACGCCCGCACTCCGGACAGATCGCCGTGTGGATGGACACGGAGGCGGAGACTACTTTTCCGTCGTCCTTTGCCGCCTTTTTGTAAGCGTTGGACACATGCTCCTGCTCGTGGGCCCGCACCGCCGAGGCTGCTCTCTCCGGGGATACATGCTGTGCGCTCTTGAACGAGACCATTTCGTCGGAGCCGTCCTTGTATTTCCGGTTCTTACAGGTCTGGCATTCTTCCGCGGGATCCTCTATGCCGTATTTCCCCTTTTTCCCGTCTGCCTGATCCGCCGGGAACGACCGGCCGTCTATCGTAACTTTCCGGCCGTCCGCCTCTGCGCCGGGCATGCCCAAGGAGCCCTGCATGGCCGTGTTCCTTGGCCCCATGCCGGCCTGCACATTGTTAAAAAAAGGATACTGCATATCGTTTACCGGTGATATCATCATAATAGAATCCTCCTGTCATTACTCTTCAAAGGAATATCCGTAGACTTCTTCCATAAATTCATTGAAATCCACGCCGTACAGCTGTCTGGTCACTGCGTTCATCTGGCTGCGGAACATTTCGTTCTGCATCAGGGATGGCAGCGAGAGAAAAGAATAGATCATCATGGACACCACGGTCACAAGCCCTGCGCAGGACAGGACGATGCCGGTGACACAGGTGGTGTTCATCCGCTTCTTCGAACGATGAGCCAGAACCGCGAAAAGGAGGCCCAGAGATCCGAATATCAGAGACAGAATCACGGTACAGCTGGTTGTCACCGCCAGGAGGCCGCACACCGCGGAGGCTACGGAGAAAGTCTGTCCGTATGGCCTGTGGGTGGGCTGATTGTAATAGCTGCTGTCGGAGGCGCTGGTGTTCCACCTGTCCTTTTGCCCGTTGTTTCCGTTCCAATTGTTGTCCATGAACCAGATTCCTTTCTGCCTGTACATATGGCAATCCTTTCATTCTTTCTATTATAGCAATAAATCCATCCTTTTTCCACCATTTTTATTGTGAAATCCTTAAAAATTATGTATAATCATATCCGTGGAAAAACACTGTAAAGAGAAACACTGCGAAAAAGAAAGGCTGGTTTTATCATTATGGACATTTGTCAGACGATCAAAGAAGAACTGCAGGTGGAGAAGTGGCAGGTGGAGGCCGCTGTAAAGCTGATAGACGAGGGCTGCACGATCCCGTTCATTTCCCGATACCGGAAAGAGGTCACGGGTTCCCTAAACGACGAGCAGCTTCGAGACCTGCATGAGAGATTACTATATCTGCGCAATCTGGAAGAGAAGAAAGAGCAGGTCCTGAGCACCATTGAGGAGCAGGGAAAGCTGACGGAGGAGCTGCGCGAGAAGATCCTGGCGGCCCAGACTTTGGTGGTGGTGGAGGATCTCTACCGGCCCTATCGTCCAAAGAGGAAGACCAGAGCCAGCGTGGCCAAGGCAAAAGGGCTGGACGGACTGGCGGACTATATCCTGGCACAGAACGCGGCGGAGCCTGTGGAGCAGGAAGCGGCGAAATATGTCACCGGGGAGGACGCGGAGGAGGATAAGCGGGTCAAGACGGTGCAGGAGGCCGTCCAGGGGGCAAAGGACATCATCGCGGAGGCCATCTCCGACAATGCCGACTACCGCAGCTATATCAGGGAAGCTACCGTGGAAGAGGGCGTCGTAGTCAGCAGCGCCAGGGACGAGAAAGCGGCCAGCGTGTACGAGATGTACTACAATTTTGAGGAGCCTGTGCGGAAGCTGGCGGGACACAGGATACTGGCCCTGAACCGCGGAGAAGCGGAAAAGGTTTTGACCGTAAAAGTCAATGCCCCTCTGGAGCGCATTCTGCGGTATCTGGCAAAGCAGACGATCACCGCGGACAATCAATACACGACTCCCCTGCTGACAGAGGTCATAGAGGACAGCTATGAGCGGCTCATCGCCCCTGCCATTGAGCGGGAGATTCGAAGCAGCCTGACGGAAAAGGCGGAGGACGGCGCCATCACCGTGTTCGGCAAGAACCTGGAGCAGCTTCTCCTGGCGCCTCCCATCGCCGGCAAGGTGGTGCTGGGCTGGGATCCCGCGTTCCGCACCGGATGTAAGCTTGCGGTGGTGGATCCCACCGGCAAGGTGCTGGACACCAAGGTAATCTATCCCACGGCGCCCCAGAACAAGGTGGAGGAGTCCAAGCGGGAGTTGAAGAAGCTCATTGCAAAGTATCATGTGGACCTGATCTCCGTGGGCAACGGTACGGCCTCCAGAGAGTCGGAGCAGATCATCGTGGATCTCCTGAAAGAGCTGGACCGGCCGGTGCAGTACGTGATCGTGAACGAGGCGGGAGCCAGCGTGTATTCCGCCAGCAAGCTGGCCACGGAGGAATTTCCGAACTTTGACGTGGGGCAGAGGAGCGCAGCCTCCATTGCCCGCAGACTCCAGGATCCCCTGGCGGAGCTGGTGAAGATCGACCCCAAGTCCATCGGCGTAGGCCAGTATCAGCATGACATGAACCAGAAGAAGCTGAACGATGCCTTAAGCGGCGTGGTGGAGGACAGCGTGAACAAGGTAGGCGTGGATCTGAACACGGCGTCCGCCTCCCTGCTGGAATACATATCCGGTATCAACAAGACGATTGCCCGGAATATCGTCGACTACCGGGAGACAAACGGCCGCTTTACCAACAGAAGACAGCTTCTGAAAGTGGCCAAGCTGGGGCCTAAGGCCTTTGAGCAGTGCGCCGGATTCATGCGCATCCTGGACGGGGACAATCCCTTAGACGCCACCAGCGTCCACCCGGAATCCTATGAGGCGGCCATGAAGCTTCTGGATAAACTGGGACTGACCATGGAGGATGTGCGCCAGATGCAGAAGAAAGCGGCCGAGCGCAAAAACGGATCTTACGCGGGAGAAGACCGGGATGCGGCCGGAGCGGGGAAAGCCGCCGGAAAGGCCGCTCAGGGCAAAACTGCCGGATCGGCCCAGAAAAAGCAGGACAAGAAAGGGAATATCCGCATTTCCAACACAAGCACTGCCATGGGCAAGGCGCTTGCTGCGGCCATGGGCGGCATGACGGCTCCGGAGAATGCCTCGGATACGCCCCGCCCCGCCGCATCCGGCGACCGCAGAGAGGGCGCTGTGGACTCCGGCGCAAAAACCGTGGCCGCAGCCTCCTCTCTGGCCCGGCGCATCGGCGATAAAAAGCGCCTGGCAGAGGAACTGGGGATCGGCGAAATCACGCTGACGGACATCTTAAAAGAGCTGGAAAAGCCCGCCAGGGATCCCAGGGACGACAGCCCCAAGCCGATTCTGCGCAGCGATGTCCTGGACATGAAAGACTTAAAGCCCGGCATGATCCTGAAAGGGACCGTGCGCAATGTCATCGACTTCGGCGTGTTTGTGGACATCGGCGTCCACCAGGACGGGCTGGTGCACATTTCCCAGATCACGAACCGCTTTATCAAGCATCCCTTGGAGGCGGTCAGCGTGGGCGATATCGTGGAGGTGCAGGTGCTGGGGGTGGAAGAGGCCAAGAAGCGCATCAGCCTTACCATGAAGATCAATCAGGATAAAAAATAAACTTAGTGTACTAAATTGGTGTGGAAAAAATGTCGCAGAGGACCGTACTCTGCGACATTTTATTTTAACATACCAAACCGGAATCCCCCAGAACGCAGAACTCGTTTTTTCTGTTACATTAACATATTCAATTTTGGGTATCCGGTGACAATCGGAATGCAAATTCTGCTGTCATTTTCGTCCTTGCGGCAGCTTTCAGGTTTTCCTGTCTTCTGATTTTTAATAGCAGTCTGAACATATTATTTGTGTCTGAAAAGTGTTACGCTTTTTTC
>JAAWOU010000135.1 GCA_022799755.1 Lachnospiraceae bacterium
CATCCTCATTATACGATAGGAGGCTTTTTTATGCTATCCTCCACGCTTTCGCTTACTCTATTCTCCCCAGCATAGCTGGGGGATTAGCTTTTTCATTTACATATTTTCGTTTACATATAGCTGCACGCGGTTCTGAATGACTTTTGCCACATCCTCTGGTTTTTTCTGCCCGCTGTAATAGGCAGGGGCCTCCTCATTTACGATTTTGATAATATCATTGTCTTCTGCCGAGAAGTATGGCTTTGCGTCTACTTCCCCTCCGCATCGAACTTGCAAAGATAGCGGTTTAGCTGGCTGTAGTCGGCGGAATAGGCATTTACGATGAGCCATACGCTGTAATCCGGACAGAACGCAAAAGAGCATATCTCCAGATTCTTCTCCTCCACCGTCCATCGGATGGAAATCCGGGTCAGTTCCCTGTCAGCCAGGGAATACCGGTTTATCTACCTCCCTGTCATATACACGCATGAAAAGGGGAAAAGGTAACATCCCCATTCTATCCTGGCGACAAAAAAACAGGATCGACTTTCGCTTTTGCAGCGGATAAGTCTGCCCTGTTTTTTCGTTTTTATAACCCCCCATGGCATGTCTTGCCGCCTGGGGGAACAGCTTTTTTCACAGATGCCAGGTTCCCATGTCAGTCCTCTGCCCAGACAAGGGCGCATTTCACGGCGCGTTTCCAGCCTTTCAGCAGCTGCTCACGCCTCCCGTCTTCCATGGCAGGCTCAAACACCCTGCCCACCCGCCAGTTCTCCCGGATTTCCTCCCTGTCTCTCCAGTATCCTACTGCCAGGCCTGCCAGATAAGCGGCCCCGAGAGCTGTAGTTTCGATGCACTCAGGCCTGCGAACCGGCGTGTCCACAATATCCGCCTGGAACTGCATCAAAAAGTCATTGGCGCTGGCTCCGCCGTCCACTTTCAGGCCTTTCAGCCGGATGCCGCTGTCCTGCTCCATGGCGCGAAGCACATCCGCTGTCTGATAGGCAATGGACTCCAGCGCGGCCCGTATAAAATGCTCCTTGGTGCAGCCTCTGGTCAGCCCCACCACAGTGCCTCTGGCATACTGATTCCAGTAAGGAGCTCCCATTCCCGCAAAGGCAGGCACCAGATAGACGCCTGCGGTATCCTCCACGGCTTCACAGTATCGTTCTGACTGGGCGGCGTTTTTGATCATACGCATGCTGTCCCGCAGCCACTGAACCCCCGCCCCTGCCACAAACACGCTGCCCTCCAGCGCATACTCCGGCTCACTGCTGGTTCCGGCCGCAATGGTGGTGAGCAGCCCCGACCGGGAGGCGATTGCGTCCTTTCCTGTATTCATCAGCAAAAAGCAGCCTGTTCCATATGTATTCTTCACCTCGCCCCGCTCAAAGCAGCACTGGCCGAACAAAGCTGCCTGCTGGTCCCCTGCCGCGCCGGAAATGGGAATCTGTCCGCCCAGTACCGAGGCCTCCGTATGCCCGTAGATACAGCTGGAGGGCCGCACCTGGGGCAGGATTTGCTCCGGAATGCCGAATCGCTCCATGATCTCCCTGTCCCAGACCAGTTTGTGGATATCGAACAGCATGGTGCGGGAAGCATTGGTATAATCCGTCACATGCACCGCGCCCTTGGTAAGGTTCCAGATAAGCCATGTGTCCACCGTGCCGAACAGCAATTCTCCTTTTTCTGCCTTTTCCCTGGCTCCGGGCACATTTTCCAGAATCCATGCTATCTTGGAGGCGCTGAAATAGGCATCCGGCACCAGCCCTGTCTTTTCCCGGATTTTTTGGTCAAAGCCGTCCTTTTTCAATGCCTCGATCATGTCCGAGGTCCGGCGGCACTGCCATACGATGGCATTATACACAGGCTCGCCGGTATTTTTGTCCCACAGAATTGTAGTCTCTCTCTGATTGGTGATGCCAATGGCTGCTATCTGCTCTGCGCCTGCGCCGGCCATGGCCATGCATTCCGTGGCCACGGACAGTTGGGAGGACCAGATTTCCTTTGGATTGTGCTCCACCCACCCGGGCTTTGGGTAGATCTGTGTGAACTCTTTCTGGGACATGGAGCAGATGGCGCCTGCCCTGTCGAACAGGATGCACCTGGAACTTGTAGTGCCTTGATCTAAAGCCAGGATATACTTTTGCATATGCGCTTTCCTTTCTGCAATTGCCGAACGCTGCACTGTGGAACCGAAACTTGATAATAGAATCATCTCTTTGATTCTATTATAGTATTTTGATAATAGAATCATCTCTTTGATTCTATTATACACAAAAGCTGTCTTTTCTTCAACTGAAAAAGCCCACCGGAAAAGACATTCTTCTCCTGTAGGCTTAAAATGACCACAATGATCACAATCCATCAGCGGAAATGGTATTTGCCGCCTTTAGCTGCCTTAAAGGTACCTGCATTAAGAACGTGGGGGCTGCAGCCGTATCTTCTTCGCCAGTAGCTGTGGCAGAACCTCCCTGTAAATGGCGTAGTATTGGTCAAATGTAATTTCCTTGCCAAAAGTCAGCACTTCCATCTCCACTCCGAACAATTCCACCACAAAACTCATAGGAACCATGCCGTTTCTGAGATAAAACGCCTTTCTGCGCAGCCTTTTGTCCTTGTCCCCGTCTAAGTTCCCCTCGGCACTGCCGCCAAGCCCCAGCGTGCTCTCGATTTCCACTACGATTCTTTCTTCTCCATACCGCTCCCGCAACTCCTGCAGGGTTCGGCTCCCCACCCCGGTTCCCTGGCTGTCAGGGGCAATGGCAAGATAGTCCAGCAATGCCCGCCCTCCGGACAGCATCATAATGGCCAGTCCGCAGAAGCGCCCTTTCCCATCCTCAATGGAAAGGACATCAAAAAATCCTTTTTTCCGCTTCTTCATGATGAACCCAAAGGGCTTCTTCTCCGACCTGGGAAAGGATGCCTCATACAGCCTCCTGACCTCTTCCAGCCGGTTTGCTTCCACCGCGTCTCTAAGCATAATCCTGCCTCCCAGCCAAATTGTGTTCTAACTCTTCTCCTGCGACCACAGTGTCATAGTATCTGCGGCATGTCTCTCCCGGCACCGGGTATTCCGTCTTTCCGGAGGATGGCTCCGTCACTTCGTCTGTGCCAGTTCCGCCGCACACATATCCCATGCAGGAAATCATGCCGTGGCTTCATGGTGAATCTGAAGCTCATACAGTTTTTTATAGATGCCGCCCTGTGCCAGCAGTTCCTGATGGGTGCCCTGTTCCCTGATCTTGCCCTTGTGCATGACCATGATACAGTCCGCATGCTGAATCGTGGACAGGCGATGGGCCACCATGATAGTGGTTCGTCCCCGCATCAGCTTTTCCAGAGCCTCCTGAATCAAAATCTCCGTCTCCGTATCGATATTGGCCGTGGCCTCGTCCATCACCAAAATGCTGGGTTTGTGCGCAAGTGTCCTTGCAAAGGACAAAAGCTGCCTCTCCCCTGCGGAAAAAGTAGAGCCCCTCTCTGTCACCGGCTCCTGATAGCCCTGGGGAAGCTTTTCGATGAAATGGGAAGCATTCACATATTCCGCCGCTTCCTTAATATCCTGTGAAGTGATGTCCTCGTCATGCAGCCGGATATTGTATTCCACATTCCCCTCGAACACGAACACGTCCTGCTGCATCTGTCCGATGGCGCTGCGAAGCTGCTTCTTGGAAAGTTTCCTGATGTCCACTCCGTCAATGTAGATATTCCCTTTCTGAATATCGTAATACCGTCCGATCAGGTTCAAAATAGAGGATTTTCCTGCGCCGGTGGCGCCTACGAAGGCCACCCTTTCTCCCGGCTCAATGACAAAGGACACGTCCCGCAGCACAAAATTCTCATTGTCATAGGCAAACCATACATGGGAGAATTCAATGCGGCCCTTGATTTCAGGCAGAACTATGGGATTCTCATCCTCTTTCACAAGGGGCTCCTCGCTCATGATGGTAAAGATCTTCTCCGCAGAGGCGATGGAGGACTGCAGGGTGGAGAACTGCTCTGCCAGCTCCTGAATCGGCTCAAAGAAAGACTGGATATACTGGGCAAAAATATACAGGGTGCCAATGGAAATCGTGCCGTTTAGCACATCCTTACTGCCCACTCCCAGCACAGTCATCAGCGCCAGAATGCTGAGCATGAAAATCAGGGGCCGGAAAATGGCAAACACCATCATCTCCCGGTAAAACGCCCGGTAAAGCTTATAGTTCTTGTCATTGAACTCCTGGAATTTCCGCTTCTCCCTGCCGAAGATCTGGATGATGCGCATGCCTGAGATATTCTCGGAGAGGAAAGTGTTGATGTCCGTAAGCCTTGTCCTGGAAATGCGGTAAGTCTCCCTGGCAATCTTGCGGAACACCACGGTCAGCACTGCCACCACGGGCAGCAGCAGGAACGAAATGAGGGACAGCCTCCAGTCCAGCATCAGCATCACTGCCGCAAGCCCGATGATCTTCACAATGTTGCGGAACAGCCGGACCAGAATGCCTGAATACATCTCGTCCAAAGCTTCCACGTCATTGGTGACCCTGGTCACCAGCTTCCCCACCGGCGTCAGATCAAAATACCGGCTGCTCAGCGATTGGATATGGGCATACAATTCCTTTCGCACCGTGAGAATGATGCTCTGTCCGGTCTTCTGCAAAAGCCAGGTCTGCGTAATATTGAACACAAAGCTTAAGACCAGGACAATGCCGTATTTTATGGCCGTATCCACAATGACCCCATAGTCTCCCTGAGACTCAAAGAGGTCAATGGCGTCTCCGATCAGAATCGGCCGGTACAGATCAAACCCCGTCAGCGCCAGAACCAGCGCCAGGCAAATGGCTACCCAGCCTATATAGGGCTTCATATAAGACAAAAGGTGAAGCAGGGCATTCCCCTTATAATTCGCTTCTATCTTATCCTCTGTCAAAGCACTCATTTGAAATCCTCCTATTAAAATCGCTGCGCGATGGCTCTAAAGGGTAAAGTCCCTGCGATGCGCTTTCATGAGAGGAAATTTCATTCGAAAATGCTCTCTTGAAATTTCCTCTCGCGCATCTTCGCGACTTTACTTAAATCGCCGCGCGATGGCTCTAAAGGGTAAAGTCCTTTC
>JAAWOU010000030.1 GCA_022799755.1 Lachnospiraceae bacterium
GCTCCGACACCGTGGAGCAGCGGGAGAAGGCCCTGAATAAGCTGGAGCCCATGCAGCAGTCCGACTTTGAGGGCATCTACGCGTACTTATGGATGGTCTCCATGCCCTCGTCCCGCAGCAGTCGGGTATAGGCACGGGTCTCGATCTGCTCCATGGCTTCGCGGCAGGCTGCGTCAAAGGCACGGAACCTGCGGCTTTTCTATAGTACTTGTTATTTGTAGTCTTTCATATAATCCCCATGCGCCTCGATCAGATCATCGCACATAGCCACAATCTCGTCCACGGAAAGCTCTGCCGCGGTATGAGGATCCAGCAGGGCGGCCTGATAGATGGCCTCTCTTTTCTTTGTGACCGCGGCCTCGATGGTCATCAGCTGGGCATTGATGTTGGTCATGTTCATGGCGGCCAGCTGTACCGGCAGGCGGCCTACCTTACAGGGATGCACGCCCATGTTGTCGATGAGGCAGGGCACCTCCACGCAGGCGTCCGCAGGCAGATTGGTGATCAGGCCCTCATTGAGCACGTTTCCGCCGATCTTGTAGGGAACGCCGGTGACCACGGCCTCCATAATATAGGAAGCGTACTCTCTGGAGCGCTCATGGGTGACATTGCCGTCGGCCAGGATGTCGTTCTTCTCTTTCTCCCAGCCCTCGATCTGATTCACACAGCGGCGGGGATACTCGTCCAGAGGAATGTTGTACTTGTCGATGAGCTCCGGACAGCGGCTCTTGATGAACCAGGGATTGTACTCCGCATTGTGCTCGCTGGATTCCGTGCAGTAATAGCCTAGGCGGCGTATGTACTCGAAGCGCACCATGTCGCCGTGCTTCTCCGCTGCGTTCTTTTCCGCGGCGCGTCTCTTGATCTCCGGATACAGGTCGTTGCCGTCCTTGTCGTAGATCTCAAGCAGCCATGCCATATGGTTGATGCCTGCGATGAGCTCCTTTCGGCCCTCCAGCTTGTCCTCCATGCCCAGGCTGTTCAACAGATGCTCGGAGCAGACCTGCACGCTGTGGCAGAGGCCTACGGTCTTGACATTGGTGTAGCGCTGCATATAGCCGGAAAGCATGGACATGGGATTGGTGTAGTTCAAGAACAAGGCATTGGGACAGACCTCCTCCATATCCGCAGCGAAGTCCCGCAGCACGGGGATGGTGCGCAGGGCCCGCATGATGCCGCCGATGCCGAGGGTGTCAGCGATGGTCTGGCGCAGGCCGTACTTCTTGGGAATCTCAAAGTCCGTGATGGTGCAGGGGTCGTATCCGCCCACCTGGATGGCATCCACCACGAAATCAGCGCCCCGCAGGGCCTCTTTGCGGTTTTCCACCCCTAAGTAGGTGCGGATTCTGGCACGGCCCTCATTGGTGTTTTTGTTGATTGCGCTTAAGATGATCTCGGACTCCTCCAGTCTCTTGGGGTCGATGTCGTAGAGGGCGATGTCGCTGTCCCGTAAGGCGGGAGTGCACATGCAGTCACCCAGTACATTTCTGGCAAATACGGTGCTGCCGGCTCCCATGAAAGTAATTTTAGGCATATTTGCTCCTTTCGCCGCCGGACGGGCGGCATTTGTATTCCCTCTTGCCGAGAGTATTGATAAGTACTTTTTATTATATGGGACTTGGGCGGAATAAGATAGGGATTATGTTTCTAAAAATTGTACAAATGTTGTATCTGTTTTCGGAAAAGGATTGAAAAGGGAGGCAGGGAGGACTATACTGGAAGTGGAACATATGCATGGACAATGGGACGAAGCCATTGGGGCCGGGAACGGTGTGTATGAGGCCGGATGGCGGCAGTTCCATGGATCAAGGCCGAGGAGGGTTTCTAAGTCTGGGACAGCAGAAAGCCCGGGGAGAATCAAAACAGGAGGCGGCAGATGGCAGAGGCGAAAGAATATTTTCTGAAGACCGGGTCAGACAATGCACTGGCATTCTATTTCTGCGGGTGGGAGAAATGTGAGCCGGGACATTACTTCGGTCCGGCGGTGCGGCCCCATTTCCTGTTCCACTTCATCCTTGGGGGGAGGGGATGTTACGAGAGGGCGGGGCAGCGGCATGAGATAGGGCCGGGGCAGGGTTTTCTGATTTTCCCCGGAGAATCCACCCGCTATCAGGCAGACCAGGCAGATCCCTGGGAATATTGCTGGATCGGGTTCGGCGGCACAGAGGCGGAGAGTATCTTAAGGGAATGCGGCCTGGGGCAGGAAAACGTGGTCTTTCAGGACAGGAGCGGAGGGAGGCTGCGCAGGGAGATGATGCAGCTGGTGGATTCCTTTGGACATGGAGATGTGAACAGCTATATGCTGTTAGGCAGGCTTTATATGACCCTGTCCTATATGATGCTCAAGCAGTCTGTGAGCGCCTCCGTGGTTCAGGACTATGTGAACCGCGCCCTGGACTTTATCCACAATAATTTCGGCTATGAAATCGGCGTGGCGGAGATTGCCCGGACAGTGGGAATCGACAGAACGTACCTGTACCGTATTTTCAGGCAGCAGGTGGGGGAGTCGCCCAAGAAATACCTGACGGCTTTCCGCCTGCGCATGGCGGCGGGCATGCTGGTGGAGACGGGACTTTCAGTGACAGAGGTGGCATTGTCCTGTGGATTTAGGGAAGCGTCCCTGTTCGACAGGCAGTTCGGGGCGGCTTACGGCTGTACCCCTCTGCAGTACCGCCGTCATGGGCAGTAACAGCGTCAGAAATAATTTGCACCGCCCAATGCCTATAAGCTGGCGGCGGGGAATGTAGGAGTCACCCGGAAGAGAAAAATATAAGCGTAAGGAGAAATTTGGACATGAATATAAAAGAATTACTTGCAGAAATGGACTTTGGCGAACAAGCCGTTGCAACAGCGTTTCAATGTGAGGAAGACGGTACGGATTATAACGTGTGGAAAGTCGAAGAGGATACTGCCAGCTATGTCCTGAAAAAGACAAGTAAGCGGGAACTATCTGTTTACGATACATTTTTGCAATCTGCCGGATACAGGGCGCCCCGTTTTTATAAGAGCCTGAGCTATTGCGGAGAACTGTTTCTTCTTATAGAATATATTGAGGGAGACAATCTGCGTAAATGTAATCGGAAGTCATTGACTGCTGTTCTGGATGCATTGATTTATCTGCAAAATATGTATTGGGAAAAAAGGGAACTTCAAGGGGTGGGCTATGGTTTTGAGGAAAGCCTGCAGGATCGGCAAAAGCGCGGCAGCTATTTGAACGATCCGGATTTGGAACAAGCCTACAAAACGTTCCTGCAGATATATTCCAATATCCCGCGGACGCTGTGCCATGACGATTTCCTGCCTTTTAATGTCCTGACCGCGAATGGAAAGGCGACTCTCATTGACTGGGAATACGCCGGAATCTTACCTTATCCTGCCTCGCTTGCCCGCCTGATTGCGCATGGGGAAGAGGAGGAAGAGGCCTTTTTCCATATGAGACAAGAGGATAAAGACTACGCTGTCGAATATTATTTTGAGCATTTCATAAAAGAGAAAGGGATTCATTACAACGATTACCGCAGGACGCTGGATTATTTTCTGCTCTACGAGTACTGTGAGTGGATTATGCTTGGCATAAAATATGAGGATACAAAGAACCAGCGATTTCAAAAATATTTTGCAATGGCGAAAGAGCATATTAAGAGATTATAGGAAGCAGGTTTGCGAATTTTATTCCCGTCGGAAGTAGCTTTTCATCCGAAAAGGAGATTGTGCCGAGACACGATACAACTATCTCCCAGGGTGCCGGATGATGTCCGCGAATTCTGCTCCCGCCGCCCTGGCCAAGTCTTCCGGGGCCAGCTCCAGCTGGGAGCCTATGCGCCCGCCGCTGACGATGATCTTCTCAAGGCTCTGGGCGGAGCTGTGGATGCGGGTGACATACTGCTTCTTCATGCCCACGGCGGTACAGCCGCCCCGGATGTAGCCGGTGATCTGCTGTATGTCCTTTACATGAATCATCTCCACGCTTTTTACGCCTACACTTCTGGCGGCCGCTTTTAAGTCCAGCTCCTCCGCCACGGGTATTACGAACACGAAATAATCTCTGGAATGCTTTTCGCCTGCGCCTCCGGTGGTGACCAAAGTCTTATATACCTTTTCGTAGGGCAGGGCAAGCATGTCCGCAATCTGGAGCCCGTCGGTGAACTCGCTGCATTCGTAGGTCAGATGGGTATAGGGAATCTTCATGGATTCCAGTATGCGCATAGCATTTGTCTTGATATCCTTTTGCCTGGCCATTTCCGGCATCCTCCTTCTGACATAAAGGTAATGATTATATTGTACACGGTGAGCTTCCGGATTTCAAGAGGGGCGAAAACATTTCGCCTTGCCTGGACGGGAAGATTGGTTTATACTGAAAACAAGCTATATCAGTACCGTTTCAGACAGGTCACGGAAGGGTTATCTATCTCATAAAAAGAAAGCAAAAGGAGAATGAAAGATGTGGACATTTATTTTTGGCGCATTGGCTTTTGGCTCTGTTCTGGGCATTCTGTATCTGATCAGCAGGTTCGCTAAGTTTCGAGTCATACAAAGAATCGCCGGGGAAAAGAAGCTTGTGGCTTTTCTCCTGGGAATCGTCCCGGTTCTGGCGCTGGCGATTGGCATCCGGGCAGGCCTTGGCACAATCAACGCGGCCATCAGCATCCTGCATCTTATGGCTGTGTGGCTGGTGTGCGACGGAGTCAGTAAGGTTATGGAAAAGAAGCGCGGGAAGAAATTTACAAAGTATTACGCAGGGATCTTCGCACTCGGCATCACGGCAGCATATCTGATCTGCGGATGGTATCTGGCGAATCATGTTTGGCGGAAAGCGTACATAGTGGAGACGGAGAAGCCGGTGGGGAGTCTGCGCATCGTACAGTTTGCGGATTCCCATGTGGGCAATACTTTCAGCGGGGAGGGCTTTCAGAGATGGGTGGACGACATGCAGGCGGAGCATCCGGATATTGTGGTGGTGACAGGGGATTTCGTGGACGATGACACTTCCAAAGAGGACATGGAAGCCGCCTGCGCGGCGCTGGGAAGCCTGCAGACCACCTATGGGGTTTACTATGTCTTCGGAAACCATGACAAGGGGTATTATGGTCCGGCATACCGGGGATACAGCGGCGCCGACCTGGTGGCGGAGTTGGAGAAGAACGGCGTGAGGGTATTGCAGGATGAAATCGTGCTGCTGGGGGAGCAGTTTTACCTGATCGGGCGGCAGGATCGCTCTCAGGATCAGATGGGCAGGCCCAGGGCTACCATGGAGGAACTGACCGCCGGCCTGGATCCGGACAAGTACAGCATTGTTTTGGACCATCAGCCGTATGACTATGATGCCCAGGAGGCATCCGGCGTGGACCTGGTGCTGTCCGGCCATACCCACGGCGGCCAGCTGCTGCCCTTTAACTTTATGGGGGAATGGCTGGAGCTGGACGACAAGAGGTACGGTCTGGAGAGGCGGGGAAACACGGACTTCATCGTGACCTCCGGCATTTCCGACTGGGCCATTCAGTTCAAGACCGGGTGCAGGTCCGAGTATGTGGTGATTGACGTGAACACTGACGTCGGGCACAGCTCCGTGGCGGGGGAATCCCTTTCGGCGGCCGTGACTCCATGACCGGGCACAGGCTGGTGTTTTTGGCCGTGGAGTCCAGGAAGAGGTACGGTGCGCTGGTGTCGGTGGCCGGGGCCACGCTTCCGGTGGCGGCGTTCTTCCTGTTGGCGGTTTATGGCAGGAATCCTCTGTTGGGCGCTGCCGTGATCGTCCTGGGCATCGGGCATATTGGCATCCATTGGATGCACAGAAAGGAATTAACTGTGAACTGAACGCATGACTGGCTGTACGGCTATTCATACAGCCCCTGTAAAAAGCAGCCGAAACAGCCGCACTGTCTGCCCAAAATCCGGCGAAAGTGCGGCTGCATCGGCTCTTTTTGTCCGGCAGGAATGCAGCCGGGCAAGGATGCGTCATGCAAACATCCATTTGACGATTTTCTCTGTGTATTCGCTCCAGAACTGCATATCATGAGTTCCCTTGCTCTCAAAATATTCGTGGGAAACGCCGCGGCTTACCAGGAAGCGATGGAATTCCCGGTTGTTCTCAAGGAGGAAATCCTCCGTGCCGCAGCACATATAGATTTCCGGTATCTTTTTCTTTTCTGACAGAAGTCTGTCCACAAGTGTCTCCGGATTGTTATCGCTTTTCAGCACCTGATCCGGCTGGCCGAAGCACTCCCGGTAATATTCGTAGTTTGCCACTGCGTTTCCCTGGCCGTCTTTCATCCCAGCCACCTCATGGACAATGAGCGCGGAGGACATGGCTCCGATCTTGCCGAACTGACCGGGGTAGGCAAGTCCTGTATGCAGCGCGCCGAATCCGCCCATGGACAGGCCTAAGATGTAAGTGTCTTCAGCACTTTTCGCCAGTCCGAAAGTCTTGCGCACATATCCCGGAATCTCTTCGCCCAGCAGGGTACAGAATTTATGCCCTGTGGAAATGCCGTCAAGCCAGAAGCCGTTCTCTCCATTGGGAGCGATCACTGCGAAATTGTACTGCTCGGAAAGATATTCCGGAACGTAATTGTCCGCGCTTCCCGTATAGCCGTGCAGTAAAAACAGCGTCTTGATGGGGCGTTTCCTGTAGGGGTCGTCTCCCTGTGCCCAGGGTACATTCGTGCGCACGTCATTGGGCAGATACATTTCGAATGTGACAGGCCTTACCAGGCATTCAGAAAAATACTTGACTGTTAATTTTGCCATAACGTTTCCTCCTGATGTTGAATTTATGGGATTTTTGGGCATATATCCTCCTGTCTATCATATCATGGCGGTTTGCCTGTGACAAGGTCTTTGGAAAGCCGATTTGAAAGGTGGATAAAACGAAAATATATTCTTTATAACGAATTTGAAAATTGTTGCGGGAGACTAAAAATTCAAAAAAACTTTAGAAACATCCCGCTTTTTTAATCACAGGAATCATTGACATCCCTACTATCCCATGCTAAAATACTTCAAAATTGAACAATTCAAATGTGGAATACCCAAAAGGAGGTGCCAATGGTAAGAAAACCAAACATAGCATTCGTAAGGAATCTCTACCAGGCCTACTGCATCTGCTGCAAATCCCTGTGCCGGGAGCTGCGCATGCCCCAGACCGCTTTCGATATCCTGATGTTTCTGGCCAACAACCCTGACTACAATACGGCCAAAGATATTGTGGAGCTGCGGGGGTTTAAGGCCAATCTGGTATCCGTGAACGTGGATCGGCTGGTGCAGGAGGGATACCTGGACAGAAGCGACTTTCCCGGAGACCGGCGCAAGACCGTCCTGGCCTGTACCCCCAAAGCACATCCCATCATTGAGCGGGGCTGGCAGCTCCAGGAAAGCTTCTTCCAGGATATCTTTCAGGACGTGGACGAGGCCTCCCGGGAGAACTTCCACCGGGTGATGGAGCAGGTAGACCGCAACCTGAACAGAATCATGAAAGAAAACGAATAGGTTGAAAATTCAAAGGAACAGTATGCGTGCAGGAGCACGCCAGAGGTTCCCGCGGTCCTTGCCAATGACGCTGCGCCCAGGACATTGAATCGGGCCGCCGGAATCATTCCGGCGGTATTGGGAATAGTAATTATGCTGTTTACGTTCCTGAAGCAAGCTGACTGCGTATGGGCAGTGAAAGCGCCTGTTTCAGAAGCCATGGAGCATTACACTGGATTGCGGAACTCGAAGCAGGTCTTTCCGGCAAAATGCTTCCTGCAAGAAACAGCAACACAAAGGATTGCATATACGAAAGGAGTCCCCCATGAAAGAAGTAAAATCACCCAAAAAACCGTTGATTTATTACTACGGAATCGCGCTTCTCATCATCTTCCTCTTTAACATGATCGTCTCCCCGCTGCTCATGCAGGGGCAGATCATGGAGGTGGATTACGGCACTTTCATGAAGATGACAGAGGAAAAAAATATCGGCAGAGTCCAGATGGACAGTTCCGAAATCATCTTCACAGACAAGGAAAATACCCAGATCTACAGTACGGGTATCATGTACGATCCTGAACTGACCCAGAGGCTCTACGATGCCGAAGCTGTCTTCGCAAAGGACATAGAGCGGCCCACCTCGCCGCTCCTTAGCATCTTCCTCTCCGCCGTTCTGCCCATGCTCATCTTTATCCTGTTAGGACAGTATCTGAGCCGGAAGCTGACGGAGAAAGCCGGCGGCCCCAACGCCATGATGTTCGGCATGGGCAAAAGCAATGCAAAAGTCTATGTCCAGTCCACCGAGGGCATCCACTTTGACGATGTGGCCGGAGAGGACGAGGCAAAGGAGAGCCTGGCGGAAATTGTGGACTATCTGCACAATCCCCAGAAATACACGGACGTAGGCGCTTCCATGCCCAAAGGCCTGCTGTTAGTGGGCCCTCCCGGCACCGGCAAGACCATGCTGGCCAAAGCCGTGGCCGGTGAGGCGAATGTGCCTTTCTTCTCTATGTCCGGCTCCGAATTCGTGGAGATGTTCGTGGGCATGGGCGCTTCCAAGGTTCGCGACCTGTTTAAGCAGGCCAAGGAGAAAGCCCCCTGTATCGTCTTTATCGATGAGATAGACGCCATCGGCAAAAAGCGTGACGGCCAGATCGGCGGCAACGATGAAAGAGAGCAGACATTAAACCAGCTCCTTACGGAGATGGACGGCTTCGAGGGCAATAACGGCGTCATCATCCTGGCGGCCACCAACCGCCCCGAATCCCTGGATCCCGCCCTTACCAGACCCGGGCGCTTCGACAGGCGGGTGCCCGTGGAGCTCCCTGACCTGGCGGGCAGGGAGGCCATCCTGAAAGTCCATGCCAGGAAGATCAGACTGGCAGACGATGTGGATTTCCGCACCATAGCCCGCATGGCTTCCGGCACCTCGGGAGCAGAGCTTGCCAATATCGTCAACGAAGCCGCCCTCCGGGCCGTGCGTAGCGACCGCACCGTGGTCTGTCAGGCGGATCTGGAGGAGAGCATAGAGGTGGTCATCGCCGGATACCAGAAGAAGAACGCCATTCTCTCGGACGGGGAGAAAAAGAAAGTGGCCTACCACGAAATCGGCCACGCTTTGGTGGCGGCCATGCAAAGCCACTCCGCTCCGGTGCAGAAGATTACCATCATCCCCCGAACCTCCGGCGCCCTGGGCTACACCATGCAGGTGGAGCAGAACGACAAAGTGCTCATGACCAAGCAGGAGATAGAAAACAAGATCGCCACTTTCACCGGAGGCCGTGCCGCGGAGGAAATCGCTTTCGGAGAGATTACCACCGGAGCCTCCAATGACATCGAGCAGGCCACCAAGCTTGCCCGGGCCATGATCACCCGATACGGTATGAGCGAGAAATTCGACATGGTGGCCATGGAGACCGTCACCAACCAGTACCTGGGCGGGGACACCGCTCTAGCCTGCTCCGCGGACACCCAGAAAGACATCGACAGGCAGGTGGTGGAGCTGGTGAAGAGCCAGCATGAAAAGGCCAGGAAGATATTGTCGGAAAACCGCACAAAGCTGGACGAGCTGGCCGCGTTCCTCTATGAAAAGGAGACCATCACCGGGGAGGAGTTCATGGATATCCTGGGCAGGAATGGGACTGGATCCCATGGGGATTCCGGCCAAAGAGCAGGAACCATGGAAAATGCCATGCAACCCCGGCAAAACAGGGAGAGGGGAGCAGATGCAGAAGCGTATTCCCACAGGGAGAATGCTCCCGGAAATATGGGGACACAGGAGGCATATCAGGGAAAGGACGGTGCTGACAAATGAAGAAATATTCCGGATTCGTATGGATGGAGCTGGCCGTGGGAGCGCTGTTGATATTGCTGGGCATCTTTACTTTCCTGCGCCCCGGCAGCCTGCTAACGGGAATCGTGGCGGTCTACGGCCTCATCGCGGTCATCACGGGAGTGGAGGACATTCTGATTTTCATCAGACTGGAAAAATATACCGGCTTCGGGCCTTTCGTATCCCTGATTTCCGGTATCTTGAGCGTAATGTGCGGTTGTATGCTTCTGCTCTACCCCGGCGCGGGCAAGTGGATCATGTCCCTGTTGTTCCCTGTCTGGTTCATGGCCCACTGTATCTCCAGACTGAGCCATGCGTACATAATACGTATGGCGGGACAGAAATTTTTCTACTATTTTTCGCTGACTGTGAACATTGCCGGGCTGGTGTTGGGCTTCTTGATGTTTTTTAACCCAATGCTCACCTTTATGACCATGCGGTTCATGGGCTATGTGGTGGCTGTGTACCTGATTCTGCTGGGAATCGACAGCATTGCCGCGGCGATTGGCAGGAGGGATTCCAGGTAAAGTCAGGAGGATTCGGAGATTCAGGAAAAACCGAAAAGGAATACTGTTACTTGTTCATGCCATTTTGTTTATACAATGGCGCGGAAATGTTCCTGTCGGATTTGTGGTAGTTTCAGGCGGATTCTTGGGAGAAGCCAGACTCTAAATGTGCTATACTTGCCTCAGAATTGTTGCAGAAAGCAGATGTCCGGAAACGGACAGCCTGGACTGTGGGAATTTTCCGAAGAGCAACCAGGCTTCCGGGCAACCAGGCAGTCGGGCAGCCAGGCAGCCAGGCAGTCGGGCAACCAGGCAACCAGGCAACCAGGCAACTCGGCAATGGGTCTGCCAGGCAGCCCATCCAGCCAGGCAGCCCGCGGCATGGCATGCGGAATGCTCCAAATGCTCCGGCGGACGTCTGCAATACCAGAATCAGGAGGATTTCCAATGAGTGAGAAGCTGATCTATGACGCAAAAAAAGATCCCCGCTACGCAAAGCCGTTCATTGATGCGGACGAACTGAGGCAGCGGGATATGCCGGACGGCAGCAAGGCACCTTTCCGCTATGTCCACGGCGGCTTTGCGGGGACTGACGCCAAATTTGTCTTCTGCTTTCCTATGAAAGAGAAATTCAGGGGGCGGTTCTACCAGTATATGTGCCCGTTCCCGGGTCCGGACGAGGAGGTGGCTTCTCTGGCCAGAAGCGACGAGGACGACACCATCGCGTTCTGCCTGGCAAACGGAGCCTATTTCATCGAGACCAACATGGAGTCCGCCAGCGCTTTCGGCGGCCATCCCCATCCCCACAGAATCTGGCAGTTCAGAGGGCCAGGATCATTGTAGAATAGGCTCCTTTGCCGCTTCATACAGCCGCCGGTAGGCTTGCCGGCGGCTGTCTTTGAAAACGCCTTCCAGCTTTTCGGACAGGGATTTGTCCATAAGCCGGCGCCCTCTTTACTCTCTATCTCTATCCGGCCGTCCATGGGGTCCGTAAGGCTTTTTACGATGGACACGCTCAGGCCCGTGCCCCCTGCAGTATCGCCGCCGGACACAGGTTCTGCCCGTGAACTAACCCCAAATACTACTGCCTGCAGCCTCAACGAATTCTAATGCCAAGCCCTGCGTTAATGTGCGCGAAAACACCTGGCGGAATTACCTGTAAAGAATCCTAAATACCGAAAATTAAAAAACGAAAAACAGAAAAAGCTTGAAAAGAAATAAAGATATGATATAATAAGGGCTAATTCAGCATGTCAAACAATGCAAAATTGTAAAGGAGGCTGTTATGGCAGGTATTGTGGAAAAATTTGTGAAACTGAAGACATCCATCGGCGGGAACCGGGAGAAGACGGGATATGAGGACACTTTCGGTATGCCAAAGGAAGAGCAGGCGTACATTACGCGTCCCAACAGGGCCAACAACAGGATCGTCAGCGAGCTGGATTTTGCCCTGCATCTCTCACAGGAGCAGCAGGGATGCTATGACGGGGTTCTGGAGCAGGCGCTGGACTTTTTGCTGGAGAAGATCAGCAGCCAGGGCGTCCTCACCAACCAGGACTGCGAAGCGGCGGAAGAGATCCTGTCGCCCATGGCCCGGGAGGCGAAGAGCTACCAGCTGATTCTGGCCGCCCATGCCCACATCGACATGAACTGGATGTGGAGCTTTAACGAAACCGTGGCCATAACGCTGGCCACATTCCGCTCCATACTCAACATCATGGACCAGTACCCCCAGTTCAAGTATTCCCAGTCCCAGGGGTCGGTGTACAAAATCGTGGAAGAGTACGACCCGGAGCTGATGGAGGAGATCAAGGAGAGGATTGCCCAGGGACGCTGGGAAGTGACCGCCTCCGCCTGGGTGGAGACGGACAAGAACATGCCCACGGGGGAATCCCTGCTGCGCCATATCCAGTACACAAAGGAATACATGGAAAAGGTATGGGGTGCGGACAATCTGGAGGTGGATTTCTCGCCCGATACTTTCGGGCACAGCGCCAATGTGCCGGAGATCAACCGGTTCGGGGAAGTAAAATATTATTACCATTGCCGGGGGAACGGCGGAAAGGAAATCCTCTACCGCTACAAGGCGCCCTCGGGCAGGGAGGTTCTGACCTACCGTGAGCCTAACTGGTACAACGGGGCCGTCACGCCCCACATGGCCGCGGGCTTCCCGGAGATCAGCAGGCGCTGCTGCGGACTGCGCACGGGCCTGGTGGTCTACGGCGTGGGCGATCACGGCGGCGGCCCTACCAGGAGGGATGTGGAGCGGGCGCTGGAGATGATGGAGTGGCCGATCTATCCCAGGATTAAGTTCGGAACGTTCCGCGAGTTCTTCAAAGAGGCGGAGAGCCTGTGGGAGAAGCTGCCCGTGGTGGACCATGAGCTGAACTATTTCGCACCGGGCTGCTACACCACCCAGAGCCGGATCAAGAGGGGCAACCGCCGTCTGGAGGCGTCTTTGCTGGACGCGGAGGCCATGTCCGCCATGTCCGGAAAGCTCACCGGATTCAAGTTCGCGAAAGAGAAGATGGAGAACGCATGGCGGGACGTGCTGTTCACCCATTTCCATGACATCCTCACCGGTTCCTGCGTACAGGATTCAAGAGAGCATGCCATGGGTCTGTTCCAGACCTCCATGGCCACGGCAAACACCCAGATTCAGAATGCCATGGCTTCCATCAGCCGCAATATCGACACCTCGTCCATAAAAGTGGACGTGGATCCCTATTACAGCCAGTCGGAGGGCGCGGGAGCGGGCTACGGCATCGAGAATTTCGTGGGCGTGCCCAGCACCGAGCGGGGCAGCGGGCGCACCAGGATCTTCCACGTCTTCAATACCCTTGCCTGGGAGCGCAGCCAGGTGGCGGAGCTCACCGTCTGGGACTGGACAGGGGATATGCGCAGGCTCCATGTGACGGACAGCCAGGGCAAGGAGATCGAATTCCAGCTGGTGGATCAGCAGATGCAGCAGTACTGGGACCATAAATATATCCGCGTGCTGGTGGACGTGACGGTTCCGGCTCTTGGATATACCACGGTGGTGCTCTCCGAGAGAGAGGCCGAAATCTATCCGGTCTATCTGCAGGAGCGGGAGCATGTGGCCAAAATGTTTGACGATTACACGCTTGAAAATGAGCGGATAGCCGTGACGATTTCGGCCGTCTCCGGGCGCGTCACATCCCTGCGCCACAAGGACAGCGCCGTGGAGATGGTGAGATCGGAGGAAAGCGCGGGCTTTACCTATATCGAGACGGAGACCGCCACTTCCAGCGCGTGGAACATCGGCAGATATATCCGCCAGATTCCCGTGGACCGCTGCATGCGCATAGAGCGCATAGCGAACGGCTCTCTGCGTGACAGCGTGAAAGTGACCTGGAAAGTGGCGAATTCCGGCATAGAGGCAGTCTACAGCCTGGATAAGTACCAGACGGCAGTGAGGATGGACGTGAAAGTGGACTGGAACGAGGCCGGAAGCGACATCATCCCGGTTCTGGATTACCGCATCCCCCTGGCCTACCGGCCGGTGGATTACCAGTATGACATCCCCGCAGGCTTCATCCGCAGGAGCGCCCTGAACAACGACGTGCCCGGACTGCAGTACGGCCTGGCAAGGCGGGAGGAGGACCCCTGCGCCATCCTGATCAGCGACAGCAAGTACGGCTACAGGGCGGCAGGGCAGAACCTGGCCCTGACCCTGATCAACAGCTCCACCAGCCCGGATCCTTATCCGGAGCGGGGGATCCACAGCATCACGCTGTGGCTGGGCTCCTGCAGCGCAGATGCCAGGGAGGCGGAGCAGACGGCCACGGCCTGCAACCACGGCCTCTTCTATCAGCCCTCCAATGCCCATCACGGAACGCTGCCCATGGAGCACAGCCTGCTTGAGGCAGAGACCGGGCATGCGGTGATTTCCGCCGTACTGCCCGGGGAGGACGGAAAAATTTTGGTTCGCGCCTACGGGACGGCGGGAGAGAGGGAGAACATCACTCTGAACTTCGCCGCCGGCGTGACGGAGGCGCGAGCGGTGAACTTGTTCGGAAGAGAGCAGACAGCGGCAGTGGCGGTCTCCGGGAACCGGGTCACGCTGGAGGTAGAGCCTTATGCGCTGGCTGAAGTGGAGGTCAGGCTGGGCTAAGGGCGGAATGCCTGCCCGGATCAGGAGACGGGATATACGGACGGCATGACGGAAGAAAAAGAGAGGAAACCGATGCGGAAAGGTTTCCTCTCTTTTTGGTGTCACAGTCGTTTGGGCAGTGGGCCTGCAGGGCAGAAACCCGCTCAGAGCACCACAGATGCGGTGGAGTGATGAATGTCTAGGGACGGGGTGATGACCTTGTGGTAGACATTCATGTCGTTCTGCTCCAGCCGCTTTCGCAGCAGGAGTCCCGCCTCCTGCCCCATAAGCTGTTCGGACTGGTTGATATGGGTGAAGAAATCCGGGTTCCTGACCATGGACATGGGCAGGTCAAAGGAAATCAGGGATACGGCTTCCGGGATGTGGAGATTCAGGGAAGAGCACAGCTCGTCCAGGTAAATACAGGTATTGCACTCAGCGGCTATGAAAGCAGTGATTTTCTCTTCCCGGACCAGTCTGCTGATGGTCTCCTGGTTGATGCTCATGCGCTCGATCACCCGTATGGAACTCTCCGGCATGTTCAGGCTTTCGGCGGTGGCCAGAATCCCCCCAAGCCTGTGCTTGATGGAAAATGTGTTCCTGTCCGAAGCGGTCACAAAAGCAATGCGCCGGTGTCCGAGACCGTAGAGATGCTTTACGCACAGCTCCCCTGCCTTTTGATTGTCTGCGATGACATGGCTGGTGTTGAGACGGGGCAGGTAGCGGTCCAGAAGCACCAGGGGGTATTTCTGCAGATTCATCAGCAGAAGCTCATTGCTGAAGAAAGGTTGATCCCGGGGGAACAGGATAATGCCCGCAATGCCCGTCTCCATACAGCGCTTCAGCAGATAGTTTTCCATCTGCGGATTCTGGCTCTGGAAAAAATGGCAGATATATTCGTTTTGCGGGAAAGCCGACAGGACGCCGTTCATCATGGACAGGGAGAATATATCCCTGACGGTAGGCATGATGCAGGCGACTTCCGGCAGAAGATCAATATTCTGTGCGCTCTCCTCCGGCAGCTTTATCTCATTGGACAGGGGAGGCGCCGAAAGCCGCCCGGATACAAAGCTCCCTCTGTTGGGGAAACGCTCTATGAACCCTTCGCTTTTCAGTTCGCTCAGGGCCTTGGATACCGTGATGCGGCTCACCTGATAATGCTGCATGAGCTCATGCTCCGTGGGAAGCCTGTCTCCCGGAGCCAGGAGGTTCGTCTTGATCTGATGCAGGATGTCTTCTTTTATTTTCTGATACATGGGCTGATTCATGAAATGCGCCATGATGCAGTCCTCCTTTTCGGTTCAAAACAGTTCGGACAGTCTGAAACCATCCGGATACAGAATATTTCTGTCTAAATAATACCCTATTTTCATGGGCTGTGTCAAGACGGCGCTCCTATTAAGTCAAGAGGTTTGATATTTTTGACATATACAATCTGCCACAAAAACGAGTGCGGAAAATGTGCAATATAACTAAAAATAGCTCGGGGGGGTAAAATCATGTTGCATGATGTATATCAATGTGCTAATATGTAACAAGAACGGCATGACAAATGGCAAAACTGAGAAAGATATGTATATCAAATAATACATAGTTAGTCATGTCAAATTTTCGTGCGCCAAATTATCTATGAGGAAAGGGAAGGTGTGTGTATGGCAGGGAAAACGGCAAGGGCTGCGCTCAGCCCGGAACAGAAAGCCTACAACAAAAAGAGGTTGTGGGTGGAGATCAAGAAGCACTGGTTATTGTATGTATTTATGTTGCCTTGTTTGATCTCGATTATCGTGTTCTCTTATATACCGATGGGAGGCATTGTGCTGGCCTTTAAGAACTATCGGTTCGACTTAGGAATCTATGGAAGCGAATGGGCGGGGCTGAAGCATTTCAAAGCTTTCATGACATCCCCCGAGTTCTGGATAACGACGAAGAATACTTTGATCATCAGCATCATGAAGATCGTCATCTGTTTCCCGGCGCCTATCATCCTGGCCCTGCTGCTGAATGAGGTGCGGGCGAAGAAGTACAAGAGCACCATACAGACCATGAGCTATCTGCCCAACTTCGTATCCTGGGCCGTGGTCGTGACGATCCTGACGGCAATCTTCTCCCCCTACGGCGGCATCTTCAACGATATCCGCAAGTCCATGGGCCTGGATCCCATCTTCGTGCTGGGTGAGAAAGGAGCGTTCTACCCGCTGGTCATCCTGACGGATATCTGGAAGAACGTAGGATGGGGCTCCATCGTATATCTGTCCGCCATCACCGGGGTGGATCAGGGGCTCTATGAGGCGGCCACCATCGACGGCGCAAACCGCTTGCAGTGCACCTGGCATGTGACCATCCCGGGCATCGCCACCACGATAGGCATCATGTTCATCATGAGGATGGGCGGCATCCTGAGCGCGGACATGGATCAGCTCCTGCTCCTGCAGCAGCCCGCTAACATGGAACTTTCCCAGGTCCTGGACACTTACATCCTGCAGACAGGTATCCGGTACGGCAAGTTCGAGTACGCCTCGGCCATCACCCTTGTCCGCTCGATAATCTCCCTGGGATTTGTGGCGATAACGAACCATCTGACGAACAAGTACGCCGAAGTCGGTTTGTGGTAAAGGAGGAGAGTGAAGATGAAAGAGACCAGAGGTCAGAAGATATTTAAGATATTCAATTATACATTCCTTGGGTTCCTGGGACTGGCCACATTCTATCCTTTCTGGTATGTGCTGGTGGCATCCCTGAACGAGGGCCGCGATTTCATGCGGGGCGGCGTATGGTTCTTCCCCAGAGCTTTCACCTGGGAGAACTACGCCAAGGCATTCAATGATGACAGAATCGCTCCCTCCCTGAAGATTTCCGTGTCGGCCACCCTGATTGTGGTGGTGGCCAGCCTCCTGCTGACGGCGCTGGTGGCTTACGCTCTGACGGTGAAGACCCTGCCGGGGAGGAACATATTCAGCTTTTTCTGGTACTTTACGACGATTTTCGGCGGCGGTATGATTCCCTACTATCTGCTGCTGAGAGACCTGAAACTGACTTCCAGCTTCTGGCTGTATGTCATACCCAGTCTGTTCAGCTTTACGAATTTCATACTGATGCGGGCGAACTTCTCCGGGATACCCTATGAGCTGCGGGAATCGGCGCAGCTGGACGGGGCGGGAGAGTGGACCATCCTGAGCAGAATTTATCTGCCTCTGTCCAAACCGATTCTGGCCACCCTGGCATTGTTCATAGGCGTGGGCAAATGGAATGACTGGTTCACCGCCGCTTACTATCAGAGTCAGGCAAAGCTCTACCCCGCAGCCACGGTGCTGCAGAGGCTCCTGGCGGAGGCTTCCGCAGGCAGCCAGGTCAAGGTGGGACAGGAGACGGCGGCCGCAGGCGGCATGACTACATACACCTCCCAGTCCCTGCAGATGGCATTCGTTATGATTCTGACGATGCCCATCGTAGTCGTATATCCTTTCCTGCAGAAGTATTATGTGAAAGGTGTCATGGTCGGTTCTGTAAAGGGATGATCTGAAATCCCTTTACCCGAAATATATGGTGAAAAACCAAAATAGAAGGAGGAAACAAAGTTATGAAGAAAAAGGCAATGGCATTGCTGCTGTCAGCGGCGATGGCTGCAAGTGTTCTCACTGGCTGCGGTGGCGGCGACAGCGGGAGCAGCCAGTCTTCCGAGTCCCAGGGGGGACAGAAAGAGTCCGGTGCAGCGGAGGAGTCCAAGGCTGGGGGAGAGGAATCTACAGACGACGGGCAGGCGGCAGCCGATGACGGAGAGTATTATGTGGACGAGGACGGAAACAAGTACAAGAAGTTCGACGACGTCCAGCTGAAGATGCTGATCTGCTGGAACGGCGGATTTAAGACCGCCGCCGACCAGTACAACAACGACGTGGCCAAGGCCATCCGCGAGAAGATCGGTGTCACCGTAGAGTTCGAGGGCATCAACATGTCCGAGACAGAGAAGCTGAACCAGATGTTCTCCTCCGGCGATATGCCTGACATGATCAATGCACCTTACTGGGGCGGCACGGCAGGCGAGACCGGCGTTATCAAGAAAGGCGGAAATGAAGGCCGTCTGATCGACATCAAGGATCTGGTTCCCAATTACCCTAATATTGCGGACGCTTACGACATCGGCGTCATCAGCACAAAGTATCTGGAGAACGACATCGAACAGGAGAACGGCGCCAGATACGTGCTGCCCACCGAGGTGGCAGGCAGCAAGGAAGATATCGCTCTGTGGGGATACGGCGTATTCGTAAGAGGCGATGTGCCTGAGGCTCTTGGCGTGGACGTCTCCACCATCAAGACCTCTGAGCAATTGATGGATTTCATGAAGCAGGCAAGGGATTACGGATTCAAGGATATCAACGGCAATGACTGTATCGTGGCTACCACCTATCACAATGGCTGGAGCTATGACGATTACGCCCAGAGCTTCAGCGAGAAGAAGCTGACCTCATACGCGCTGGATGAGAACGGCAAAGTGACACATTTCAACCTGACAGAGGACTATGTGAACAAGCAGCTGTTTATCTGGGAGATGGTACATGAGGGCATTCTGGACAAAGAGTGCTTCACCCAGAGCGATGACCGCGGCAAAGAGAAAGTCGGCAACGGCACGGCTCTGTTCTCCTGTGCACAGTATGGTATAACTGTGGATGCCACCAAGATGACAGGCCTGTATGACACCCATCCCGAGATGAGATATATCCCTGTAGGACCTTTGAACTACAAGGACGGCTCTTCTCTGGTACAGATTGAGTCCGAGGGAAGAAGCGGCTCTCCTGCCATCGTATTCCCTACCACCTGCTCCAACATCGACGCTGCCCTGACCTGGCTGGACTATCTGAACAGCAAAGAGGGCACGAAGCTGATCTGCTACGGCTTTGAGGGCGACACCTATGAGATGAACGATCAGGGACAGCCCAGGATGAACGCTGACCTCACCGCAAGGTATGCCGAGAACGCCGAGGCCGTAAAGGAAGAGCTGCGCGAGAGAGGCATCATGTACATGGCAAGCAGAACCTATGTGGCCAAGAAGAACAACCTGTGGTTCGGCGAGCCCGGACCTTTCGAGGCGGACGCACTGGATCCTTATGTGGCCGACTATCGGAAGCAGAGACCTGCGGAAGTGCTTCCCGGCTATGCGATCGATGCACTGGCTCCTGGCTTTGAGGGATATAACGAGTTTTCCGAGTGGGCATTCGACGGCGAGAAAGAGAAATCGTACAAAGAGCGCGCGTTCTTTGCTGAGACCGAAGAGGAAGCAAGGTCCATCCTGGAGGATTATCAGGAGTACCTGAGAACCAACGACGGCGGCAAGATGCAGGAGTTCCTGGACTACATGACCGAGGTGTCCACCAGCAGAGATGATATTGTGTATTAATTTATCTCGTGCACAAATAGTTTTTAGAAAAAAATAATATAAGGGAGTGCAACTTAATAGAAATATATGATTAAGTTGCACTCCCTTATTCTATGAAATCAGAGGGTATTTATTGTTGAATGTCTATTTAGTGTTCGGGAGATATAACGGAGATGGGAGCCAGGAAACTGAAAATTAAGGAACCAATTATATATAGTTATGGGCATCAATGTGCGGTTTATAGTATATTATCGGCGTATCCAGAGACAGAAGCGTGGTTGAACGTTTAGGGACTATAGATAGAATTTGAACGGGCTTCGAATATTCCAGAAGAAGAATTTGGTATAGGAGATCATATGGGCCAGACAGATGGTGTGTATTTTTTTACAGTAGTAGTGGATCAGAATAAGCATGCGTGTGGAACAAATCATTTCATGCAGATTGGGAAACTTTATTGCATCCTATACTGAAAGATAGTTATGTTAAGGGAAAGACATTAAAGTTTATTGATGGAAAATTAATTATTTATAATGATATATATGATGATGATAATGGGCATGGAACTGCTATAACAGGGATTATTGTAAAAGAAACTGAAAAATGTAATATTTTAAGGGAAAAATTTCTTATGAATGAATACCGCGTGGGGCAAATTGGTTCGGAACCACAGTCGCTGTTATTTGGAATATTATTGACTAGTTTGCTGAGCCTTAAATGAACAGGTGTTAAGGCTGCTGTGGAAAGGGGAGAAAAGGGGATTGGTGTCTAAAGTATTATCTCACTACTTATATCTTTTTAAAAAGCTACATCACGAGGACAGGAAATTAATTTTGATATGTCTTGCCATGGCAGGAGTACAGATCGGGATTCCGCTGTCCAATGTAATGTTTCCGAAAGCAGTAGTATGGGCTGTGTCTGGGAAAGCGGATTCGATGACTTTTTTGATGGCAATATTGATATTCTTTTTTTTTGTGAGCGGGGTGTGCAACGCGGCGAAGTCGTATTTTGACAGGCGAAATGGATTTTATCTAAGCAATTTCACTTTTAAGCTGCGGGAGGATATTCAGGAGATATCCATGCGGATGCCGTTTCCCATGACAGAGGATGGGAAAACGTTGGATCAGATCCGGCTGGCAAAGGAGGGCTCCGGACGTGTGCAGCAGATGATTGAAGCTTGTGTGAGCTGTTTAACGTCCTTTGTTCTGTTAGCTGTCTATACCATGTTGCTGATACTGCTGGACTGGAAACTTCTGCTGGTCTTCATGTTGTGCACGATGCTGGATATTATTGTCATGAAGAAAACGAAAGACTATGAGGCGGGATGCAGAGGGAAACTGGCTGCGGTGGGGCGGAGAAAGGGTTATTTATTCCAGATTATGTCTGATTACCGTTTTGGAAAAGAGCTGCGAATTTTTGGCATGGAGGGAATTTTGCAGCAGAAATATCAGGGGCAGTGCCGGAAAGGGCTGGAGGTAAGAATGCAGATAGAGCAGCACCGAACCGGAGGGGAAATGATGGGGGCATTTCTGGATTTTGTGGCACAACTGGCGATTTATGTCATGCTATTTCTTCTGTATTTGCGGAAAGGGCTGACTGCGGATGATTTTGTTATGTATATAGGGATTGCAGCATCTTTTCACACAGTCTCAAGGACTTTTGTGGAAACCGGCACCAATATGATTTTGTTGAGTAGTTCTATTGTTGATTATCGCTGTTTTGTAGAGGGGAACAGATATGTTCTGGAAGAGGGAGAGAGTGATGCTTTTCATACCGTTTCTAGGAACTGCACGGTCGTGTTTGAAGATGTCAGTTTTACATATCCCGGAAACGATAGAAAAACGCTGGATCATGTGAGCTTTACGCTGGAGCCGGGCAGACAGATATCTCTTGTAGGGGAGAACGGAGCAGGAAAATCCACCATTGTTAGGCTGCTCTGTGGCTTTTATGAGCCGGATGAGGGTCGCATTCTTTTAAATGGAAAGGATATTAAGGATTATGATAAAGAGGAATACCTAGCCCAGATATCAGCGGTGTTTCAGGAAAGTACTTTATATTCCGGTACATTAGAGGAGAATATCTGCCTTGGGCGCGAAGCGAACCAGACGCATATGCGGGAGGCCTTTCGCATGGTGGGAATGGAGGAGAAAATAAGGAAACTTCCCATGCAGGAAAAAAGTAATGTGTTGAAATATATCCATGATGACGGCATTGAGTTTTCCGGTGGGGAAAAGCAACGTCTTTGCATTGCGAGGGCCGTCTATAAAGACAGTGGTCTTCTTCTGCTGGATGAGCCTACGGCAGCACTGGATGCACTGGCGGAAAAAGAGATTTATGAGAGCTTTAGCAGAATATCCAGCGGTCGGACGGTGCTGTTTATCTCTCACAGACTAAACTCTAACCGTCTTTGTGATAAGGTGATTTTCATGGAAAAGGGACATGTCTGTGCGCAGGGAAGCCATGAGGAGCTGATTGATAGTTGTGAGGCTTATCGGGATATGTATAATCTGCAGGCCCAGTATTATGTTAAGAGGGAAATGGTGTTATGAAGAAGTGGAAATCGCTTTTTTACTTTTTGAAAACAGCATATGCTACTTCATGGAAAGCATTGGTATATAGCCTTGCATTGACGGCATTAAAAGCAGCATTGCCGATCGTTACTGCTATCTTGTCGTCAAAACTGTTGGGACAGCTGACTATGGGTGTACCATCAGATGAAATCGTGAGGGTGATCTTTCTGATTCTTGCAGTCCAGCTGACGGCAGGCATGATTCAGCCATTCTTGGCGAATCGTTTCTTGACATTGACAGAGAAAATGAAAGATGATTTCCGTCTTCGTATTGGAATTAGGATGATGCGAATGGAGTATGGAAAAGTGGAGTCGTCCAAGGTGCAGGATATCAAGCAGCAGGCGTTGCTTCCAATTGTGGAATGGAATGCCTTTGAATTCATTCTAAATGAATTTGTGCCTGCTGTTTTGGGGGGCATCATGACGATAGTGGCGACTTTTTTTCTGGTATTGGACTTTGGCATATTGCTGCTTTTTCCGGTATTGCTGTTAGTGGCAGTGCAGTTTGGTCTGACTGGGATGAAGAACAAAAAATTTCAGACGGTGATGTCTAACGTGGGCATGGTGGAACGCAGACTGGATTATTACAATATGGTGACAGATGATTTTTCCATGGGAAAGGACATCCGGATTTTCAGGGCGGACAGGATGCTGATGAAAAAGATTAAGGATTTGAACGATAGGGAGGTAGGGGAATTCTCAGAGTTGTTCTACAAGGCATCTTTTCTGGACTTCTGGGAAACATGGGTGACGCAGATACAGGTCTACATGATTTATTTTGCGCAAGCCATTGCCTTATTCAGGCGGATGATCGATATTGAAGCTTTTTTCAGAATCACGGGCCTGTTCATAAATTTTGCAGGCGCAGTATTCCAGACATTGAATGCCTTTTCAAATCTGCGTGTACAGATGAGATTTCTAGAGGGCTTTATGAATTTTGAGCAGTTGCCCATGCAGGACATTCAGATGGAAGATGTCTGCCAAACTGCTAAAGAGATTGAATTCAGGAATGTTTCTTTCCACTATGAGGGGGCAGATACGAATGTGTTGGAGGATGTCAACTTTTCCGTTCCTCAGGGGACGAGCGTGGCGCTAGTCGGAGTGAATGGCAGCGGAAAAACGACAGTGGCAAAACTTGTAACAGGACTTCTGTCCCCTACTGATGGGCAGATATTAGTAGATGGGATGTCCCTTTCCGGAAATGCAAGAAGAAACGCTTCGGCGGTCTATCAGGATTTCCAGCTATTTGCGTTTACCATTCGAGAAAATATTGAGACTGGTTTTTCCGGACGGGGTGATGCGGAAAAGACTTTGAGGACGGTGGGGCTTGATGGTCTATTAGACAATGCGGGATGTAATCTGGAGACCTATTTGTATCAGGCATGGAATGAAGGCGGCATTACGCTCTCTGGCGGACAGGGCCAAAAATTAGCCATGGCCAGGGCATTATATAAAGACGCAGGCTTGGTTGTTCTGGATGAACCTACCTCTGCATATGACGCGAAAGCGGAGGAAGAGATTTTCCGCAATTTCAGGAAACTTACGGAGGGAAAAACGGCCCTTTTGATTTCACATCGGTTAGCAAGCTGCCGTTTTTGCGATAAGATTATCGTGCTTGATGGAGGCAGGATTGTGGAAGAGGGCTCGCATGAGCAGCTTATGCGACATGAGCACGGAAAGTATCGTGAAATGTTTCTGGCACAGGCAGAATATTATCAAAAATAAGCTATTGAACCTCAAAGAATATTTGAGTATTCTTATAAAGATTTTTAACATGAGGCTTGGAAATCATGTTGATTAGAAGACAGAGATTTTGAGAGTACATCTCAAAGAAAGGGAGGCATATTATGGCATACATTCGAGAGAAGACAGAAGAGCTGACCGGTTATCAGGCAGGCGGGGAGTTTCGGCCCTCCGTGGACTTAGGCTGTGATTTCGTCATGGTGTACGGCATCGACGATACCATGCCGGAGCGCATTCGCCAGTACAGGGAGAAAGGGTATGTGATTCACCTGATGACAGGCATCGCCTGGGGCGAGTACCAGGATTACCTGGACGGCAAATGGGACGGCAGGAAACACTGGGACGAGGGCCAGGTGGAGAGGAGCGGTGCGGGGGTAAACCACAATCCCACGGTTCCCTATATGGTTCCCACAGTGTCCTTTTCCGAGTATCTCACCGAGCGGATGAAGATCGCCGTGGATGCCGGGGTGGAGGCCATCCATGTGGAGGAGCCGGAGTTCTGGGACAAGAGCGGCTATTCCGAGGCGTTCAAGCGGGAGTATGAGATTCATTACAAGGAGCCCTGGAGGCCCCAGCACCAGGATCTGGATGTCCGCTATAAGTCTGCAAAGCTGAAAGCGTACCTGTACTGCCGTACCATCGACAGGGTCAGCGCCTCGCTGAAAGAATACGCCAAGGTGAAGCACGGGAAAGACCTGAGATTCTATGTGCCCACCCACAGTCTGCTGAACTATACCCAGTGGAAGATCATGAGCCCGGAGGCAGCGCTGATCGGAATCCCCTCCGTGGACGGGTACATCGCCCAGATCTGGACGGGCACCAGCAGGGAAGCCAATGTCTATGAGGGTGTGTATAAAGAACGTACGTTCGAGACGGCTTACCTGGAGTACGGCGTGATGCAGGAGCTGGTGAAAGGCACCGGGCGCAGGATGTGGTTCCTGAACGACCCCATCGAGGATCTGCCCAGCTACACCTGGGAGAATTACCGCTATAATTACGTGAAGACAGCAACGGCTTCACTCCTGCATCCCTATATCTGGCATTATGAGATATGCCCCTGGCCCCACAGGGTATTCGAGGGGTGCTATCCCAGGGTGCAGCCCAGGATCGCGGAGAAGATTGAGACCAGCTTCGCCACGGAGGAATCAAAGCCGATTCCTTTAGGCTATGCTACATTGCTGTCAGGCATGTTCCAGCTGTTCGGGGACATGGAGCAGGAGGACATCTTCTTTGAGGGGGACTTGCCGGGAGTGGGCCTCTTCATGTCGGACAGCGGACTGTTCCAGCGCACTTTCCCGGATGGAATCGTCACCGGGGAGCCCATAGAGGAGCGTTTCAGGAAAGCCCTGCACAAAAATTCCGGCAATGCGGTGGACGAGGAGCAGGCGGCGGCCCTGATGAAGGAAATCGAGGCGGATGATTCCATGATGAAGGACTTCATCCAGAGCCCTGCGTTTCCTCAGTTCTTCGGCATGGCCCTGCCTCTGGTGAAATACGGGCTGCCCCTGAAGCCAGTGCAGCTGGACAATGTGCGGCGGTTTGCGGGCTACCTGGATGATTGCCGTTTCCTGATTTTAAGCTACGAGTACATCAAGCCGGAGGCGCCGGATGTGAACGCCTCTCTGGTGTCCTGGGTGAGATCGGGCGGGACGCTCATGTACATCGGGGACGGGAGCGATCCTTTCCACGGAATCTCCTCCTGGTGGAGGCAGTCTGGCTATGAGAACCCGGCAAGACACCTCTTCGAGATGGCAGGGCTGGAGCAGAACCCGGCAGACGGACACTACCCTGTGGGCAAGGGCCGGATCATCGTCTGGAACATGCTGCCCGCAAGGCTCTGCCTGTCAAAGGAGCTCACCGGGGCGTACAGGGAGCTGGTGAAAGAGGGGCTTAAGGAATGCGGCGCGGACTGGCGGTACCGCAATGACCTTACCCTGCACAGAGGGCCGTACATCATCTCGGCCGTGATGGACGAGAGCGTGAGCGACGCAACCAAGCGGTTCGAGGGATTGTTCGCCGACATGCTGGAGAATGATTATCGGATTATCGACAGGAAAGAAATCGGCCCGGACGAAAACGCCATCCTGTTCGACTTCTCCAAGATTGAACAGGACCAGTTCCGGATTGTGGGTACTTCCGCCAGAGTGGAGAAAGTGGAGCCTACGGCGGAGGGAATCGCTTTCCGGCTGAAGACGGCAGACAAGATCAAAGCGTTCCTGAGAGTGCGCCTGCCCCGTCCGGTGAGCACTGCCTCGGGGGTGGACGAGGACGGCAACAGTGTACCCGTCTCCATGGAGTGGGACGACAGGACGCGCACTCTGCTGGTGTCCTATGACAGCCATGGGAAAGCGGTGGACGTGACAGCGGTTTAGGCATCTGCTGATGGTTTAGACATTTGGATTTGCTTTTGATAGCATAGGCGAGCAGTAATATAACCTGCAGTGTAGTGAAAAGCTGTCAGACCGTCAATCTGCACAGAAAATTGTTGCGTTTGACGGTTTGCAGCTGAACTCAATTATAGGAAGCAGAGAGCTTTTGCAAGTCGCTGAATATTTATGAATTGTTGGTATCCTATGCTGGCGAAAGGGGTGATGATACAGGTGGGAGCTGTGAAACTGAAAATAAAAGAACCAATTATACATAGTTATGGGCATCAATGTGCGATTTATAGCATATTATCGGCATACCCGGAAATAGAGCCGAGGTTGTACTGTAATTATACTCAAATTTTTACACTGCGAAATCTGCATACTGCTGTCAAACTGGCTAAAGTTTATGAGTATACCGATTGACATGGTAAAAAGTTTCGGTTCAGTCAAATGAGGGATATACTTCGCTTACTTTTCCCTGCGGCTATGACATGCACATATATCCTTTTCGGGGAAGCAAAATAACGTATTATTTTAAGGAGATAGAACTATGAAGAGTTTTTTTCAGAACATCCGTTACTATATCCGAATTGTCTGGCAGAGCGAAAAAAGTTACTTTGCTGTTTTTATCGTCCTGACCTTGGTGATGGCTGCGGGGCCTATTTCAGGGGTTTTATTGCCAAAGATTGTTATTCAGGATATTTTGGCACAGGATTTGGCAAGGTTTGCCGTTCATATCGTAATACTGGCAATCGTATCCATTGCTTCTTCCTTTTTTGTTTCATATTACAGCCTGAAAAACGATGCCCTTTTTCTGCGCTTGGGTTTCAAATTGAAAGAAAAGCTACAGAAGAAAGCGATGGAGATGCCTTTTGCTGATACCGAGAATCCGACTGTGCTGAATAGTCTGAATAATGCCACATTCAGCGTAGACCGATTTGTCATGGCACTGCACAAAATAGGAACAGTTTTTTTCTCTAACGGCATCATCCTTTTGTTCTATATTGTTTTGGCGGTAAAGCTGCAACCGCTTTTGCTTTTGCTTCCTTTCTTGAATATTGCATTGAATCTCTTTTATGAAGACAGGGTAAAAAAATATGAATACGAAAGAATGGATGAGAGGGCAGATATCCTTAGAAAACGTGATTACACTTTCTCTCTTATGTATGACTATGGATATGGCAAGGAAGTTCGTCTTTTTACCATAAAAGACTGGATTATCGGCATCTACCGTCAGTACCAGCATCAATACGAAATGTTCCTGAAGCGGATTGCTGGTAAGAAAAAGACAGCAGCGGCAGTGGATCTCTTTTTCACTTTTTTTCGTGAGGCATTCGTCTATTTTTATCTGGTGGATATTTTTCTAAAAGGTGAGCTGACGGTGGGCTCTTTTGTCTTGTATACAGGCATCTTTGCGTCTTTTGCGGCAGTGGGTCTGGACCTTGCGAAGATGGGGGCAGAGATGGTTGATACGGCCAGGCAGGTTCGGACATATCAGGACTTTGCAGAGGACAAGGAAAAAATGGATGGAGGCACTGTTCAAATCCCCTGGGCGGAAGCTTATGGATTCGAATTCTGTCATGTCTCATTTCGGTATCCTGGAAGCGAACAGTATGTTTTGAAAGATTTTTCCTGTAAGGTCAATCCGGGTGCCCATGTAGCATTGGTGGGGCGGAATGGGGCAGGAAAATCGACTATTGTTAAGCTGCTGTGTGGCCTTTATACTGATTACGAGGGGATCATTCGTGTGTGTGGCATTGACTTGCGCACTTTGGATTTGCGGAAGTACCAGGATCGTATTGCCCCAGTCTTTCAAGAATCCCGGGTAATTCCTGCTACTTTGCTTGAAAATATCACGCTGAAAGAGAAAAATACCCCGGAAGAGGTCTGTAGGGCACAAGATACATTGCGTATGATGGGGTTGTATGATAAGGTAGAAAGTCTGCCGAAAAAGCTGGAAACTCCAGTTGGCAAGGCTATTGACCCGGATGGAGTGGAGCTTTCCGGCGGGGAGCGCCAGAAGCTGGTGATTTGTCGTGCTCTTTACCGAGGTGGAGGCATTTTGCTGCTGGATGAGCCCACAGCTGCGCTGGACGCCCTGGCTGAGCATGAGGTGTACAATCATTTCCATGATATTTCCCGGAATCGTACTACCTTTTTTATTTCCCACCGATTGAACTCCACACGTTTCTGCGATGAAATCTGGCTCCTGGATCAGGGAAAGATTACAGAGCGCGGTAGTCATGAGGAATTGTACAAGAAAGGTGGGAGCTATTACCAGATGTTCCACACTCAGGCTCAATATTATAGAAAGCAAGGATATCTGGAAAGGGAGGATGAATATGACGAAGCATGAGAAAGGACTCAAAGAAACCGGGCGGAAGTTCATGCTGCCTTTTTACGTCATGAAGCTGACCCTTAAGGTATCTCCGGCCTACTTGGCGGTGACAGCTGGGATTGCGGTGGTATCTGCTGTGAGCCCAATTCTGAATGTATGGCTGACTCAGCAGATCCTGGCAGGGCTGTTGTCTGGGGAGGGAAATCGAAAGCTGTTCTTTTTGGTGGTATGTTTAGTAGCCGCTAATTTCTTTTGCATGGGAGCCAACCGATATCTGACTGTAAAGCAGGGGGTTTTTTCTGAGCGGTTTCGAGATGATTTTAAATGTTATGTGGGACAGAGGATTATGTGCATGGATTACTCCCAGTTGGAGGACTCGCGAGTTATGGATTTAAAAGACCGCGCACTTCGTCCGATCATCGATTATGGCGTGCTGGATTTGATGCTGCGAGAGACTATTCCAACTATACTGAGCAGCCTGTTTCTTATGATGGGGACAGCGGCGATTGCCGCAGCAGGCTATCCTGTGCTGCTGTTGGCTCTGTTTGTGATGGCGGGTATTAATCTGCACTTTGTGAACCAAACCAGGAAAACCAAGGATGAGACATATCAGGTGATTCTGCCAGTGGAGAGGAAGATTGGCGCATACAATGGGATGACTGCAGATTTCTCCATCGGGAAAGATATACGCCTCTATGATATGGGCGGTATTCTCATGGATAAGATTCGCCGATTGAACCGGACAGATTTAAAAGCGCTTTCTGCCCAGTTCGGACGTATCAGCCGTAGTGCAGGCCTGTCATCGCTTCTGTCCCAGCTACAGCTATTCGCTATTTATGGGTTATTGGCGGTCTGGGCCATGCAGGGAAAGCTGGGGATTGCGGAGTATGCTTTCTATACGGGGATTTTCCTGAATCTGGGGACGGCTCTTTTCCGTATCAGTGACAAGATGTCGGATCTCTTTTATACCGGGAAGTTTTTTTCTGCCTTTCGTGAGTTCGAGGAGCTATCCATGCGGAAAGATGGGAAAGCGAAGTCATTTGCCGATGCGCCCCAGGTGGAAGTTCGGGATATTTCTTTTTCTTATCCGGGAGTCAGCGAACCTGTGCTGAAAAATCTTTCTTTGACAATTTCAAAAGGAGAGCGATTGGCGATTGTGGGACGCAATGGCGCAGGTAAGACCACATTGGTGAAGTTGCTCTGTGGGCTATATCGACCTGACAGCGGCCAGATTCTGTTCGATGGAGAGCAGATTGGCGGCATGGAGGGGCTTAGTGCAGCTGTTTTTCAGGATTTCAAGCTTTTTGCTTATACACTGTATGACAATGTAGTAATGGGGAGAGATGAGGACGCAGAGTTGATGCCGATTTTTGAGCGTGTGGGACTAGAAAGCACAGTGGAGGGTCTGCCGGAGAGAGAGCATAGCTACCTCTATAAGCTCTTTGAGCCGACTGGGGTAGAGCTGTCTGGTGGGAATGAACAGAGGCTCGCTATTGCCCGGGCACTGTACAGGGATGCACCGGTGCTGATACTGGATGAGCCGACGGCTGCTTTGGATCCGGTATCGGAGGAGGAAATTTTTCACAGTTTCAGGGAAATCAGCCATGGGAAGACATCGGTTATGATTTCCCACAGACTTTCCGCGACTCGGCTCTGTGACCGGATTGTAGTACTGCAGGACGGCTGCATCGTGGAGGAAGGGAGCCATGAGGAACTAATGGGGGTGGAAAACGGAATCTATCGGAACATGTTCGAGACCCAGGCTCAGTACTATCAGGAACAGCAGGAGCGGGAGGTATGCCATTAGGTCTGAGCGTAAGGGTATAATATCAAGATATTATAAATAAAAGAAGGAGGAATATGGAAATGAAATTAGTACATTCTGAGTGGAAAGGCAGAGTAAAGCACTGGATGCGCACCCTGAAAGACGACCTGTACGAGCCTCTGGGAGAGATTTCCTGGGAGGCGTTTCCCACGGAGGAGTACCTGACGCCGGAGGAGGCCGGGAAAGGGCCTTTCAAGCCAGTGACTCCGGGATTCACCTGGGGGCATGAGTGGGAGTATTGCTGGTTTCGGGGGAGCATCACCCTGCCGGGACAGGCGAAAGGCCAGCGCATCGTGATGGACTTAAAGCCCCAGGGAGAGTCCACCCTGTTCGTGAACGGGAAGTCCTTTGGAACTTACCGGGCGTCCTGGGTGAATGAGCCCCATCATTTCATTGAGGACAATGTGCTCAGCACCTGTGCCCAGGGCGGGGAGAGTTATGACATCCTGATGGAGACCTACGCGGGACATTTCATGCCCGAGGCTCCTACGGGCGGCTGCGCTACCGGCCCTGTGCTGCCCGGCGCCTATGAGGACACCGCGGTGGAGGGAAAGCGGCGCACACTGGAGAAATGCACCTACGGCATCTGGAATGAGGACGCCTATCAGCTGTATATGGACGTGGCCACGCTGAGCGCCCTATTGACGACCTTGGACGAGAAGTCCCTGCGGGCGGCGAAGATCGCAAAGGCCCTGGAGCAGTTCACGCTCATCGTGGATTTCGAGCAGCCCAGGGAGCAGCGCATCGCCTCCTACAGAGAGGCCAGGGAGGCCCTCCGCCCCGTGATGGAGGCGAAGAACGGTTCCACGGCTCCTGTATTCTACGCCGTGGGCAATGCCCATCTGGATCTGGCATGGCTCTGGCCCATGGCGGAGACCTACCGCAAGACCGAGAGGACTTTCGCGGCCCAGCTGCGCCTGATCGAGGAGTATCCGGAGTACAAGTTCATCCAGAGCCAGCCGGCCTCCTACGAGATGTGCAAAAAGAACTACCCCGAGCTGTTCGCCAGGATCAAGGAGGCGGTGAAAGGCGGCCAGTGGATCGCCGACGGCGCCATGTGGGTGGAGCCGGATACCAACATGGCAGGCGGAGAAGCGCTTGTCCGTCAATTGATACACGGCAAACGGTACTATAAAGAAGAGTTCGATGTGGACAGCAAGGTGCTCTGGCTTCCGGATACGTTCGGATACACGGCGGCCCTGCCCCAGATTCTGAAAGGCTGCGGCGTGGACTACCTGGTGACCCAGAAGATCTTCTGGTCCTACAATGAGGGGGATCAGTTCCCCTATCATTACTTCACATGGGAAGGCATGGACGGCAGCCAGGTGGTGTCTTTCCTGCCTACCAGCTATACTTACCGCACGGACCCTATTGAGGCCAACAATATCTGGAAGAACCGGACCCAGATGCAGGATCTGGACGCATTCCTGATGCCCTATGGATACGGCGACGGCGGCGGAGGCCCGGCCAGGGACTACATCGAGTACGCAAAGCGCCAGGAGGATCTGGAGGGCAGCGTGAAAGTGAAGATGGCAGGCCCCATGGAGTTCTTCCGTGACATGGAGGAAAAGGGCGGTCCTGTGAACACTTACGTGGGAGAACTGTATTTCAGCGCCCACAGAGGGACCTACACCTCCCAGGCGGCCGTGAAGAAGAACAATCGCCGCTGCGAGCTGGGGCTCAGGGAAGTGGAATTCTGGAGCAGCCTGGCGCTTGGGCGGGGCCTGAACTACGATCTGGAGAAAGCGGACGCGCTGTGGAAAGAGCTTCTGCTGCATCAGTTTCATGACATTCTTCCCGGCTCCAGCATCGGGCGCGTCTATGTGGAGGCGAAAAAGGCCCATGAGGCCATCCTTAAGGGAGCGGAGGAGCTGCTGGATCAGGCCATCCACACCCTGACGGAGCAGAGAGAGGAGAACGCCGTGACGGTGTGGAACTCCTTGAGCTTTGACAGAAAAGCTCTGGTGGAGCTGCCGGAGGCCTTTGCGGCAGGCGCACAGACTCTTGAGGGCGAGGCAGTGCCCGTACAGAGGACGGAAGAGGGCGTGAAAGCCATTGTGGACATTCCCTCCTGCGGCGCGGTGTCGCTGGTGCCCGCGGAAGACAAGGATACGGCAGAGCGCGCGGCAGTGTCCGTGGAGAGCGACGGGGACGGCTATGTGCTGGAGAACAGCCGCATTAAGGCCGTCGTCAATGCCAGGGGCGAGGTGGTGTCCTATGTGCTGAAAGAGTCCGGCAGAGAGTACGCGGCGGAGCCCATGAACAGATTCCGCCTGTATAAGGACGTGCCCCGTATGTTCGACGCCTGGGATATCGATTCCAACTATATCCTGCAGGAGGTGGAGGCCGTCACCGAAGTTACGGTGGAGAAAGTGGCGGAAGGCCTGGAGGGCGTGCTGAAAGTCACCGGAAAATTAAGCGAATCCGGCTTCATGCAGCATATCCGCCTGGCGGCAGACAGCACAAGGCTTGTGTTCGAGACCCAGGTGGACTGGAAAGAGCTCCACAGGCTGCTGAAAGCCTCTTTCCCTGTGGACGTATATGCGGAGAACGGCATCAACGAAATGCAGTTCGGCTATGTGGAACGTCCCGCACACCGCTCCAGACTCTACGACAAGGACAGATTCGAGGTGTGCAACCATCGCTACAGCGCCCTCTGCGACGGCTCCCACGGCGCGGCGGTGCTTAACGACTGTAAGTACGGCATCAGCATGAACGGCAACGCGCTGGAGCTGACGCTTCTGCGTGCCGCCTCCTGTCCGGAGATGCGGGCGGACAACGAACGGCATTCGTTCACCTATGCGTTCACGGCATGGGAGGGAACATTTGCCGATAGCGACGTAGTCAGACAGGGCTATGAGCTGAACGTGAAGCCCGTGGTGAGCCCGGGGGCCGTAAAGCGCTTCAGCGCCGTGACCGTGGACAAGGCCAATGTGATCCTGGATACCATGAAGCCGGCGGAGGACGGAAGCGGGGACATTGTCCTGCGTCTGTACGAGGCCAAGAAGGCGGCTGTGAAAGCGGAAGTGAATCTGCAGTTCGGCGCGGAGAAAGTCTACCTCTGCGACATGCTGGAAAATATCACGGAAGAGCTGACTGTGACGGACGGAAAGGTCACTTTGCCTTTCAGGGCCTTTGAGATCAAGACCATCCGGGTAAAGGTTTCGTCCTTGTGCAGAGGGTAGAGCTGCCGCTGCCGAAAGCCTCGTTTGGCGCTTTCTTCGACAGGCAGCCATGCTCCACAAACTGCTCCGATACAAATTGCCTTGCAAGAGCGACGTTTTCCTACAAAGAAAATTCGTTCTGCAAGGCAATATTAATGTTATATCCAAGCCGGACTTTCTCATCGCGCTTCGTTTGACTTAGGGGATTTTCATATGATATGGGGGACTTTTTTGCCTGCCTTGTTCGTGACCCGGACGGACTGGACCAGGCGGAGATAGGGTTTTTGTTATATCATAAGACAATAAAAAAGCAAGGAAAACCTTGAAGTGGCAAACTCGGGGGATAGCACAGCCGGGGGACTTAGGCGCGACGATTTTGAGGAAAATCTTTATTCCCGCGAGCAATGAGTCAAGTGGGCATGCGACGAATGCCGCGAGGGTCAAATACCAAAGTGTCCGAAGGATACTTTCTGCTCTGCAGCGCTGCAAGATTGATACCCCGTTGCTTGCAGCGGGGTATTTGATTTGTGAAAGCTTTTATGGTATTCTGTATAGCAGAAAGGCTAAGAACGGATAACAAAAATCCGCGGAGCGGGAAAGAGATGGAGGGAGACGCATGAAGAATTTACAGGACGGCTTCTGCTGGTACGAGGCGGAGGAAAACGCCGGGGGCGGGAGTCCGGAGGAAAGGTATCAGCGCATAGTGGACTGGGCGAGCCGGGCCAGGGGGACGAACCCGGACGCTTTTGACGCGGTGACGGCATGGCTTCTGACGGCAGACCAGTGGAGCCAGGCGGAGCTGGACGAGAACAGGACGATTCTCATGGAGGGAATCATCGGCAGATTTGAGAGACAGTGCAGACAGCTGCGGGCGCAGCTGACCGGTCTGGAGCCCTCGGGCCTGGTGAACCCGGCCGTATTCGACACCCTGGACAGATTCGAGGAAGAGCTGACCGGGGACACCCGCGCCGTTAAGCTGAAAGAGGCGGTGGAAAAAGTGTTCCACGATTTTTCGTCTATAAAGAATCGGGAGACAAGAGAGCTTTTTGCGGGAGGCATTACAGGCCATGCTGGGACGGATACGGTGGAGGTTTTCGGATACATCAATTTCCTGAAAGACTGCGACGCCGGTGTGCAGTGGACCCTGTTCATGCCGGATGTGGTTAAGCGGCAGCAGGACGGTTTCCGGATGGAGCGCTTTGAGTACAGAAAGCTTCCCGCCATGCGCTTTATCGGTATGGAGAAAGATCTCTCCGGGGAGATCCGGGGACTGGAGGAAGTGCAGCGCATGCTGGATGCTATGGAGGGATACCGCAGCGGTTTTGACTGGGACGTGCTTCTGCTGCACCACTATGGCAGAGGCGTGGACGTGGAACATTGCCACGGCCTGTGGGGGAGGTTTATGGCGGCCGGCGCGCCGGTTCCCCAGGGATATGCCTATGTGGATTTCGTTCCGGACAATGACGGAGAAGCCGGGATGCCCTATCTGTCCCAGTTCGCCTATGCGGAGTTTGCAGGGGAGCCGGATGCCATGCACGAGCGGGAGGGCTTCGACTGCGATGCCATGTATGACGTGACCAGGAACACGATCCTGGCCCAGAATGTGATGATTCCATATCCCTCTAAATACTGGACGGCGGAGGTCTATCCCCAGGGATTCGGGAAAGGGAGCACTGTGTATCTGTTCAGCGTGGACAAGTAGCGCCCTCAGGGGGATAGGAGCGGCAGAGATGATAGAAGAAATGACATTTGGCAAGAAAGACGGAAAAGTCATCCGAGGGCGTATCTACCGGCCGGAAAAGAAAGGACATAAGCTTCCGGTGGTGATATTCTGCCATGGTTTCGGGAGCAATTACCGGGAGCTGATGCATCATGGGGAGGGCTTCGCCGGGGCGGGCATCTGCTGCCTGTTCTTCGACTTTTGCGGCGGCGGGCTCCAGTCTCTCAGCGACGGGACGATGGAAGGGATGACTGTGGGCACGGAGTGCGAGGATCTGGAGACGGTCATCGACTGCGTGAAAGGCCTGGAGTATGTGGATCCGGAACGGATATTCCTCCAGGGGGAGAGCATGGGAGGCCTGGTCTCGGCTCTGGTGGCGGCGCGGCGCCCGGAGGAAATCAGGGCCCAGGTGCTGTGGTATCCGGCGTTCGGGATTCCGGAGGATGCCGGAAAGCGGTATGAGGCGGGGGAGCGGGAAGTCTTCGGCCTGCTTCTGGGGGAGAATTTTGACCGGGAGGCCAGGGACATTGACGTATATGCAGGCATTTCGGCCTACGGAGGCCCCGTGCTGATCGTCCACGGGGACCAGGACCCGATCGTGCCCCTTTGCAGTTCGCAGAGGGCCCTGTCCGTCTACGGGAATGCCGGGCTCATCGTCATTCCCGGCGCGGGGCATGGCTACGAGGGCGCGGACAGCGCAGCCGCCAGGGAACATTCCATCGATTTTCTCAAAGCATGCATGGGACAGGGAGAGGGTTGAGGAAAAACAGTAAAGAACCTGCCCGGGGAGAAGCCATGGACCAACACAACGAAATCATTTCATCCCTTGCCGGCGAAATCATGGGGCCGTCCCGCGACGACATCCTGATGCATCTGCGGTTTTCCGACAGAGCATTGACGGCGCTGCACCTGGCGGAAAAGCCGGGGACGGAAGAGTCTGCCACGGACGGCTATGGCGTCTACCCGGAGAGGCCGCCGGACTATCAGGTCATCTTCGCGTTTCTGGAGGAGGACGAGAACCGCAGCCCGGTGCTGTCCTGGAGCATGAAAGTGGTGCTGGACAGCTGCATCTGACCTGGGGGCGAAAGGGAGGATGTGGGGGGCGCGACAGCGGAAACCGGGCGGCGCGGCAGGAGGAGATGAATGAGGATCGTAAATCTGATCGAGAATACACAGGGGGCAGAGGGTTGCCTGTGGGAGCACGGACTGAGCTTCTACATCGAGACGGGAAACCATAAAATCCTGGCGGACACGGGAGCCTCCGATGCCTTTGCGCGGAATGCGGACAAGCTGGGCATCGACCTGGGGCAGGTGGACACGGCGGTGATCAGCCACGGGCATTATGACCATGCGGGAGGGCTTCTGGCCTTTGCGGCGCGCAACCGAAAAGCCCGGATCTGGATACAGCGCCTGGCGGGGGAACCGTATTATCACAAGAGCGCAGTCGAAGAAAGGTACATCGGCATTGACCCGCGAATCATGGAACTGCCCCGGATAGAGTGGTTGGAGCAGTACCTGGTTCTGGAGGAAGACGGGTAACTGCCCGTGAACAGCGGCCTGCGATCTATGGGCAGCCATCGGCAAGTCCAAAAATGTATTGCAATTGCGATTTTCATATGATATGATGAAACCACTTCAAAAAATCTATTTTTCATAGCGGCATAAGCTGTCAGTTACAGCTTTCTGCCATGTACTATCCGGCTTC
>JAAWOU010000136.1 GCA_022799755.1 Lachnospiraceae bacterium
AACTCTTTTTTGCGGGAAACAATGGCCGTGACCATGGAATTGATAAAGTTGAGCACGCCCACCAGGGCAATGATCACGCTGATGGTATTTCCCATGACTGCCGACGCCCGCGTTTCCGCCTCATACTGCTGTGTCATGGTTTTACGGGATGTCACGGGCAGGCTGGTGTCAATGGTCCTGGTATATGCATCCAGCATCTCCTGTGCCGCGGGGATATGTTCGTCATCCACATGGAAGAACAGTCTCCGCAGGGTATTCTCCGGCCACTGCTGCCGGAATGCCGAAGCAGGGATAATAAAGCTCATGGAGTGCCGGTTCTGTACGCCGCTTTCATAGGCGCCTTCCTCCACAGACTGCAGCGGATATACAATGGCCATTACCGTGTAGGTACGATTTTCAAGCGCAATGCTGCTTCCCACGGCAGGGACGGGCAATACGGTCTTTCTCTCCGGGTCTGCGGAATCTATGGCAGGCCCGATGGCCAACACATAGTCGCCGCCGGTTATGGGTAATCATCACGATTGTCTGGTTGAATTCTTTGCCGGTCATTTTCAGCAAACCGATCACATCGTCACTGGTTTTGGAGTCCAGATTGCCCGTGGGTTCATCCGCCAGGATGATAGCAGGCTTAGAGGCCAGCGCCCGGGCAATGGCCACTCTCTGCTGCTGCCCGCCGGAGAGATTGTTGGGCAGGCTGTCCAGCTTCTTCTCCAGACCAAGCAGGCGGACAATCTCCATGATGAACGTTTCATCCGGCCTGCGGCCATCCAGGGAGATGGGGAACACAATATTTTCCCAGACATTGAGCACCGGCACCAGATTGTAATTCTGAAAAATGAAGCCGATATGGTTGCGCCGGAAAATGGTAGCCTGTTCGCTGTTCAACTTTGCCAGTTCCGTATTTCCGATTTGAATGCTGCCCTCGCTGGGGGTGTCCAGTCCGCCCAGCATATTCAGCAGCGTCGATTTGCCGGATCCGGAGGTGCCGATGATGGCGGTAAACTTACCGCGCTCGATCTCCAGATCTACACCGTCCAAAGCCCTGACCAGAGCTTCTCCCTTGCCGTAATATTTTTTTAGGCCGGCAGCCTTTAAAATTGCTTCCATAGATATTTCCTCCTTGTGACCGGGAATCGGTTTCCCTCTTCTGATTCTATTCTATCAGTTCAATGTCACAGGGAAGGTACAATAAAGGTACAGTTTTGTACCTTTCAGCAGGCATACTCATCAGGATTGGGAAATATTAATTTCACACTATGATCCGCAAACGCTCCGTAATGCTTCCTTTCTCAATAAACCGACAGCACATCAGGGGTACTGCCACTGCCAGGAACAGCATGAGAGGCAGAGCTGCCCACAGGGGAGCCAGCGTATAGTGATAGGTCATGCACCAAGTGTTAAGCCGTGAAAAAACCGCCGGCATCCCAAACCAGGTCACTAAGAAAGTCACTGGCAGCAAAATCACAGTCAAAAGAGCCCCATGGAGCAGGCCCTCTGTAAGCAAAAGCCATTGCAGCTGTCCGCTTGTCATGCCAAGGCTCTGATAGACCGAAAATTCTTTTTTCCGTACCATAGTCTTTGTGACCAACATATTGGCAAAGTTCAGCAGGCCAATGGTCATCAACACGATCCCCACGATCAGCTTCGGCAGGCATTCATTCAGCCTGGCGTTTTGGAAAACTTCCTGATATTCGCTGCGCATCCGTACACTGATCCCGCGATTCAGGCTCTGTTTATACGAGCTGAGATAGTGTTCAAATTCCTCCTGCCTGCCGTGGTCAATGTTGACTGCCATCTGGCGGATACCCTCATCCGGGAACAGCCGGTCAAATAAGGACAGCGGCACAAAATAAGTCAGATGAAAGCTGGACTCCAAACTGTTGCTTCCGCTTAAAAATGAGGTATCCCCCATAACGGAAGCCAGCACGGCAAGCCGCTCTCCCCCCCAGCTCCACAGTCTCTCCGGCGGCAGGCGAGGACACGCCCTCCACATAAGCGCCTGCGGCCACAACATACCGCCCGTCAGCAAACTGTTCTGCGTCAAAATCACCGCTGGTGACCGGACAGTTATCCAATACATACCGCAGGTAGGCGTCCTCCAGCGCAATCACTATGCCGTAATAGCTGCCCGTCTGTTCCAGGCAGTCCAAACCGGCACACCAATCGGGGTAGGCCGCCTGACTTTCTCTGCGGGTCATGGTCTCATCATAAGGTTCATTGTAAAAGTCCACGATCCGCTGGCGCAGCTCGTCAGAAGCCGTCAGCTCCACTTCCTTGGATTTCAGGACGCTTACTTCCAAAACTTCACTGCGTCCGCGCAGATCGCCGACGATCTGTTGTGTGATAGCCCGGTTATTTGGGTTATACCGCTGTACGGTGGAAGCCGCAGAGCCGTCCTCTATGGTGTAGTCCCAGGGAGACATCCCGTTTAAGTACAAGTCCTCATCATAGCTGGTGTAGCGAATCCAGGTGGAACAGAGCAATAACAGGGAGAGCAGCAAGGACAGCAGGGAAAGAATGGTACGCCCTTTATTTCTCCACAGGGAGCGAAAGGCCAGGCGAAAAAAGCTGACTTTCCCTGTACTACTGCGCCCCCGTCCTTTCGGCACCCGTTCCTCCAAGTTCCGCAGCATCTGTGTGGGCATCATTCCACCTGTCCGGATAACAGGCAGAAAGTACGCCAGCAAAACGGTTCCGAAAGCACAGAGCGCTGCCAGGGCGAAAGTCTCCCAGGCCAGGAAGTAGATGGCCGGATTCTGCTCCATGCCTGTGACGATCCGGGGCGTAACCAGATAGTGAATGCCAAATCCCATCAGCCAGCCGGGGAGCAGGCCGAAAAGGGAGAGCAGCGCAGCCTTTTCCAACAGAAACCATCGGATCTGCCGGGGTGTCATGCCCAAAGTCTTCAGCCCCGCAAAAAAGCGGGTATCCTGGTCCATGGCCACATGAATGATACTGTAAATCATCAAAAAACCACACAGAAGCACCACCAGTGCAGGAATGTAGAAAGGTGTGGCCTGCTTACCTGCCATTTCCATTCTGGCTTCGTTATAGGCCAGATTGGTGGTGTAAGTCACCTGATTTACGCCTTGATCCGTCATGATCTGCTGCGCCTGCTGCTCCAATTCCTTTGGCTGATGGAGATTGACCCCCATGGTGACAGAGGCCGTATCCGGGTATCCGCTCAGAAGTCCGGCAGCGCACTCCGCTGTCACCCAGGCACAGGCTTCTGTGAAGTTTGTGGGGCTTGCCCACCATCCGCAGAGGGTAAAATCCGTACTGTGCCGTCCTCCCCTGCTGTCTGTCCACTGAATAGACACCGGAGCACCCAGTTCATGAAGAATCCCCAGAGAGTCCATGGTAAATTCATCCAGAGCGATTTCTCCCGCTTTCTCCGGCAAACGCCCCGTTGTAGGAACAGAGAGGATGCTCCGGGCATAGTCCCGGTCGGTTACCGCCAGCTTAACGCTGCGAACCCCCATCATCTCATCAGAGAGCTGCCCCAAAGCGTTGATCCGGACCGTGCTTTTTACATTGGGATGCTGCGCTATTTTATCTGCCTGATGCAGGGTCAATCCATGGTAGAGGATATGGCTGGTGGAGCCGTATCGGTACTCATAATTGAGCAGATACGCATTTTCTACGGAACTGCCCAGAAGAAAAGTGAAAGCATACAGACCCGTAATCAAAATTACCGCAAAAGAAAGCAGTAAATTTTTTGCTTTGTGAGATTTGAAATCCCGCCACGCAAGTATGTGACATATTTTCAGGTTGTTATTTGCAAGCATGACACCCTCCTTACGCTCTCAGGCGGCCGTCTTCCATGCGAAGCACACGGTCAGCCATCTGTGCGATCTCAAGGTTGTGGGTGATCATAATGAGTGTCTGGTGATAGGTCTCTACGGACATTTTCAAAAGCCCCAACACATTTTGTCCGCTTTTTACATCCAGGTTTCCGGTAGGTTCGTCGGCCAGGATAATGGCCGGTTTCGCAATCAGCGCCCTGGCGATAGCTACCCGCTGCTGCCCGCCGCCGGAAAGCTCATGGGGATAGGCATTCAGCCGGTCCTCCAGCCAAAGCTCCTGCATGACATCCCCAAAGAAACGCTGATCCGGCGTACTGCCAGCCAGACTGAGGGGGAACAGAATGTTTTCTTTTACGGTCAGTGTGGGAACCAGATTAAAATTCTGATACACAAAACCCGCTTTGCTGCGGCGAAACACAGCCAGCTCTCTTTCTTTCAAACCGGACAGATTTACACCATCTACGATTACTTCCCCCTCATCAGGGGTATCCAGCCCACCGATCATGTTCAGCAAAGTGGTTTTGCCGGAGCCGGATGCACCGATAATGGCGGTAAACTTGCCTTTCTCAATGGAAAGATCGATACCGTCCAGGACTTTGACTTGTGCCTCTCCCTTTCCAAAGTATTTCTTTAATTGATGTACCGTTACGATTTCCATAATTGCATACTTCCTCTCTCCCTTTTCCTGTACGCCATTTGCTCAACTCAGCAAATACACAGAGAAAGTGGTGCCTTTTCCGTCATTTGATTTTACGCTGATATAGCCTTTCTGCCGCGTAATGATCCCGTTGGCAAGATACAGCCCCAGCCCGACGCCTTCTTCGGCAGCCGTTTCCTGCGCCCGGTAAAAGCGCTGAAAAATATCGTGATAATGCTCCTCATGGATGCCAATACCGGTATCGGAGATATCAATTCGCGTATAGAATTGCCACGGGCGCACAGACACAGAAATGCTGCCGCCTTCCGGGGTGTATTTTACCCCGTTGTCCAGGATATTGCCCAGGGCCTCCGCTGTCCACTTAGGGTCATGCTGCACAGTAATCGACGGCGCTGCCGCCTTCCTGGTTACACGAGCATCATTGCAAAAGCAAAAAGAAATGGCGGCCTTGATTTCTCAAAGCCGCCGCTTTATAGGCGCGTGAAAATGTGT
>JAAWOU010000137.1 GCA_022799755.1 Lachnospiraceae bacterium
GATGCGTGTTGAGATTTCCAAGCTGCATCAGAGACTGGGCACCACCATCATCTACGTTACACATGACCAGACCGAGGCTATGACGCTTGGTACCAGGATCGTCGTTATGAAAGACGGCGTGATCCAGCAGGTTGATACCCCTCAGAATCTGTATGAGAAGCCTCAGAACCTGTTCGTTGCAGGATTCATGGGATCTCCTCAGATGAACTTCCTGGATGCAAAGGTTAAGGTAAGCGGAAATTCCGCAAGCCTTGAGATCGCCGGACGCAGCATCGTTCTTCCGGAAGCAAAGGCTAAGAAGCTCATTGCAGGCGGCTATGACGGCAAGACCGTTACATTCGGTATCCGTCCTGAGAATATCTCCGATGCGCCTGAGTTCCTTGAGAAGTGTGATCCTAAGAGCATATTCGAGTCCTCCGTCAGAGTATACGAGCTGCTTGGTGCTGAAGTTTATCTGTACTTTGATCTGGAAGAGTTCCCGATCACTGCAAGGGTTGCTCCCAACACTACATCAAGACCTGGTGACAAGATCAGATTTGGCTTTGATATTGAGAAGATCCATGTATTCGACAAGGAGACCGAGCAGATTATCACGAACTAGTATGAGAGATATAAGGGGGTGTCGGAAACGGCATCCCTTTTTTCTTAAAAACACTTTTAGCCTGATTGGTGTGACCGCTAAAGGGGCAGATGGGAGATAACATGATTTCAAGTCAGACGATTCAGACCAGTATAGACGAACTGAAAGCCATCACGAAAGTGGATTTATGCGTCTATGATTTATCAGGCACACCGGTTGCCTCTACGACGACACAGCTTGACATTACTGCGGACCTAATCAGCGGATTCGCATATTCCCCGGCAGACAGCCAGGTGATAGGCATTCATCATCTGCTGAAGATTATGGACGAGGGAGAGCTGCTGTATATTTTGGTGGCAAAGGGTTCCAGCGAGGATATCTATATGATAGGCAAGATTGCGGTATGTCAGCTGCAGAACCTGATCATTGCCTACAAGGAAAGGTTCGACAGGAACAACTTCTTCCAGAACCTTTTGCTGGATAATCTGCTTTTGGTAGATATCTATAACAGGGCCAAGAAGCTTCATGTGGAGGTGGCAGTGCCCAGGGCGGTCTTCCTGGTGGAGACCAGACTGGAGAAAGACGGCGTTGTAATGGAACTTCTCAAGGGGATGTTCTCCAGCCATGCCGGAGATTATATCACGGCAGTGGATGAGAGCAGCGTCATTCTGATCAAGGCCCTGGAGCCGGATTATACCAATGATACGCTTCTGGAGATTGCGGACGTCATTGTGGGCATGATGAATACGGAGGCCATGCTGAACGTAAAGGTGGCCATCGGCACTGTGGTTCAGGAGCTGAAAGATGTGTCGAAATCCTACAAGGAAGCCCAAATGGCTCTGGATGTGGGCAAGATATTCTACGCGGAGAAGAATGTGGTGGCGTACAATACGCTGGGCATCGGCCGCCTGATCTATCAGCTGCCGGTAAATCTGTGCCGGATTTTCATTGATGAGATCTTTGGCGACAATGTGCCCTATGACCTGGACGACGAGACCCTTACCACCATCAACAAATTCTTCGAGAACAACCTGAATGTGTCCGAGACCTCCAGGCAGCTGTTCGTGCACAGGAACACGTTGGTGTACCGTATTGAGAAGCTTCAGAAGAGCATGGGACTGGATTTACGCAATTTTGACGATGCTTTGACATTCAAGATCGCGCTGATGGTAGTGAATTACATGAAATATCTGGACAGCATTGATTATTAAGAATCCGTAGGATTCTAGGACATCTAGGGATTAGATTTGCCCGGTTAGGAATAAGTGAGACAACCCCCCGAATATATTTAGATGGAAGCCATCCTGAGACGGATTAGGCCATCAAATAGATTCGGGGGTATTTTTTATGTTATATGAGAAGAAAGTGAAGTATCTGGATTACTTTGAGGGAGGGATGAGGGTCAGAGGGGGAGGCTTTGTAAAGCTGGAGAGGCGGGAGGAAATTCTGCGGGTGGAGCTGTCCGTGACCGGGCTGCATCATACGGATACCTTTGTCAGGGAGGTGCTGCTCTGCAGCAGGGGAAGAGAGGCAGGCTGCGGAAAAATAGAGATTGTGGCCGGGAGAGGACAGTTTGGGCAGCGGTGGCGGAACCCGAAGAACATAGCAGGCACCGGGATTGGCTATGGGGAGCTCAGCGGCTTTCGGATCATGCTGGGCGCGGGCCGTGAGATTTCCTGCAGATGGCAGGAAGATGAGGGGAGAGAGAATAAGGCCAAGCGGCCGGCGGCAGGCGAGGAAGCGGTTCGGGAGGTGACGGATGGAGCAGGCAGAAGAACGACGAGCGAAGCGCCGGCGGCCAATGGCGGGGAGAGAGCTGCAGAGAGGGAGGGACAAGGAGGGAATCCGGGCCCGGGAAATAAAGCTTTCGAGGAGGCTGTCCGCGGAGAGGTACACCGGGAGATGCCAAAAGAGAGGGGCGATCATACCGGAATGACTGAGACGGATCGCGATGGGGAGGAAACTGCGCCTGTCGGAAAGACTTTCGAAGCAGGTGAAGAGAGTGGGGGTAGAGCAGAGAACAGGGAGAGCGAAGAGAACAGGGAGAGTGAGGCGAGCAGGGGAAGAGAGGAGAGCAGGGGCAGCAAAGAGAACAGGGGAAGCGAGGAGAACAGGGAAAGCGAGGAGAATGGGGGAAGCGAAGAGAGCAGGGAAAGCGAGGAGAACAGGGGAAGCGAGGAGAACGGGGGAAGAGAGGAGAACGGGGGAAGAGAGGAGAACAGGGGAAGCGAAAGGAGCAGAGGAAGCGAGGAGAGCAGGGGAAGAGAGGAGAGCAGGGGAAGCAAAGAGAGCGGGGTGGACAGGGAGAGCGAGAGGAGCATCAAAGAGCGTCGGGACAGCCAAGGCAATTACACGGCAGCATGGCGGAGCCTGGGAACAGAAGAAACCACAGCGGACACGGGGAACCGGGAAAAGCCCGGCGTGGGTGAGCGGTGGGAGCTTGGAGGAGAGCTGCAGGGCAGCAGCGCAGAGCATGACTGGAAATGGGTTCAGAAGGAGACAGGGGACATGATAAACGGCAGAAAGCGGGCAGGAGGAGAGGCAAGAACTGAGGCCTGGGAGCCACAGGACAATGGCCAAAGCAGGATAGCGGTAGAGGCAGTAAAGCGAGGGAGCGTATCGGAGCGGATATCCGTGGAAACCGTAAAACGGGATGCCGGGACGGTGGAGTGGAAAGAGAATGGGAGCAGGCAGAGGAAACCGCCCGGGGAACCCGCCAAAGCTGACAGGACTTCTCACGTAAAGCTCATGGAGGATAAGTGGCCGCAGCTATGGGCCATCTATCCCCATATCCGTCCCTTTCAGGATGCCAGAGAGTACCTTTCCATCGGCCCCTCCGACTTTGTGCTGTTTCCCGAGGCATCCTACAAAGCCGTGAACAACAGTTTCCTGCTCCACGGCTACTACAATTATCATCATTTGCTTCTGGCCAGAGTGGAGCGGAGGGGAGAATACGCTTATTACATCGGGGTGCCCGGAAATTTCTATGAGAGGGAGAAGCAGGTGGCCATCATGTTCGGATTCGAAAGCTTTGAGTGCGCCGAGGAGCCGGCTCAGGCCGGGGATTTTGGGTATTACATGATGCGGACCCAAATCTGAGCAGACGAAAGAACGCCGGGTCCGAATCATATATCTGTCACGGATACCGTCCAAAGGAATCCGGCAAAGCTATGGGGAGGAAACCGGAGGGGAAAGCCCCTCCCCGTCGAAAGCCGGAATAAAGCTTTCGGCCGCCGTGCCGCCCTCCTGCATATAGCCGTTCTCAATGCCGATCCGGTCGGCAAAGTCCAGGATCCTGGCATATTCCTCCGCCGTCACCGGCCGCAGCAGAGGAGATTGGTCCAGATCCGGAACCTGGCGCAGATGCTCCAGAGGCGTATACTGGTTCATGATACTGACATATATGTCGTTTCCATAGGTGTCATGGAGATAGCGCAGTACCCGCTTGGAGTCTCCCGCGCAGCCGGGGAGCAGCAAATGCCGCACAATGACGCCCTTTTCCATCAGCCCGCTGTCCGGTGACAAGACAGGCTTGCCCACCTGACGGAACATTTCCGCAATGGCTGCGGAAGCCATTTCAAAATAGTCCGGGGCGTGGGAATAGAGGGCGGAAAGCCGGGGCGAGTGGTATTTCAGGTCGGGCAGATAGATGTCCACCAACCCTGTGAGTATGCGCAGAGAGTCAGCCGTCTCATAGCCGGAACTATTGTATACTACAGGGATGCACAAACCTGCGCTTTTGGCCATCTGCAGAGCAAGGCAGACCTGGGGCAGAAAATGGCCGGCCGTGACCAGGTTTATGTTTACGGCGCCCTTGTCCTGGAGCTCCAGGAAGATTTGGGACAGGCGCTCCAGGGACAGGGGGCGTCCGTACTTTCCCAGGGCAATATCGTGGTTCTGGCAAAAGACGCACCGGAGATTGCAACCGGAGAAAAACACCGCGCCGGACCCCCTACTGCCGCAGATGCAGGGCTCCTCCCAGAAATGCAGGGCCGCTCTGGCTGCCGTGACCTGGGCGCCCTGGCCGCAGAAGCCTGTCTTTCCCGCCAGGCGGTTCACATGACACATGCGGGGACAGAGCACACAGTCACTCATCATTGCATCTATTTCTTCAAAGGTTATCTCCATAGAATCGCCCTCCATGACAAAAAAGCCGCACCCCTTCAAGGCCGATACAGCTCCACCCGGCTGCCTCGCGGCACATGAGAGGTTCCGCTTAGTGCTGCTTTGTTCCCAACCTGACACGATTCACGGATTCCCATTGCGCAAGACCGAATTTCATCACTGTACCGGACCTTGAAGAGATACGGC
>JAAWOU010000031.1 GCA_022799755.1 Lachnospiraceae bacterium
CGCGGGGATCTGTCGGAAGCGGTCCGCAATCTGGACAGCCCCCAGTTTATTATGCTTCTTTCAAACAATGCCCAGTTTGAGGAGCATGTGAAAGCCCTTGAGAAACTTTACCCCGGCATCCCCAGCATCGGATGCATCGGTATGAGCTACGACACCAAAGTAGTAGAAAACGGCGTGGGCGTCATCGCTTTCTCAGGAGGGGTCAGCGCTACGGCAAATGTGCTGGAGCAGGTATCCGTCATGCCCGTGAAGTACATAGACCGTCTGGAGACGGATATCAGAAAGATAAACGCCTCCAAACAGGACACCGTCTGCATCGATTTCTGCAGCGGAAACGATGCCTGTGTTCTGACTACAATCTATACATCATTAAAGAGCCGGGGCATACAGCTTGTGGGCGGCACCGGCGACGGCGGAAAGGTATCGGCCAACGGCCGGGTCTATGAGGACTCCGTGGCCTACGCGCTTGTCCGCAACCAAAACGGCCGGGTTAAGACTTACAAGGAGAACATCTACCACCAGCTTGGCAATTACCGCTTCATCGCGTCCAACACGGACCGGGCCAATTACATCATCGGTTCCCTGAACGGCACTCCCGCCAAACAGGTGTACCAGAGTATCCTGAATGTGACGGATCAGCAGATTCTGACACAGACTTTCAAGAATCCTTTCGGCAAGCTCAACGGAAGCGACACATGCATCGTGTCCATCAAGGAAGTCAACGGCAATTCCCTGGCCTGCTTCCGGCAGGTAAATGATTCCGATGTGTTGACTCTGCTGGAACTGGGCGATTACCCTGCCATCGTACGGAATACCATACAGAATATCTGCCGCGATTTTCCCAAACGCTCCGCAGTCTTCTCTGTAAACTGCCTGTTCCGCTACAAGCTTTTCACCGAGCACGGCTATATGAACACCTACCTGCATGAAATGGGCAAACTCGGCAGTCATGCGGGCCTGGTGGGTTACGGGGAACATTACAACAATCAATTCGTGAACCAGTCCATGACCTGCGTCGTGTTTGAATGACGTCAGGATCATGTACCGGTAGCATGACGGAATTGAAATCAGGAGGATTAAAATGTTGTTTTCAAGGAAAGGACACCCAAAAAACGGGCAGGTGCGCCACGATGAAAAAAGCCTCTATCCCGTGCTGCACATAACGGACAGCTTAATGGAATACCAGAAAGAACTGGCCAAAAAAGAAGTGGAATCCCTGTTTGAGCTGAGCCTGATCGGCAATTCTTTCAACGGCGTACTCAATGAGACCGACCAATTCCAGGCACAGCTTCAGGAATTCGGACAGTCTTTTACCAGTATCAATCAGGCTGCCGGACAGTTCGACCAGGTGCGGACCGACATCACCCAGACCGTGTCCAAAGCCCAGAACATGGTAGAGGAGCTCAAGGCAACTTCCGCAAACGTGCAGAAAACCTACGGTGAGATGGAGCACACTTTCGACTATCTGCAGACGGCTATCAAGAGCATTCAGCAGTGCATGGGCAAGATCGTATCCATCGCCGACGAGACCAATATCCTGGCCATAAATGCCTCCATCGAGGCGGCCAGAGCCGGGGAGCAGGGCAAAGGGTTCGCGGTGGTTGCGGAAAAGGTGCGTGAGCTGGCCAAGGAGATCAAGGCTCTCACCGACGACGTGGACACCGGCATACATAATGTTGAATCCGGGGCAAGCCAGCTTAACGCCAGCATCCTGGCATCCCAATCGGCTCTGGACCAGGGATTCGGCATCGTCAACGGCACCTCCGAATCTTTCCAGCAGATCAGCACCGTGGCAGAGGGCGCCTCTGCCGTACAGACGGAAATTTCCGGCGTCATCTCCGACTCCCAGGGTTCGCTGCAGATGCTCTGTCAGTTTTTCGAGGGGGTTAAGCTCAAGTACCAGGAAGTGGTAAAGCATATCGGCCGGGCCAGCAATCTGGGCACCACCAAGAGCGCCATGTTTGAGGACATAGACAATATGCTTTCACAGATCCCTCCCATCATCCGGGATACGGATCCCAGAAAAGAATGAGGCTGCCGGGGCTGTCGGAAATGACAGCCCCATTCTCATCCACAGATTTTCAAAGGAGGCAGCATATGCATATCCTGATCATAGAAGACGATGCGGACTTCCGCCTGGAAACGGCAGCTCTTTTGCGCAATTCCCTCTACCGGGTCACCGCATTGGAAGAATTCGGCAATATCGCTGCAAATCTTTCCTCCATCTGTCCGGACCTGATTCTGCTGGACTTAAACCTCCCGGGGCAGTCCGGCTTTGACATCTGCGCAAAAATCCGCAGATTCTCCGACGTCCCCATCATCTTCGTCACCGGGCGGTCGGATTCCTCGGACGAGGTCACCGCTCTGATAGGAGGCGGGGACGACTACATCACCAAGCCTTTCCCGCCCGCCGTCCTGCTGGCCCATATCACCGCAGTGCTGAAGCGGGCAGGCAAAAGGGAGGCAGAGCCGGTTCTGGAGCATCTGGGCGCACAGCTGGACCTGGCCCGAGGCTGTATCCGCTTTCAGGGCGCAAGCGCCGAACTGACCAAAAACGAGTTGAAAATATTGAGCTGCCTGTTCCGGCACAGGGAAAGCTTCGTGTCCCGGGCGGAACTGATCGAATATCTGTGGGACAATTCCGTCTTTCTGGACGACAACGCTCTGAGCATACATGTGACCCGCATCCGCGGGAAGCTGGCGGATCTGGGACTGAGGGATTTCATCCGGACAAAGCGGGGAATGGGGTATTCCATATGAAATTCACGGATTATTGCAAGGACAAACTGATGTTAATCATGTTCCAGCTCTCCTGTCTGATGGCACTTACGGCTTTCCTCTGCGCCACGGGATACCCGGGCGGGTGCCTGTGCATCATCCTGGCCGGCTGGCTTTTTCTCTTCTGGGCCTGGTTCCTGACGGAATACTTTCGCAGGAAACGCTATTTTAACCGAACCAGGGAAATCCTGGAACAGGCCGAACAGAAATACCTGCTGGGAGAACTGATGCCCCGGTCTTTTAAGCTGGAGGACAGGCTCTACCGGGACATGATCTGCAGATCCAACAAATCCGCCATTGAGAAAGTCCGCGCCGCCGAGGATGCCAGGCGGGAATACCGGGAATTCATCGAAAGCTGGGTTCATGAAATCAAAGCGCCCATCGCCAACATCTGTCTGCTGGGCGAAAAACGCAAAGACGACACTGCCCGCCGTATCCTGACGGAAAATCAGCAGACGGAGAACTATGTGGACATGGTCCTTTTCTACGCCCGCTCTGATCAGGTCTATCAGGACTATCTCATAAAGGAGGTCTGTCTGCAGGAGACTGCGGAGGAGGTACTCCAAAAGAATAAATACGCCTTTATCCAGAACGGAATCCAGGCCCGAGTCGACTGCCCGGACAGGGTGTATACAGATGTGAAATGGATCTCTTTCATTTTGAACCAGCTGGTACTGAATGCGGTAAAATACAGGCGGGATACAGATCCCCGGATATGGATCTCCACCGTCAGAGAGAGGAGAGGCGTGCGTCTGACGGTGGAAGACAATGGGATAGGCGTCCCGGAGGAGGAACTGCCAAGGATATTCGACAAGGGCTTCACGGGAAGCAACGGCCGAAATCGGGGCCGCTCCACCGGCATGGGCCTGTATCTGTGCCGGAAGCTTTCCGGGAAGCTGGGGATAGCCATTTATGCCCAGTCCGCGGAACGGACGGGCACGAAAATCATACTGGAATTTCCAATCAGCAGTTACCTCTCCGGTTTTTCCTTTAGCCCGCCCGATACCTAGCGCCTAATAAGCCTTTCCCATGCTACTGAGCCGGAATGTAAACTCTCCTGTAAAATTTCTCCAGCACAAGCCGAAGTCCCGTATTCTCCTTAGACTGGCCCACCGCGGACCACGCCTCCCTTATTTCCTCTATGGTGGCCGTCTCCAGATTCAGATTGGCATTTTTCTGGGAGCGGATCCCCCAGTAACTGTTTCCCTCTGTGGTTTTATAGGTCCAGGTGGTCCAGCTCAGGCCGTAATCATCCACAAGCTTCAGCGCCTTTTCCCAGGCTTTCAGATTGTTGAAGAATGTAAACTCTCCCAGATAACCGGGCACATCATAGTCTGCCCGGCGGATGTCGTTCAGACGTCCCCTCATATCTTCAACCTGTTTTCCCTCCAGGTTGTCATAATCCCCCCAGTAATAATGGTGATACTCGTACATCACGTTCTCCCAGCCGTACTGCCCCGGATCCGGCAGGTCTTCCGCAAACCAGACAGCCTCCATGATTATGACATGGTTCCGGTCGATTTGACGTATCTTCCTATATGTTGTATCGTAAATATCCCATAACAGCTGATGAAGCTCCTCCGCAGACCGGGTCGCCTCATAGCGATAGCTGCTGTAAGCCTCGTTGAGCAGATCGTAGGCTGCCACCCACGGATTGTCCTGAAAGTGCTCCGCCACCGTCTCCCAGATCCTGTAGTAAAGTTCCTGGTTCGCCTGGGCGTTCTCCCCGAAGAAGAACTCGGAAGCCTTTTCTTTTTCCTCTCTTCCGTCTCTCCCGGAATGATCGGATCCGCTCTGGGACCCCGGCGCGCCGTGCATGTCCAGAATCACATAGATCCCCCTCTTTCCGGCCTCCTCCACGAACCAGTCAAGCCTGCTGCTCCAGTTTTCGTAAAATTCACCATTCTCATCCACCAGGTTGCGGTACCAGAACGGCAGACGGATACAGTTCATGCCGATCTGCTGACAATAGTCAAAGTCGTCTTCCGTCCAGTAGTGATCCTGATAGAGAGCCACCAGTTCCTCTCTGGTCCCCTTTCCGAAGCGTTCCTCCAGGATGGCATAGATATCCTCTTCCGCATAGACATTTTCGCTTTGTTTCGTGGTGGTCATCCAGAATTCCTGCAGCAGGTAGCCGCCTGCATTGGTCCCCCGCAGCTGCACCACCTCCCCCTGCCCTGCGTTGTCCCGCAGGACTTTCCCATCCGCACGAAGCATGGGATTCTCGGCTGTTTTGTATTCCCTTTTTTCATATCCTTCCATTTCTTCCTCCTCCAAAAAAGCATCCGGCACCTTGGATCCCACCCGGACCTGCAATCTCTTTTCCCCGGTCTCTTCCGCAGACTCCTCCCGAGATTCACCGGACTTCGCAGAATCGTTCCACTCCTGATTTTCCTTTTCGCCGCCGCAGCCGCCAAGGAGCAGCACGGCGGCAATACACGCCAAATATTTTATTTTTTTCATAAGCCTCCTATTCGCCTGTGATTCCCGTGTTCTCGATTCCCTGAATAAACTGTTTCTGCACAAATCCGTACAGCACCAGCAGGGGCGCTATGGAAATCAGCGTAGCTGCCATCTTATAGGCTTCATTGATTTTAAAGTTGCTGGTAGATCCCACACCGGCATTGGCGATTCCCTCAAACTGACTGTCAAACACGGACAGCTTCGCCGGCAGCAGATCCATGGAGCCGCCCAAAAACGTGGACGTCTGATAGGTCTCGTTCCAGTTCCAGACAAAGGCAAACAAAAATACGATCAGCACCGTGCTCACGGACAGCTTCACCGCAATATGATAAAAGGTCTGCAGAGGGCCTGCTCCATCGATCATGGCGGCCTCGTCCAGGGAATAAGGCACCAGATTAAAGAAGTTCCAGCAGATCAAAATCAATATGGTGCTGTTGACCCCCTGTCCCAATACGGCCATCAGCACCTGAGGGATGGGCGTGCCCAGAAACTGTATGCCGGTTGCCTGCTGAGCAAGAATAAAGATGATCAGCCTGGGAATCATTAGCAGCGCCGTAGGCAGAATAAAGGCCAGCAGAATCATTACAAACCAGAAATTCTTTCCCCTGAAACGGAACCGCGAAAGTCCATAGCCCGTCATGGCCGCCACAAAAGTCTGCAGCAGGGCCAGAAGCGCCGAAAAACCCATGGAGTTGATCAGGCTTCCGGGAATTTTCAGCACCTTCGCAGCTACCCTGAAGTTATTCAAAGTAGGATTCCTGGCAAGCCATTCTATGGATGGGTTGATGACATCAGCGGACGACATCAATGCCCTGGAGATCATCTGAAAAATCGGCTCCAGATAAATATATCCGATACATGTCAGCAAAAGATAGGTCACTGCCTTTCCGATACGCTTTGCCATAATACAGCCTCCTTTACCAATACTTATGGGTTTCCTTTATTTTTCGCTCACGAAACAGCACAAACGCCGCCCCTATGATGAGCAGAACAATCAGGCTGTAGATCCAGGAGATCGTAGCCGCATAACCGAAGCCTCCGCTGGTGTTTGCCGTTCTCTCCTTGATCATTACCAGCACCGGATTGATGGTGTCCATGCCTCCCAGCTGCACAATGGTAAACACCGTGACGATCAGTGCCGTGGGGCGGATGATGGGCATGGTGATCTTCCACAAAAGCTGCCAGCTGGTAGCGGAATCGATCCTGGCCGCCTCATACAGGCTGGGATTGATCTTCTGCAGCCCATTGATGAACAGCACGATGGGTATTCCCGTAAACCACAGGATAACGGACAGATTGTCAAACAGAGACACCATCGCTGCGGCCGCCTGGGGCGAATAGCTTTGGATCATGCGGATCAAAAAGGAATGATACAGTTCATTCACCTGCCCCTCCACCTGGGGCGTCAGATTCATCAGCTGATACATCACCGGTCCCGACAGCACCACCACCGGCAGAAAATAAATCGTGCGGTAAACGGCCTTGCCCCTGACAATGCTGTTTAACAGCATGGCCAGAATAAAGGACATGATCACCACTACCAGTGTGTAAGGAACAATCATTCCCAGAAAGGATACCAGTGCAGGCGTAAAATCCGTGTTCACCAGAAACAATTGCCGATAGTTATAAATCCCCGTAAACGCAATGTTAAATCCCCTGATATCCTGTTTTACCTCCGTAAAGCTTAAGTAGATCGTCATCACAAAGGGAATCAGGGTAAAGACCAGAAAGCCCAGGATCCAGGGCATCATAAACAGGTAGCCGTACTTATCCTGTCTTCTTTGAAAGGATTTCGTTTTGCGTAGCTTCTTTTTCTGTGACATACCCGTTCCCTCCTATGGTGTCCCAACCGCATCCGTAACCAGGGCGCTCTTTGGCGGTGTCTGCGCGCCCTCCACAGTCACGGGATCATCGGTATAATTGATGATGATCCTCTTAACAATCCCGTCCTTTTCATAGACATTTACAATGACTCCGTCCCGGGCCACCTGCCGGTCCACCCAGCGGTATCCCTTTACCTGGCCAAGCGCGGCGTTCACCTGGGAGTACACCTCCTGAATCAAATCCTGATACAGGCCGTATTCCGTGGAATACAGGTCGGCGCTTGCGGTATCCGCCAGCTTCCAGGAGGGCTCTCTGGTCAGGATGAAAGCAGGGCACAGATTATAATCAATCATCTTCAGAATATCCGTCTGGGTGTAAAAGGAGAAATTGGCATAGGGTGCATAGACCTCCATGGTCCCGTTTAACACCAGCTGCAGAAAAGGCACCGCATCTGTCTCAAAAATAAACTGGGAATGTCCCACCGGCGCCTGCAGATACCGATCCGTATACTGCCATAAATACATGCCCGGATTTTTAATGTTTTTCTTTACCTCCTCCATGGATGCCAGCTGCTCCTGAAAAAGGGCCCTGGCGCCGTCCACAGTCACATGTCCGCTGTCGGCGTAATCTCCCGTGAGTATGGACCCGATCCCGTCAATGGTCATGGAAAGCGCGGTTCCTTTTGCATGTTCATACTGCTCTTCCAGCCACTGTACGCTTCTTTCCGGCCTGGCATATCCGAACTGAGTCACCGGGGCCGTAGGCGGCAGAAGGTTGGACTTGTCCACATAAGAGTACCAGGAATTGACATGCTTCACCGCATTGTCAAAATAACTCATCATGGTCTTATTGATGGTCACATAATCCTGCTGAAATGAAATGTCCACTCCCTTTTCGGAGAAATCCTCCATCAGCTTTTCAAAGTCCGACCCGGATCCTATGGCGGAGGAATATTTCCGGGTGCCTGGCCCGGAAAAGGTCACTCCCTTTTTCTGCCATCCCTGGAGACCGGAATTGATATTTTGGATACCGCTGTCCATGACGTCAGTCAGGATGCTCCTCACGTCCTCCGCTGTGGTCATCACCACATTCTCCAGTCCCACCACGCCGCTTTCCGCATCTGACATGAAAAAATCCAGGCGAATGGGAATGTCCGCCGATACTGCCTCCAGGCTTTCATTCTCTGTCCTTTCTTTCAAAATTCCCTGTTCTGTCAAATGCTTTCGGTAGGTCAGCGCCATACCCACATAGTTGGCGGCCTCAGTGCTGCCGCTTCCGTCTCCGCTCAAAAACTCGTAGGTCATGGAAACGTCAAACACATTGGGTTCCTCCATCATTTGGAAGTATCCGTCGCCCGCCTTATTAAAGACCTGGTGATATCTCACATTATAGGTAAACTGAGGGCAGGTCCATGTGTAGTAGGTGGTGTTCTCCTCCGGCGTACAGATAATGCTCATATACTCCGCGCCTTCGTCCGCATACGCCACAAAGGCCGCCTGGTCCTTTCCCAGCGCCACGCCGAACACCGGCATCACCGGATCTTTCAAAGGCACAGCGTCTGTCATCACAGTGTTGTAGTATTCCCACTGGGAAATATCGCTTCCGTACACATCCCCCGTATACTGCCGGAATATGGCGTTATTGTCCTGAAACCGGATCAGCGCGCCGCTTCCGTCCGGCACGAAAGCGTAGCCCGGAGGGGCATCTTTTCTTTCCACGATATCGTAATCCCCGCTGTCACGGTTAAACCGCAGAAGCTGTCCCCCGTTTGCTCCCAGAAAAGGCGTCAGATACAGATTGGTCATGCACTTTACTCCTTCCCCGGTAATCTCCTGGTGGGGAATATGGTACTGGATCTTCTTTTCCCCAAAGGTGATATAAACTTTCATCTGCAGGTCAATTTCCTTGAAATCAATGTCCAGGCAGAAGCGGTTTTCCTCCAGCTTCCGAAGCGTGGACTCCGACCCGGAGGAGGCGGAGGATGTTTTCTTTGGAGTGTCCAGGGTCTCCGGAGGACGGTACTCCACCGTGACCAGGGAATTGGCCATGTCCGTGTAGATCTCATTCATATTGTCTTCCACAGGCGTATTCTCCAGTTCTTTGAATTCCTCCTCGGTGGAAGCCCCCATGGCCTTAGCCCTCAGCTTCTTTGCCACAGGCGCATCCAGCCCTGTCTTCCACAGATACCCGCTCTCCCTGTCCAATACGGCGATGATATCCCGGTCCTCCCGAAAATAATAGACCGCTCCTTCCGTCTCGTACAGCAACTCGTACTCCTCCAGGCTTTCCTCCCGCATCTCCATGGCCGGTCCCGGAGGAAGCGTATCGCGGTTGGTATGGATATATTCGGCATGAACCTTTTCCCCGGGAAGCCACAGTCCCGCCAGCATGCACAGGCCCAAAAGCCCTGCCGCCAGTCTTTTTTCACCTTCACGATGATACATTCCGCACCAGCTCCTTTCCTATGGTAGTCAGGAATTTCATAACCTGCTCGCACATAATTGTCACCACCAGAATCACCACAATCACCACAAAAATGAACAGCGCGGTGATCAAAAGACTCTTTACCATCTCTTTTCCCGAATAATTATGGATGGTCTGCAGTCCCAAAAAGATCAGCACCACCGTCCACGCGCCGCCTCCCCACAGAAGCACATCCAGGAAAAAGGCCTCATTGGCAGTGACACAGTAGGACAGCACGGTAATGGCAAACAGAGAAACCATAAGCGGCACAGCCCCATAGGCCGTAGCCAGGGCTACCCCTTTCAAGGTTCCCTCTCCGTCATTGATGGAGGTCGCCAGATAATTGCAGATCACAAACAGGCCGGTAAAGGCAAAGAAGCCGATGACAATGGAGCCGATATCCAGTTCCTGAATATCGTAATACTGGTAAATAAAACCCTTTCCCAGCATATACAGCATAAACGCCCCAAAGGTAAGCAGATACAGGATGCCGGCTCCTGGCAGGCTTCCTTTTCTCCCCACCCGGATTTCGTAATAGCCGTTCACAGGATGCCTGGCTGTGGTAAACCCGTAGAGCACATCGCCCAGTCCCCTGGTATTCATGATCCGCTTCTTCCATCTGTCTTTCAGCCGGCGAAGCTTCCGCTCCCTGTCAACCCTTTCCGTAATTACAATGGCCAGATACAGCAAAACAGCCGCTGCAAAAAAATATACCAGGTATTTCTGCAGCCACAGATTCCGAATCTCCCAGAAAGCCTCCGAGTATAATCCATGGTTGCCCGCCACCCGAAAATGCTCCATGGCGTTCTCAAAGTCATATCGGGACATATAGGCCTTGCCGATCCCATCGTGGGCCGCCACGGACATCTGGTTCATGGAAAGCACTTCATCCCAGGTGCGCAGAGCCTCCTCATAATGGCCGCTGTTGTAATAGCCCAGGGCCTCGTATACCTTTTCGGCGTAGACCGTCGGGGCGTAGGACTGCAGGTACCCTTTGATGCCGTCGATGGTCCAGATATAACCCTTCTGATCCACCGCCAGGGTGGAAAGGGCATTGTAGAGCCCGGCCACATCCAGATTGGACACATAAGAGCCAAATTCAAACAAAAGCTCTCCCTCCGCCGTGTACACGTCCACATATCCGCGTTTGGAAGCAGTATAGATCAGCAGATTTTCATCCACCCAGATGTCGTTGATATCCTCAAAGCCATAGACAGTGGCTGCAAACATGTTGCTGCCGTTGGTCTTGTGCTTTTTGATGGGGTCCTTACGTTTCCCCAAAGTCACCGTATACACTATTCCTCTGTCGTCAAGCGTCACATTGGCGAATGTGACGGGATTGCGGTTCAAAAGCCTGCCCAGCTGTTCTCTGGTAAAGAAAACGGTCTGAAGCTTCTGGATTGCGGACAATTCCGTCTTATTCACCGCAAAGAATCCCTGAAATTCTCCCTCTTCGGACATCTGGATCACGCCGCCGTAAACGCCCTCCCCCACAATATAGACATTGCCTCGTCCGTCTGCCGCCACCTTAGCCGGGTCAAAAGGCGTATCCCCAAAGGCCGGAACCCGGGGCCTTTCCAGCTTCCTAACAAGCTTCCAGTCCTGATCGAACACAAAGACCGCCTTGGCCTTGCTGTCAGCCACATAGATCGTCCCGTCCCCTGTGACGAAAATCCCCTTGGGCGATTGAAACTCCGGATGTGAAAACTCCTCCAGAAAGTCGCCCCTGGAAATATCATATTTTACGATTCTCAGGTTGCCGGTATCGGCAATGTACATCCTGTTCTGTTTATCGATGAACATATCCTCCGCCCCGTTCAGCCCAAGGTTCGTAATGGTCTGCTGGGGCAGATAGGCGTCCTGGGTGCGGACGGAATTCATCTTGTCGTCATGGGTGTAGGTGTAACTGGTGGCCTGGGAAGCCTGCGCCAGGATTGGTTCCGTCAGACACAGCATTACGCTGATGACGGCCAATAATCGTTTTATTTTTTTCATCGGCACCCTCCTTACTTGATACCGGAATGGCTCATGGTGCTCATGACCCTGGACTGCATGCAGATAAAAATGATCAGGTTCGGTATAAACAGAATGATCGTACCTGCCGCCACGATTCCCCGGGACGCCACCGCATTGTTGGTCTGCAGCGCATTCAGATAATAATAAATGGTTTTCATCACATCGCTGGTGATAAAGTTGTTGGAAGCCTCCGTGGCCTGCCAGGCGGACTGGAACGTCAGAATGGCCACCGTGGCCACCGCCGGCCTGGTCATGGGAAGAATGATCCGGCGGATCACGGTAAAGTTGCCGGCCCCATCCACATAAGCCGCCTCCAGCAATGCGTCCGGCACATCGTCGATGAACTGTTTCATCAGAAAGATCCCGATGGGCATGGCGATCAGCGGGAAAATGTGTGCCGCCCATGTGTCGATGAGTCCCAGCCGCACAATCATGATATATCTGGGAACCGCCACAGCCACCTGCACAAACATCAGCGCCATCTGGTTGATACCAAAAAACCACTTGGTCACCCTGTACTGGCCTTTCTTGGACAGCACAAAGGCGCATGCCACCGTGATATAAATATTCAGCATCACTGTAACCAAAGTGATGAACACGGAGTTCAGCAGATACCTGGTCATGGGAACTCCTGTGGTTCCGGACAGTTCGAACAGCTTTTTAAAGTTGCTGAGCGTAGGCTCCCTGGCAATCAGTGTAGGGGGGAAAGCATACAGCTCCCCCAGAGGCTTAAACGCCTCATTGAACATATAGACCACCGGAAGAACCATCAGACAGGCAATCGGTATCAATATACAGTAGAACTTGATCTGATCCCGGGAAAAACTTTTGGGATCCACTCTCTTTCCTTTCAATTTTGACTTGGCCATAAACTCCACTCCCATCTGCGCAATTGCGCTTTCCGCTCAGGTTACTCTTTCTCCGTAAACAATTTCCCCGCCACCTTGGAAAAGAAGGCGATCATAAGCAGCAGCACCACCGAGATGGCCGCGGCGTATCCCATTTCATAGCGGGAAAACGCATAGTCCTCGATGTGGTTCAGAATCAGATTGCCCGAATAATCCGGCGTGGGGTTGGATCCCGCCAGGGCAGGGCCGATCCATCCGGTGTTGAACGCGTTTACAATTGCCATTACCGCGGAAAACATCATTTGAGGCTTCATGGAGGGGATGGTGATGTACACCACTTCCTGAAAACGGTTTTTCATGCCGTCCATATAGGCCGCCTCATACAGTTCCTCGTTCACATTCAGAATTCCCGCTATCATAGCCAGAAAGCCGATGCCCATGGCCTGCCACAGTGCCACCAGAATCATGATGGTCAGCAGATAATCCGGGGAGAGCAGCCAGCTCACCGGAGAATCAATCCAGCCGTGACTGAGCAGAAAAGCATTCAACAGCCCCCGCTGATCGCCGGAAAAAATGGTCTTCCACACTACCTGAATCATCAAAGAGCCCACCATGGAGGGCATGTACAGGCACAATGTAAGAATCGTCCTGGGCACCGCCTGGATCTGTGTCACCAGCCAGGCCAGCACAAAGGAAAGGATACAGCCGCCCGGCCCCACGATCAGCGCATATTTAAAGGTATTGGGAATGATGTATTTTAAAAAGATCTCATCCTGGGTCAAAAGCGCTATATAATTGGACACTCCCACCAGCTGCGGCGCTTTGATCACGTCAAAATAGGTGAAAGAAAGCCCGATGGCGATCAGCACCGGAATCGCAATAAACAGGGAAAACAGCAGCAAATAGGGCAAAAGCAGCAGCATGGAAGTCAGATAATCCTCCCGCCTGTTTACCCTGCGGTATTTCCTCTTTCTCAACGCCCTCATTGCTCTCCCCCCTCTCTGTGGCTTTCAATGTTCTCCCGGATCCAGTCCACATCCCGGATATTGTACTCCTTAAGCAGATTCCCCTGATTGTCCAGATATCCCAGATCCGACATTTTCTTTGTGATCTCCCGGTTGATCTCCAGAATCTTTTCATCGATGGCCGGCTGAACCGCCTTTCCGTCCACCGCTATGCTGTTCCAGATATTGGAAAGATCCCTCTCCAGCATATACTGACCCGGCGTCCTGGGCACGTCCCGCAGATAGTTCAGCTGTTCCAGAATGGCCAGCTTATGTTCCGTGGGAAGCGCGCAGTCTCCTATGGCCTCCAGATTGGCAGGCAGCCAGATATTTTCCGATCCGTAGGTGGACTGCAGCGTGTGGGCGTATTGTGCCTGCACCTCATGGCTGAGCCACCATTTCAAAAAGGCCCAGGCTTCCTCTGCCTTTTGGGTATTTGCAAAGATAAGTCCTCCGGTTCCCGCTGCAATATAGCTTCTGTCGATGGTGCCGTCCTCCTGCACGGTTCCCAGATAGGGCAAAAGCCCCCACTGCCCCTCCAGTTCCGGCGCCCCGTTGGCAATCAGGTTGTAGGACTCCAGACTTACAATCCCGATAGGAAGAATCCCGTAGCGGAAAGAGTCCATAAACTGGGATACCTGGGTGGGCACGGAATAAATACTGAACAACTCACCCAACGCCTTGATCCCCGCCGCGGCCTGAGCCTGGTCAATGGCGGTATGCATTCCGTCCTCCGTGTACAGTTTTCCCCCATTCTGGTAAATCATGGGGGTTGTCTGATAAAACCACTTATAGCCGTCCGTGGTGGCAATGTTATGGTAGAAATTCATGCCGTAATGCTGCAGCACGGGCAGGATCCCGATCAGATCCTCCCAGGTATCCGGCAGAGGGATATCCAGCTTCTGAAAGATATCTTTCCGGTAAATGACCATATTAAAATCCGCCGTCTCCGGAATCGCGTATACTTTTTCGTTAAATACATAGGGCACAAAGGCTCCCGGTGCGAACCGGTCGGCCACCTGCCAGAAATCCTCAAACTGCGTCAGGTCATAGACCGCGTCCCTGCAGGCCAGTTCAAAAGGCGCATGGGAGGCAAGGCCTAACGCCATGTCCGGCATCTCGCCTGCCGCCACCGCCATGGTCAGCTTGCCGGCATCGGGCATAACGGAAATTCTCACCTTGATCCCCGTCTGTGGCGTAAACTCGGAATCCGCCATTTTCTGCAGCAGATCCGCCTGGGTCACCGAACGGTTTACCCAGATATTTACCGCATCCTCATGGTTTTCCACCTTGTATTTGTCGGAAAAAAAGGTATATGCCAGATTCATGATTCCATTGCCCATGGACGCAAAGAAGCCTGCCTGTTCCCCGGGAAGTTCCTGCCCCCCCACATAGATCCGATCCAGAGCAAAGGGCTGTGCGCTGATATTGGCGGCAAAATCTCCCATCTGTTTTAAAAGGGTATCCAGACTGTCCGTGTGGAGGGCGATCTCATCCGGATATTCTTTCAGCTTCTCTATCACATCCAGAGCGCGATCCAGTTCGGACAGCTTTGCGGAGTTTACCCCATTGGGGGCATATCCCTGCAGTGTGCTTTGCATGGAACGGATCAAGGTCTCGTAGGCCTCCAGCCAGGCCAGCGTATCCGGTATGTACTGGGTAATATTCCAGGTGCGGTATTCGTCCACCTCCGCGCCGGTGATTTTCTTGATCTCCAGAGAAAACTGGGACACATGCTCCGCGATCAGCCGGGCATCGTGCCATTCTTCGCTTACCGGCTCCATCTCCGAGCGGATGGTCAGGGTGTGCGCCCCTTCCGTCAGGTAAACCAGATAAGGATTTCCCTCCTCATCTGAAAGAATCTCATTTTTCCAGGAGGTGTCCGTGGTATCAAACCCGTAATTGCGAAGTTCCCGAAACGGAATCCTGCCGTCTATGTAGATGGATTCAAATACCTGAAAATCTTCCTTTTCATTTCTGTAATGCAGCGCCAGCCGGTACAGACCGGCCTTTTCCACCTCCACGTCGTAGGTGACCTCCACACCCGCTTTTTTCCAGGACACCACATTCAGTTTCTTGTATTCGCTTGTGTGAGGCTCCAGGGACGGATTGTTGACCGATGTGGTCAGCGCTTCCGTGGAGTTTTTCCTGACATAATCCACACTGTTGATTTCGATCAAAGAATCTAAAACCCTTTCCCCCGAATACTGGTTTCGGTATTCCTCATAGGCAGGAATCGTATCGTCCGGCGCGTTTACATACAGGCGTCCCAGGGTAAGACCGTCCGCCGAATCATTTTTCACCCTGATATGATTTTCACCTTTCTCCAGCCAGAAATACAGCGGCTCCGACCGGTAATAGGATGTATTGTACAGATCTCTGTACTGCCATCCCTCATATCGAAGCTGTGCCGGCGCCGTCTCGTCCCCATAGCGGTCCACCGGAAATTCCTTGGTCCCGTCCTCCCACAGCAGAGGCAGTGTGATCATGGACATTTCCTCAAAATAACTCTCCCCGTTGATGGTGAGATTCATCCGGTAATCCGACAGATTACTGCCGCCGGTATGATAATCCAGTCCCAGGCTGTAAAATCCCTCCCGGTCTGTCTCCACCACATACTCCGCCCAGTCCAGGTAATCCAGCGCCCTCACTGTCCCGTCATATCCCGCTTCCTCTTCTCCCTCTTCAGGCTCCCAGCATCCGCTCTCCCCACCGTACTGCAGTTCCTGCCCGGCAATATAATCCTGATATCTGACGGTCTGAAATTTGAGAGAATCCTGCAGCAGCAGACGGGCCTGCCTGCTCTCCTCCCGGGATACCGCATCCACACTTCCGGCAGGGCTTTTGCCGGCCAGCCCCCACAGAATTCCTCCTGCAGCAGCCACCGCCAGGATCCCGGCTGCGATAAAAACAACTCGTTTCCCTTTGCCCACTTGCTTTCTCCTCATTCTCATCTCCTCCCGAAAGCACTCCGGCGCCTGCCATGGAAAGCGCAGGACAACACTCCGGCGGCCTGTCCCAACGGTTACGGCGCCGATATCCTTCCGGAAAGCTATCGACAGCAATAGTTGATAGATATCATTGCCAGAAAGAGGGGCCGTGAAAAAATGGAGTAAATGAATTCCGTCCTTCACAGTCCCTCATCTGCTTCCCTTATGGTCAGTACTTACTTAAAATCCTCATCGGTATAGCCATAGAAATCTCTCAAAGCATCTTTCATCTGCTGCTCCGCCACCGCAAACCGTTCATTTGCCAGCCGGTTCCACTCCGGCAGTTTGGACTTAATCTCATCCAGCCAGCCGTCAGAAGCACGCTTTGCCGTCATCTTGTCATCCGCATAATAGTAGTTCCACTCGTCCATGCACTGCTTTACGGCGCCGTCCTCCTGAATCGTTGAAGGATATGTCTTTTCAGGCGCTTCCCAGATCTGGCCTGCCTCCCAGAGCTCCATACACTTCTTCCAGCCCGGCATATCCTTGCACCTTACATGAGTGTCAAGAGAATACCAGATCTCCATCTGCCTGTCAAATTCCTCGCCCGTTACAAAAGGAAGGGAATCATTGGCAGAAGTCCGCAATATTCCCCCTGCGTTGAACAGCTGATCCACTCTGGCCTGAGCCGCTTCCGTGGAGCCCACCCAGTAGGTGGCAAAGGTATACGCAAGCTTCAGCTTCTCTTCCTCGCTCTCGCTCAGCTCCGGATTGCCGTCATCCATAGCGTAATTGTGCACGGCAAGAGGATCCAGCACTATCCCTACGGTACTCCCCATGTAATCGGTAGCCGGTCTGGGGTACACATCCATGTTAAAGTCCGCCCGTCCTTCCTGAGCCTCCGAATTTGCATAAACACCTATATTCCAGGGATCGCCGTCCCAGGTCAGGACATAACCGTTAGCATAAAACCAATGACCTGACCAGCCGTTCTGATCCATAATCTCTCCGGGAACGCCGCCTACATCATTCTGGGTCCACACCGTACTTTCCGCCCACTTGGGAATCAGGGACAGCAAATCCTTTACCTCATCGGAATCCAGATTTACATGATCCCCCTCTCCGGAATAATTCAACATCATATAATTGATATCTTTGGTTCCTGTGTTTATCCATTTCATGGGAATATCCATGGCTCCCCAGAAAGTCGTGTTATCCGCCTGAGAAATAAACAGGGTATAATCATCAATGGTCCAGTCGGGATCGGGAACATCAATATTATTCTGCTCCGCCAGATCTTTGTTTATAAATACGCCCCAGGGCACCATATACTGAGGAAGACCTGCCTGCATGCCGTAATAGTTCATCATATCCATAATGGCAGGATTAAAGGACTGATATACCGGATCATCCGCAAACACGGAAAGATCTGCTGCAAGCCCTTTCTCCACATCCTCAATCAGGCTCTGCGTAGCCCAGATATCCGGATACTTCCCATGCTGCGCCTTGAAATTTTCCATCTGCTGAGACCAGGAGCCCTCCCAGTCTCCCATTGCAAGAAGATTGATTTTCACATTGGGGTAGGTTTCGTTAAACTTTTTGGCCATGGCATAAATAGATGCCACGTTGATGGCCGTAATATCCTCCGGCTCCCAGTTCTGATGGCCGATATCCTCATAATATTCTCCGTCGCCGGACCAGCACAGAATGGAAATATCCCCGCTAATGTTATGATCCAGTTCTATAAACGCCGCGGTATCCCCCTGTGTGTCCCCGCTGCTGTCTGCGGCATCATCTCCTGCACTGTCCCCGGCCTGTGCATTTCCCGATGTCGCTGCGGAATCTTTCGCCGTGGTGTCAGTTCCTCCCTTTTCTTCTCCGTTACCGCCACAGCCAGCCAGGCTTCCCATGGCCAGAGCCACTGTCAGGAACAATGCCGCTATTCTTTTCTTTTTCATATTGATACCCTGCCCTTCCTTTTATGCCTTTCACAAGCAATTTATAGTGTTTAAAATGCAACCGGTTGTACTTATAACAGAATAGCACTATACCAAAATATTTTCAATAGTGAAAATCATATATTTTTCAATTCATCAATTATACACATATTTTTCATTAGATAATTGTATATATTTGACAATTCTGTAAAGTAAATCCAAGACTTCTCAGCTGATGTCTTCGTTCTCCAGGTTTATGTATATTCGATATATAGCGCAACCGATTGCGCAAATTGGCATAGTACCCCTCCCTATATCTGCACAGACAGCCTGTCCATACCATCCGCGCATTTCGAAAACAACCGGGGAATCTGTTCATCCAATCGGGCAGAAGAATCGGCCTGCATGCTGTATTAACAGCAAAATTCCACCGGGGGACTGCGCACAGAAAATCACCGGGGTTGAGGCGCCATTCCTGTACTCCCCCCCTGCACCAGCACCGGTTCGATCATCCGCAGCATATCCCCTTTCTCGCCCCGGATGGCAGCCAGCGCCGTCTCAATCAGCACGCTTCCCATCTCCTCGTAGTTGTATCCCACAGTGGTGAGCCTGGGAGCCATCATTCCCGCCAGCGTATTGTCGCATCCCACCACGGAAATATCCTCAGGGATCCGGTAGCCCCGTTCCTTCAGACATTTTATCACACCGGTTGCCACCATATCGTTTACCGCAATCACCGCCGTCATGGATACTCCCGCATCCAGCATCCGGCCCATCAGACGGTATCCGCCGTCTCCGTCATAGTCTCCCTGCTCCGAGACCAGATCGGGGCGATAGGGTATTTTGTGGCGCCTGAGGATCTGCCTGTAGTGCACGGCTTTCTCATAGGTGCCCAGAATGTCCATGTACCCTCCCAGCAGTGCAATGTCCCGGTGCCCCAGGGATATCAGATGCTCCATCAGAATTTCAATGCTCTTGATGTGATCTGCCCGAACCACCTGACAGCGGGCTCCGTCCAGCTTTCCCGTTATGATTACTGGAACATAGTCCATTATGCGGTTTACCTCGTCCACATATTCCACATCCGAGACCAGCCTGGACACCATGCCGTCGATGAGAATCACAGCCTCCATCTGCAGGGTCAGCATTTTTTCCAGCATGCGAATCTGTTCCGCCATACCGCCCCCTTTGGGCTGATTGAAAACCACCACTATGTATCCCGCCTCCTGGGCGGCTTTCTCGCAGTAAAAAAATAATTCGGCATAATAGGGATTCCGAATATCCGCCACCACAATGCCGATGAGCCGGCTCCGGGCCTCGGCCAGCCCCTGGGCCAGGGCATTTGGCCTGAAATTGTACTTTTCCGCCAAATCCATAATCCTGCGTTTTGTCTTCGCGCTGACTCTGTTGCTGTCGTTCAGCGCCCTGGATACGGTGGATGCAGATACCCCCGCTTCTTTGGCGATATCGTAAATCGTTACCGGCCGTCCTTCACTGTTTACTTTCCCTGGCACTTGTATCTCCTCGCTTTATGTTTTTTCCGTCCTGCCTGTCTGTAATCCAAAATCGCTTATGGACATTGTAGACCTTAATCCGGAGAATTGCAATAAGAAATCAAATACCCCGCTGCAGAGCCGAAAGTGTCCTTCGGGCACTTTGGTATTTGACCCTCGCGGCATTCGTCAAATGTGCATGCAAGCATGCCCACTTGACTCATTGCTCGCGGGAATAAACAGATGGTCCTGGGGGTATCTTTCAAAAAAGAAAGATTAACGCAAGGAAACCTGATACCATCCCCCGGCCATATCTGCTATAATGCTGACATGGAAAGGCATCATGTCGCCTTTTGATTCCAGGTGCACATAAGCACGGGAAATGGCGGGCCCTATGGCCCTCAGGGAGGTCAGGACAATGGAACAACACTATATTCAGGTATGCGATGTGGAAAAATACTACGGGCACGGTACGGCTGCCGCCAAGGCCGTGGACCGGGTCAGTTTCCATGTGGAAAAAGGCGAGTTCGTGGGAGTCATGGGGGCCTCCGGCTCCGGCAAGACCACGCTCTTAAACATGCTCTCCACCATCGACAGCGTCACCGCCGGGCATATTTATTATGAGAATACGGACATAACGGAACTGTCTGAAAACAAATTATCCGAATTTCGAAAGAACAATCTGGGCTTTGTCTTCCAGGAGTACAATCTGCTGGACACCCTCACCATTGAGGAGAACATCTATCTGGCCCTGAGTCTCCATGAACGGGAGAAACAGGAGATTCAAAACCGCTGTCAGGAGATGCTTAAACTCCTGGGGATAGAGGACATCAAAGGCAAGTTCCCCTACCAGGTCTCCGGGGGGCAGAAGCAGCGCTGCGCCTGCGCCAGGGCCCTGGTAAACCGCCCGAAACTGCTGCTTGCCGACGAGCCCACCGGTGCCCTGGACTCCCGGTCGGCCCAGACGCTTCTGGAAACCTTTACGGACATGAACCGGAAGCTTTCGGCAACCATCTTCATGGTGACCCACGACGCTTTTTCTGCCAGCTACTGCGGACGCATCCTGTTTTTAAAGGACGGACAGATCTTCCATGAACTGCGCCGGGGCGGCAGGAGCCGCCGTGAATTTCTAAACGAAATACTGGACGTACTGTCCCTGACAGGAGGTGAGCTCTCCGATGTTTGCTAAGCTTGCCCTGCGCAATGTGATGCGCTCCGCCAGGGATTATCTGGTGTATTTCCTTACCATGACGGTGGTGTCCGCCATCATGTTCGCTTTCCACTCGCTGATTTTCTCCGAGGATGTGCAAAGGCTGTTTGAGCTGGCGGAAATCCTCATGGTCATGATCGGCCTTGCCACTTTCTTCGTAGTCCTGATCATGGCATGGCTGATCAACTACATGGTGCGCTTCATCCTGGAAAAAAGGAGCCGTGAATTCGGCATCTATCTGCTGATCGGCATGAAGAAGAAACAAATCTCTCGTCTGTACATGCGGGAGAGCCTGCTGCTGGGAGCCGCGGCTTTTGCCGGAGGACTGGTTTTCGGCATGCTGCTGCAGCAGATTCTGCTGGCGATTCTGTACAGCTGCGTCATGATGGAGTACCGCTTCCGGCTGGAATGGAGCACGGGCTGTCTGCTCACCACAGCCGCCTGCTACGGCGGATGCTATCTGCTGGCGATCCTGCGCTGCCGGCTGAAATTTCGCAAGATGAACATACATGCCCTGATGAACAGCCAGAAGCAGAATGAAAAGATCCGGGAGTCCCACGAGCAGGCCAAGCGTCTGCTCCTGCCCCTGTCCGGTCTGTTCCTGTTGGCCTTTGCGCTGTTTTTGTTCTTCTTCAAGGCGGCACCCTGAACCGGAACACGCTGGGCATGGACGAGGCCTGGGCCTACTATGATTACGACACCTATATCGCCCTGTCCGATTACAACCGCCTCCGGGAGATGGCAGGGCTGCTGCCCGTGGAATTAGGGGAAGAGGAATATCTGCTGCACCTAAAAGAACGGGTCTGGAACGAAACCGGGGACTTCACCGGAGAGCTGGAGATCACAGGAAAGCCCCCGGAGGACTCCGAGACTGCCTCCGGAAAGCCCCGGGACGCGGGGAAAACCCTATGCCTGAAATCCGCAGGCGTCCGCACGGAGCCCATCTCCCAGGACGGTCACAACGGCGCTGATTACCTTCTTGTAGTCTCCGATCGGACTGCAGAGCGCATGAAACCCTATTACCGGCTGCTCCTGGCCAATTTAAACGGCCCCGCCCCCGGCGATCTGCTGCGGAAGCTGGACGCGCTCGCCTCTCCCGAAAGCATCACGGACTTTGACGGCCATCTCGAAAGCCTGTACATGGCCAGCGGAACCGATAATATCGTAGTATATGTAGTCCAAAACGTAGTCAGAGACATCACCATCCCGGAGGTAAAGTTCCTGCTGTCCTCCATCATCTTCGCTCTGGTCTACATCGGCCTGGTCTTCGTCTGTGTGGCGCTGACCGTGCTCTCCGTGCAGCAGCTCTCGGATTCCGCCAAATACCGGTTCCGCTATCAGGTGCTGCACCAGATCGGGCTGAGCCACCGGGAGATTTCAAGGGTCATCTTAAAGCAATTGGCAGGCTTCTACCTCTGCCCCGTTCTGCTCGCGGCTGTGATCAGCGGCACAATGGCAGTGTATTTGGGCTGGAAGTTCAATTTCCACACCGGCACCCACACGGCTGCAGCGTGGTATTTCGGGCTGGCTTTCCTGCTGTTTTCCAGTGTGTACCTGATTTACTTTACGGTGACCTATGTAGGCTTTCTCAGGAATGTCCTGACGAAAGATTAAGGCAGGGCTTGCAGCCCTCCCGCCCCCACATGAACAGACATTAAAAAAGAGCGCTGCCCACAGCATCCCGTTTGCTGCCGGCAGCGCTTTTTTTCAGGGATGGCTTAAAGGATCTTCCCCTCCCGGTAACACTCCCGGATATAATCCCGGGGCTGATAATAAAAGTCCGAATTATAATTCGAGATAGAACGGTCTATCCAGGAGGAATACACTTCCAGCAATGTCCCGATCACATCCCCCCCGCATACGTCCTCTATTAGACGTTCGTAGACTTCACCCACGGTCCAATAATCCGGAACCAGGTATTTGCAGGCTTTTTCATTGTCGAAATCCCCGCAGGGCAGTTTGCAGCGAATGACGAATTCATCGGCTGTCTTTTCTATGGGCTCACAGTGGAAGACATCCGCATATTCATAGATGCGCCTCAGATTCTTTTCTCCGATCCCCGCCACCACCTCAGACCGCCTCAGCTTCTGCCTTCTGCCAATGAATTCTATCAGACTGCAGGTAAAAAAAAGATTGCTGTCATTCTTCATGGCCCACCTCATACCCTTTCACAAAAGCCAGCGTCGACAGCGCATTCACGGTATGGAAACTGATCTGATGCGTCGGCCGCTTGAACTTTGCCAATGCCCAGAAAGCCTCCCGTGAAATCCTGCCGTCCGCAAAATTCTGCACATAGTTAAAAATCGTATCATTTGCCATAGGGCCTGTCATTCCACTCCTGTTCCATCCCTTTCGCTCCCTATATAATGCCTATCCGGCATCTGTCTCAAAACAGCATCAGCATAGTCCCTGCCATGATGGCCGCAAGCCCCAAGCCGGCCTTGGGCGACAGCCGCTCCCCGAACACCAGTCGGGAAAAAGCCACGGTCACCAAAATGCTGAGCTTGTCGACAGGGACTACCACACTGGCGGGGCCCTCCTGGAGCGCTTTATAATAACACAGCCAGGAGCCGCCGGTGGCAAGGCCGGACAGGCAGATAAAGCCAAGCTCCCCCCGCGGGATTTCCTTTACGGTCTTCTGCTTTCCCGTGGCAAATACCATGGCCCAGGCCATGATCAGCACCACGCAGGTGCGGATGGCCGTGCCCAGGTTGGACTCCACGCCGGTGATGCCGATTTTCCCCAGGATGGACGTGAGGCTGGCGAACACGGCGGAACCAGCGGCATAGAGCAGCCAGCTTTTTGCTTTTATCCCGCCCTGGCCGGCCGCCTTCTTCTCTGCGGAATGCGTTTCTTCCATGGAGCGCTTTTCTTCCATGGAACGCTTTTCTTCCATGGAGCGCTTTTCTTCCATGGAACGCTCCTTTTCCGCGGAAGAAGAGCGTTCCATTTTCCGCTCAATCATCAGGAAAGTACCCGCCGCGATCAGGACTACGCCTGCTGCTTTCACCAAGCTTATCGTCTCATGCAAGAATACAAAGGCCAGCACAATGGTCAGCACGGTGCTGGACTTGTCAATGGGCACCACCTTATTGATATCCCCGATCTGCAGGGCCCTGAAATAGCACAGCCACGAGGCCCCCGTGGCAAGCCCCGACAGGATCAGAAACAGGAAAGTCCGCCCCTGTATCTGCCCTATCTCAGCGCCGGAGCCCACTACCAGCACCATTAGCCATGAAAAAGCAAGCACCACAATGGTGCGCACCGCCGTGGCCACATTGGAATCCGTCTTCCGGATGCCGCATTTGGCCAGAATGGATGTGACGCCGGCAAACAGGGCCGAGCCGCATGCATAAAGTATCCACATATCCGTTTTCCACAACCTTTCTTCTCTCCTTGGGCTGGTTTTGTGCCTTACACTGCGGCTTCTTCGGCGCCCTCTTTCGGCCTGACGACATAACTGTCATGCATCTGCACTTGTCAGCATCTGTCAAAACTCTGCACCAAAACTTCCCCCTATGACACACAAGTCTTACAGCAGCGGTGCCGCCGCTTTCAGCAGTACTCCACCCAGCTTCATGATCCATTTCTCTTTCCGCACTGTCTCAGGCGTCACCTGACGGCACTTGGAGAACATGTCCTGAAAATCCGCCTCAATATCCTTTATGCATTCCGTGCCATACATATAAGTGGCGCACTCAAAATGGTGATAGAGGCTGCGGTAGTCCAGGTTGATGGTGCCCACCACCGCCTCTTTCCCGTCGCTGCAAAAGACCTTGGCATGGACGAATCCCGGGGTATACTCGTAAATCTTTACCCCGGAGGCCAGCAGGGATTTATAATGGGTCTTGGCCAAAGCATAGGGAATCCGCTTGTCCGGGATGCCGGGCAAAATCAATGCCACCTCCACCCCCCGCTCCGCCGCGAATTTCAGGGCAGTCTCCATCTCTCCGTCCAGGATCAGGTAAGGCGTCATAATGTGCACATACCGCCTGGCCCGGTTCAGGATGTCCATGTACACCCTCTCCCCCAGTTTGTCATCGTCCAGGGGCCAGTCTCCATAGGGCACCACAAACCCTTTTGCCGCTTCTCTCGGCAGGGCCGGATACGCCAGGCTCTTTTCAAACTCCGGCTCTCTTACATCCATGTTCCACATCTGCAAAAACATCAAGGTAAAGCTCTTCACCGCCTGGCCTTTGATCATGACAGCGGTATCTTTCCAGTGACCGAACCGCCGGACACGGTTGATATACTCATCGGCCAGGTTCACGCCGCCGTTAAAAGCGGTGTGGCCGTCAATGACCAGAATCTTGCGGTGATCCCTGTAATTGTAATGGGTGGACATAAAAGGGGATACCGGGGCGAACACCTTGCACTGGATGCCCAGCTTTCGCAGGAGTTTTAGATACTTATGGGGCAGCAGCGTGAACTCGCAGGTGCCGTCGTACATCAGCCGCACATCCACGCCCTCGCCGGCTTTGCGGGCCAGGATTTCCAGTACTTCCCCCCACATTTTTCCCTCTGCGATGATAAAATATTCCAGATAGATAAAATGCTTCGCCGCCTCCAGCTGCCGCAGCAACTCCGCGAACTTGTCCTCCCCTAAGGGAAAATAGGTCACCTCTGTCCTGTCATACACCGGATGGCAGCCGCTGCGCTGGATATAGTGCACCAGAGCCGCCGCCCCCGGATCCGTTTCCTCCAGCTTCCGATATACCACCTCCGGCTGAGGAATGCTGTTCTTCGTCATGGTAATGATATGGCTGAAGCGAGCTTTCAGCGCCCGGTGGCCGATATCCATCTTGGTATATACGTACAGCAATGTGCCGAACACCGGCGTCAGCATCACCACTACCAGCCATGTAATCTTCGCCGTGGGGTCCAGGCTGCAGTTTAACAGGTACAGCACCATCACCACCGTAAAGACAGCCATAGCGCTGATGAGATGAGGTCTGAACTCCCGAAACCACTGGTAGGCGCTGATCAGGAACAGGACCTGCAGCGCCAGCAGCACCACAAAGAGGCCCATACGGCTGAACACTGCGTGAAGAACGCCGTTCTGCCCTTTTTTCAGCAAACGGATTCCCATGTTTTGGCTGTCATCATTTCGTTTCTCCATATTTCATCCTTTCGTATGGCGGCTTCCCCGTTTTGCAGGCTCCGCTTTCGCTTTCCGATACCAAATTGTTCTGCCGGGTCCTTTTCGCCCCTCTGTCCGCCGCGGCGCTTCCTCCCGCAGACTCTTTCTTTTCAGTATAGCCTTGGACTATCTGCTTTGCAACCCCTGCCTGCAAAATCTTTGCGGAGGATCTCTTGATTTTTTTGATATGGCGTGATATAAAAGAGTTAACAGATGAAATCAGAAAACAGGAACTCGCCCGGAGGCACAAAGGAATAAAAATGCTATGACAAGTGAAAACGACGTCTCTCTCATTGACCGGATCTTCTGCTTTGAGTCAGCCATTGCCTGCAGGACAAAGGTTTTTGACAATCATTATCACAGCTGGTTTGAAATCTATTATCTGGAAAGCGGGAAATGCAACTATTTGATTGAAGATACGCTCTACGAAGTCAAGGCCGGGGATATGGTGCTGATTCCTGCCTACCGCATCCACAAGACCGCCTACAGCACAGCCAGCCATTCCAGGCTTCTCCTAAGCCTCTCCGACAGCTACCTGCCCCCTTATGTCCATACGCTGCTGGAGGGAGACAACTATATCTACCGCAATCCCAAGATCACCGCCGATGCCTATGCCATCGTAAAGAACATTGAATCCGAATACCTAAACTGGGACAGCTATTCCTCCGATATGATAAACGGATATGTCCACATGCTCTTCACCCTGCTGTGCCGGAACCGGAATTATTACAAAAATGAGCGCACCGGCGGCAATATCCATGTGGAGAAGATTCTAAATGACATCAAAAGCAATTACCACTGCGACATTACCCTGTCCCGGACTGCCAGAGAGCATTCCATCAGCCCGGAACATCTTTCCCGGATTTTTAAAAAGGAAACCGGCCTAAGCTTCCACGAATACCTTACCAGCATCCGGTTAAAAGAAGCCGAACGCCTGCTGAAGCTGGAGGAGAAAAAATCCGTTTCCGAAATTGCCTTTTCCTGCGGTTTTAATGACAGCAATTATTTTTCCCACAAATTCAAAACGGTGTACGGACTCTCCCCTCTCCAGTTCCAGAAAAGATGCCGATGACAGGGCGGGTGGGCACAGAAAGTTTACTCCGCCAGCGCTTTGGTCCCCTCCCCCAGCAATGAAGCGGAGTCCTCGTCCAGATACAGATACCAGTTGTCATGCTCTCTCATTTTCGTGGCGGGGATGACATTGGTGACTTCATCTGTCTCCAGGGTTTTCTGAACGGCGGCCGCCTTTACCTTGTGGGGCACTACGGATATAATGTATCGGCAGGCCATAATCCGGGAGACGGTTGCGCTGATGGCATACCGGGGCACATCCTCAATGGCGGCAAACCAGCCCTCCCCCACCTGCTGCCTGCGGCATCTTTCGTCCAACTCCACCACATGATAAGAAGCTGTGGTCCCAAAGTCTGCCGGCGGGTCATTGAATGCGATATGTGCGTTTTCACCGATTCCGATGATGCCTATGTCAACGGGTTTTTCCTGAATCCTGGCCGTGATATCCGCAATGACTTTGTCCGTGTCGCCCTCCCCGTCTATATAGTTCATCCTGGCGCTGCCGATCTTATCGATAAATCTTTCTTTCAGATACTTCCGAAAACTTGCCCCATGGGTCACGGGCAGCCCCACATACTCGTCCAAATGGAAGATTTCCACCTTGTCCCAGGGAATGTCCATTTGAGTCAGGGCTTCAAAAAATTCAAACTGGGACTGTCCGGTGGATACCAGAATCCTGGCCTCCCCCTGTTCGCTTACCGTTTGGCGGATTAGTTCCGCGGTCTTTTCGGCGGCTTTGCGTCCCATTTCATCGCTGGTCCGCGATATGCTCAGCTTCATCATACAAATCTCCTCCTATTATCACTTTAGATACCCTGATATCTTCGTCGAACAATAAGATATCAGCGTCATATCCCTCCTGTAATATCCCTTTTTTCTCCAGCCGAAATATCCTGGCAGGAACGGCCGTCATCATCCCTACCGCCGCTTCAAGCCCTACGCCCGCCTCCCGGACCATTGTCCGCACCAGCCGGTCCGCGGTGGCCACGCTTCCCGCAAAGGAAGTCCTGTCAGGAAGCTTTGCCACGCCGTCCTCAATGATACAGGGCATTGCCTCCCCTTTTCTTCCCAGCATGGATGGCCCCTCCGGCATACCCGCTCCCCGCATGGCGTCCGTCACAAGGCAAATATGCTCTGTACCCTTACACTTTACGATAAGTTTCAAAAGCTCCGGCGGAAGATGCCTGCCGTCCGCAATCACCTCCACTGCCATATCCTCCAGCAGATAAGCCGATTCCACCACCCCCAGCCTGCGGTATCCGTTGCAGCGGGTAATTGACGACATGCCAGAATACAAATGTGTCACCAGGCGGCAGCCTAAGCCGTACACTTTCTCCACATCCGCATAAACCGCGTCACTGTGGGCAATGGCAGAGAGGATGCCGTTCTCCCCCAGCCTCCTGCAGAACTCCCCGCTGCCCTCCAGCTCCGGCGCAAAGCTCCAACGCCGGATCACATCCCCGTAAAAGCGGAGGATTTCCTCATATTCCGCCGGATCCGGATTTTTGATATAAGCCGGATTCTGGGCGCCGCTCTGCCGGGGAGAGAAATAGGGTCCCTCCAGATGGGCGCCCAGGAGATTGCCCTTTGCGGCATGGGATTCCATCACCCTGCGCAGGTCCTCCAAAAACGCGGTCAATGTCTCCCGGGAAGAAGCCAGGGAAGTGGGCATCATGCTGGTGGTGCCGTGGGCAAGATGAAAATCCGCCGCCTTTACAATGGCCTGTGTACCGCCGTCCATAAAGTCATAGCCGCCTCCCCCATGTACATGGATGTCTATGAATCCCGGCGAGACATACTGTCCCCCTGCATCTATGAGCTTGTCATAAGGCCGGGGCTCATCGGTGACGGCGATGATTTCCTTTCCTCCGTAATAAAGACACCGGTTCCTGACGATTCCCCTGCGGGATATGATTTTTCCGTTGACGATTTTCGTAATCATTTCTGTCCCCCCATCCCCTGGCAGGGCTCATAAAACCCGCCCACGGCCTCACGGCGCTCTTCTTTCACAGAAAGGTTTGCCCCTCTCCTTTGCCTTGCTCCCCGAAAAGGCCGGCTGTAAATTGCGCTGCTCTGCCCTAACCCAAACAGGGAATCGGAGGCCGCCCTTTCATCGGAGCAGCTCTTCATAATCAAAGTATTGCAGCATCCCCGGAATCATCAGGCTTAAGGTATTGTCATAGCAAAATACCTCTGTGCCTATTATTTCCTTTTCTACATTTAAAAGTAAACCTTCGCCGTATTCCATCTTTACCTTTTCATTGAGGAAACCTGCCACGATGCCATACACACCGTCCTGTCCCTGACAATACAGCGTGATGTCCTGTTCCTCTATGCCAAACTCCGCTCCCAGCATCTCGATGGCGCGCAGCACGTCATAGCAGTGCATGGCCGCCATGCTGTCACCTGCATAAATCAGGTCGGTACAGAGCCGGTAAAGGGTTCCGAAGCGTTCCTTGTAGGGCATCCCCTGAATCAGGGGATACTGCTCCAGACTTCCCACCCCCGGCACGTCCAGCACCAGAACCTGTCGGCCCGCCCGGCACTGCCTGCGGATCCACGATGCATGCCTGCTGATTTTCCGGGTTCCCTCCGGCCAGACGGCGATGGTGGCGGGCAGATGCTCTGTCCGGCTGTTTTCCGCAGCCTTTATCAGATTGCCTGCGCAGATCAGCCGCCTTTGCGTCCACCAGCTTATGCTGTAGCACCTGTACCTGCCGGCCTCCTCGTCTTTCGCGGAGCCGGCCTCCGTGCCGCCCTTTATTCCGGCCTCCGTGCTGCCCTCTGCTTTCGTGTCCTTTCCGCTATTCCAGCCGGCATCCACGGTGTCCTCCGGCGCAAGCACACGGATATGAAACGCTGCAGGCTTCCTTTCTTTCCCCACCTTTTCCCAAAGCCACTGCCTTGCCCTAGCCAGGCGCACCTCCTCCGGAAGCGCCATGCGTTCCTCCCGCAGCCGGGCTGCGGATTCCCGTATCCGTTCCTGAAGCGTTCCCGCGCCCGGAACCTCTCCTTTCACATTGCCGCTTACCGTGGCAGTCAGGGCGCGCTCCGGCAGCGGCCTAATGTCACCATTGGTTATCGCTGCCTTTTTCCCCAGGAAAACCTCGGTAAAAAATTCCGCTGCATGGACCGCAAGGCGGCGGGTATACCTGTGTGTATCCTTATCCCGATAGAGGCGGATTCCCTCACTCCGGCCGTACATCCCATAAAAACGCTTGGCCGCCGAAAAAGTCTCCAGGGTTCCCTCAATGGGAAAGAAATCGTAATCCACCGCCAGAATAGCTGCCGGGCGGGGCGCAAATATCAAAAATGCCGTCACATGGTCAAAGCCAAATTCCGTGGCGCCCGGCCATATCTGTTCCGAATCCTGCGGCTGTCCGCTGTACATAATCTCCCTGCGGGTGGTCACGAACGTCCCCGGGGCGGCAGCCGCTATCCTGTCATCGCAGGCCATCATGGCTACGGTTGTGGTACCGCCGCCGGAATTGCCGGTGATGCCGATTCGCTCCGGGTCGATTTCCGGCCGCGTCAGCATATAGTCCACCGCACGCATGGCATCACACAGAAAATACCTTTCCAGGAACATTCCGGTGGCCACCGCGGGCGTACCGCAGGAATCATGGTCGTCGCAGGCTCTTTGCACCAGATATACCCCTTTTTCCGGGTCATAATAATTGGATCTCTCGCCCTGACCCGTGGGGTCAATGGCAAAGACAATCAGCCCGGCTCTGGCCAAAGTCTGACAGACCACACTATAGTCATCATACATTCTGCCGTTTTCCGAATGGCCGCAGACGAACAGAACTGCCGGGCCAGGGAAACCGGCTCCCCGTGGAAGATACAGGGAGGCAGTCACGTAGATATCCGAATAGGAGTTGAAGATAATGTTTTCCAGCGTGAATTCTTTCTCTTCCCGCTTCCCCGTCACCCTTGCCCGCAGAGGGCCCGCCTCCTCTATAAGCCCTCCCATTTCCTCGATGAAGCGCCTCCTCATCTCCTCCCTGTGCTTTTTAAGTCCCTCCAGGGTGGAAATCTGTTCCCGCTTCCTCTCCCCCTGGGCAAACTTTTCCTCCTGCAGTCGAAAGATAAAATCCTTTAGCTGATCGCCACTGCTGCGAAGCTCCCATTGGTTCATCCTGTCAAATTCCTCAAACATCTGCCACCACCTCCTGTTCCGTTCCGCGACAGTCGCCCGGCTGGCCTTAGTCTGCCGCCATAAGCCGTTTCATCTGTCATGATACGGATAAAGCGGACATTTCATAATATGCAGCGGATTTTTGGTAAGGAAATATTACTTATGATATTACATCAATTTTACAATTGTTTCCTTAAATATATTGATTCCGCAGGATGTTTTTCTGGAATTTTTTGATATGACTCTCACCTGTCCCGCAGTTCTAAAGCTTTCACCGCGTCCCCTGTCCCCCGGACATACACAGCCGGCAGTGTCTGTTCCTCCAGAAAGGTAAGGGAACTCCTGCCCTGGGACTGCACCTGGGTTTTATAATTTCCATGGGAGAAATATCCGTAATCCACGCCGTCCCCGGCGTAGCTGTACAGGCCGGAATACAGCTCCCCCTCCCGGTCATAGACTGCCAGCAGCACATTCAGGCTGTCCCAGTCCTCAAAGGCGGCCAGCACCAGCCTTTCCCCGTCAAAGAGGCATTCCCGCTCCATAGGAAACAGGTGATTTCGCATCCATCCATGCCCTGTGCCCACATATTCCTCCTGAGGCTGCTCCGGAAACTGACCGCTGCACCAGAGCCTCCACTCCCCGTCAGTCTCGGTCACAAAGGAAAATCCATTGTCCCGCCAGGTCATCAACAGCCCTCCGTCCTCCCGGGACATGGCGCACAGACCGGGAGTCACAAGCTCTAATTCCGTGTCTATATCCGGCAGATACACCCCTTTCTCCGCCGCTTCCTCCCCGGCAAAAAGCCTTTCCTGGCCTAACGCCACCCTCTGAGTCAGGGCGGGCGTCCCTTGGTCCAGGCGATAAACCAGGAGTGCGTAGTCATTTTCTTCTTTTACGGCAATATACAGACGGCTCTTTTCCTCCTCCCACAGCAGCCCTGCCGGTACCGTTCCCTCAGGCAGCGGACACACTCTCTCCATCCCCGTCAGGTCCGCCCGGATCCCGCCCTCCCCCTGCTCAAAGGGAAGCCAGAACAGACCGCAGTTCTCGCCCCGGTGGGCCGGCCGGGATGTAGCGGCATTTTCCAGGCAGAAAGCATAGTAGGCCCCTGCCTTGCCAAAAGCCGACGCGCCGGCAATCCCAACGCTCCCCTCATCCCATACGGATTCCGCTTTACAGGAAACAATCTCCCCTGTCCGGCTCTTCTCCACGGTAATCTTTATCCTATCCTCCGCCACAGGGACGCAAAACAGCTCCGTCAGATAGTCCGAAATCTGACCATAGTCCCCCTGATATTCCACGGAAGTGCCCTCTATGTCAAAACTCATGGGGTAATATTCCCGGTAATCTCCCACCCGGACCGTCTCTTCCCGGGTCTCACCCGCTTCAGTGCGCCCGGCGACCGCCCGGATGATCTCCGGATAGGGCGTCTGGGGATCATCCGGAAATCCCTCCTCTGCAACAGGGACGCCGAAGCTAATCCCATATCCGCCGGGGAAATCCGCCCTTGCGCAAGGGTGCGGCGTCCATTCCCACGCTACCTGCCCCGGCACAAAGGAGCAGACGCTTTTTGCCCCTTTTCCGCTGCCGATGGTATATTCCGTATCCCACAGCAGCTGCCGGTTCCAGTGGGAAGCAATGTGCAGGGACACGCCCTGGGCCGCGGCCCGATCCCCGGAGAGCACCTCCTCCCGGATGACCACGTTCTCTTTCTCCTCATCCACCCTCCTCCATGCATAGAACATGGAAAACAGTGCCAATCCCATACATATCAGCGAAACAAATAAGCTTTTCTTCATACCTTTCCCCGCCTTACCTTTTCCCTTATGCCCGGCCTCTGCTCTCCGTGCCCCTGCAGGCATCTTGCCAAAGCTTGCACTCTACCCCGGATACTCCTGTCACATACGAACCTCCGCTCAAGTCCTGCCCCCGCCCGTCAGCTCTCCCAAAGCCCTGCTCACCCGGTCGGCGCGGTATCCGTAGGTCTCTTTCACGTATTCCAACAGGGTGCTGCCCCGCTCCTCCAGCTCCAGGGTGGACACATCCCCCGCTATCCTGCCCCCCTTAAGCAGCACCGCCCGTCCGATGAACCGCTCCACCTCCTCGATGAGATGGGTGGACAAAAACACCGTCTCCTCCGGCTCCAGAATCCCCAGCAGCACCTTGTAAAAATCCTCTCTGTTGAACACATCATTTCCCGCAAAAGGCTCATCCATCAGAATATACTCCGCCCCCTGGCACAGAGCCATGATCACCTCGAACTGATTCTTCTGCCCTGTGGAATACCCTTTCAATGCCGTCCGCCTGGGCAGCTCAAAAAACTCCATCAAAGTCTCATACCGCTCTCTGCGAAACCTGCCGAAATGCATCCCATAAAATTCCGCATGGGAATCCGGCGTCAGATTGGGGAAAAAGGAGTGTTCGCAGGTGGCAAAGGACAGCCTTGCAATATTGCTTCTGTCAATGGGCTTATTGTCCAGCAGGATTTCCCCCTGATAGGACAGGAAGCCCAGAATTGATTTCATCAACGTAGTCTTTCCTGCGCCGTTTTCCCCAAACAGGCCTACGATCTCTCCCGGCCCAATTGCCAGATTCACATCGAACAGAACCTGTCTGGACCCCAATCTGTCAAAGTATGTCTTGTTCAGTGCCTTGATTTCCAGCATAGCGATTCCTTTCTGTTTATAAAATCCACTGTCTTATTGCGATGCCTCTCCTCCGCGGATGGATGCCCGTCCGTCTCCTCTCCCACCGCTCCTATGATAATGACCACCTGTCATACGCGGCACCTATCCGTGCCATCGCGTTTCCCCGCCTCAAAAGCCCTCCGGCAAACCATGCCGGATGTTGACAACAACAGCTCCATCCATTCTTAAACCCGCCTCTGCCCTGCCTACCAAAAACCGGGCGCGCATACGCCGGGCATTACCAGCAGATAGATTCCGTAATAAATCACACCCAGCACCGCCTCTGCCGCCGCTCCCACGGCCATACCCAGAAGCGGCGCCCGGACACAGCTGGCCACCAATACGCTTCTGCGGGGCAGGCGGCGCATGAGATAGATGCTCTTCGTCTCCCGGTGATAATAGGCGTAGTGGAAAGCCGCCATAATAGCCAGAAACAGGAAATACGGAACGAAAAGTCCCCCATACTCCCCCGCCAGCTCCAGGAACGGCTTTGCCACCCCGTCCGGCCGCAATACCCTGCCCCGGTCCCCGTCCACATAGTACAGCCACTCCACAGCCTCCCGCAGCTTTCCGAAATACCGCAGGCTCAGCACCACAGGCAGGGCCAGCAGCACTGCCGCCGTATTCCTCTCCCATACAAATTCATATCCCGGCGGAAACCACTGCCACAGCTGCGTCCACAGCCTCCCGATTTTCCTCAAAGTCTTCATGGCGCCATCCCCTCCCGCCTTTTTCGTTCTGCCGCCGGATACCCGGAATCTGGCAGTCAATATATGCCTGTCTCCTGCCGCATCCGGCGCTTCCGATGATTGCCCGAATTTTCTCATTCCACGGTTTTCTTCCCGGTTCTCGGCTGTCTTCATTCCGCAGGCCCTCCCGGTTCCGCCGGCTTTAAGTCCGGTTCCCCATATTCCCCATACAGACTTCCATACGTTCCCGGGACCTGCAGCACCGATAGAGCTCCAGCAAATCCACCCCAATCACCACCACATAGACAAAGCAGCACACCGTATCCTGCCAGGTAACCCCTGCCGGAACCGCGAACCAGGCGGCGGACATCAGGAACACGGAAACCTGAGTGGTCCGATACCGTTTCCCGATGCCTCCGGCCTCATCCATGCCCATTGCCAGAAGCATCAGCCCGCCCCGCACCCACTTCCCCAGATCCGCCATGGGCAGCACGCCGTGAAGAAAGTCGTTTCGGTAAAAGGCCAGGAATACCGTCTGGGACCCCTGCGGCATCCCCGGGGTGCGCCTGTAGCTTTCCGCGAAGCACAGCGCCAGCCCTGCCTGCACCGCAAACAGCATCAGCAGGCAAAACACATCGTAAGCCGTCCGAATCCAAAAAATGCTCCCCTGGGACAACTGAAGCCGCATCGCCGTATACCGTCCCTCATTGTCCAAAACCCTATTCATCCGAATCAGCAGAAAATACACTGCCCCCAGCGCTGCCAGAAACACAAGATGGATATGACTCTCCTCTATCTTTATCTCAAAACCCGCAATCCAGTCCCCTCTAAGCGTGCGGTAAAATAAAGGCACCTCCGCCACCGCCATCAAAAGCGCCACCGCAAGCACCTTGTAAAAGCTGCCCCTTGCAAGCAGCGCCCACAGAGACAATCCTGGCAGCCCACGCTTTTCTGCTCTGTTTTTTCCTACCATATTCCACCTCCCGGTCATGTTGCCGTCTTTCGCAGGCTACCCTGGTTCTATCTCCGGCGCCCATAGCGCAGGCGGTACCTCTGAGTTTTGCGTCATTTCCGTGGATGCTCCCGCTATGTCCCCGAAGCTATGCGTCACCCCCATGACAGTTCCGGTTATGTCTCCCGCCCTTTGCGGCATTTCCGTGACCGTTCCTGTTATGTCTCCCACGCCTTGCGTCACCCCTATGACCGTTCCTGTTTTGTCTCCCACGCCTTGCGTCACCCCTATGACCGTTCCTGTTTTGTCTCCCACGCCTT
>JAAWOU010000032.1 GCA_022799755.1 Lachnospiraceae bacterium
ACCGTCAGCAAACAATCAGACAATTCACAGCAGAATGGGAGGCGGCACAATAATGAAAGCTATCGCATTTTGCGGACTTGCATGTTGCGTTTGCTCCGAAAATAAAGGCTGTGTAGGTTGCCAAGACGGAGGCTGTGAAAGCCACGGCTGGTGCAACGAGCCTTTTTTCGCTTAATACATAGTCTGCAAGACTTATCTGTTCAAGTGCTTCCACAGGGATATTCGCTTTGCAAAGCCACTTTGAAAGACTTTGCGGAGCATATCAATAGCTGCTATAGCAAGATCGGTGTAACAGAAGCCGACCTACGAGACTACATAGCTCGCCATGTATATGATTCCTCTTTATGGTTGGCAATTAAGGATAACCAAACCGATGAAGTGGTTGCAACAGGAATTGCCGAACTTGACAAAGAGATTGGTGAAGGCGTTTTAGAGTGGATTCAAGTATTGGAACAACATCGTGGATATGGATTGGGCAAATATGTTGTTTCAGAGTTGTTATGGCGAATGAAAGAAAACGCCAAGTTTGCTACTGTATCCGGTCAATGTAATAACCCAACAAATCCAGAGATGTTGTATCGCAAGTGTGGATTTACCGGTTCTGATGTTTGGCACGTTTTGAGAAAGAGGTAAACAGATGGCTACTTGGATTACGCATTTAATGATTGCGGATGGCGTTCTTAAACGTATTCCAAACTTAGATAGACGTGGTTTCTGCGTTGGTAATATTGCTCCGGATTGTAACGTAGAAAATGAAGATTGGACAGCCTTTATGCCGTCCAGAGAAGTAACGCATTGGATGCAGAGTGAGCGAAAGAAAGCGTCTGATTGTGATGCTTTCTGCGTCGAGTACATCTTGAAGCGTAAAGACACAATCAAATCTGCAGAAGAATATGCTTTTCTGCTCGGTTACTACTGCCATTTGATTACTGACGCAGCGTTTCAAGCTATGATCCGAGACGAAGATCGTGTAAGAGCGACTTGGATACGTATTAAGGCAGATGAAGAGTTGAGTGTTGCCGGTGCCAGCATGGATGAAACGTGGGATTCAGTAAAAAGTCTCATTCCCAAGAAAGATCGGATGCGTGAGATCTACGCAATGGAAGCCGAATATCTGAACGATCACCCAAACTCCGGTTATCTCACAGAGATTCTTCCGTTGAAATCTTTTCCCGATTATATTGATTACCTCCCCCAAGGGTGTATCGTTCGCAAGATCGGTGTGATGGGTTATTTGCCCGAACCCGACAAATCAATAAATAAGTTTATTACTATGTCGAAAGACGAGTACGCAAACTTTGTAGAAGACACGATACAGCTTGTGGTTCAACAGTTTGCTGAGAAGAATTTGATGTGAAAACACATAATTTGTTGGGCAATGTGTGCAAGCACCCATCAAAAAAGACGCATGGTTTACAATTACTGTTCCATGCGCCCTTATGCTGTCTTATTGAAATTAAATTGTTTTGCCAATTATACTAACTGCATAACCTCGGCTTCGAATTCTTTTAATTCATCAAAAGATAATGCCGGAATATAATCTGCAATTTCCTCCAATGTCATTTTTCCTTTTTTTATCATTCTTTCTGCTGTCTTTCTTTCCGTTTCTTTTTCAATGTCTTTCGCATAGGTTCTCATAATCTGCTCGTCATCAAATAAACTCATCATAATCGTTACTACCTCCACTTCCTTGCTGCTTAGATACTGTTTTAAGATATTCCTGTCCTTGCAAATACGGCTTGTTTCTATAACCGCCTGTTTTGTCATTCCATGTTCTTTTATCTGTTCGTTAAAAACTTTACAAAAAACAATGTACTCGTTGATTATATTGTCCTTGTCGCTCTCATATATAACTTTGGCTTTAATCTCAATATCAATATCCGCACTGTCAAAAAATTCTTTGGATAGCGATATTGTATCGGGTTTTCTGCCTGTCACACTTCAATTATACAAAAAACGCCTGTCTTTACAATAAATTTCACATTAAATTTCTTACTCCCTCTGTTTGGCTTTGTTCTGTTGCCTGTTCGCTATCCCTTGGATAGCTTGATGTCGGCTCTCGTTCAGAAGCTGGCTATAGAATCTTCAACAATACCATTATTCATATTTAATGAATATTTTTATATATTCTGCATATTTATAAATTTTCTTCCTTTTTTTCAAAAGGAATCCTTGCATTTCCCCCCGGAATGTTGTATAGTGTGTAAAGGCAAAAAACAACTGACAATACATAATAAACGGAGGATTCCATTCATGAAAGAAAAAGTAGTTCTGGCCTATTCCGGCGGCCTTGACACCACCGCCATCATTCCCTGGCTGAAAGAGAATTTCGACTACGAAGTCATCTGTGTCTGCGTTGACTGCGGGCAGGCAGAGGAACTGGACGGTTTGGAGGAAAGAGCTTTGGTCTGCGGCGCTTCCAAACTCTACATTGAGAACGTCATCGATGAATTCTGCGATGAATACGTGGTCCCCTGCGTCCAGGCAAACGCCGTCTATGAGAACAAATATCTGCTGGGCACTTCCATGGCAAGGCCCCTGATCGCCAAGAAGCTGGTGGAGATCGCAAGGAAAGAGGGCGCTACCGCCATCTGCCACGGCGCCACCGGCAAGGGCAACGACCAGATCCGCTTTGAGCTTGGCATCAAGGCCCTGGCCCCGGACTTAAGGATCATCGCCGCCTGGAGAAATGATAAGTGGACCATGGATTCCCGGGAATCCGAGATCGAATACTGCAAGGCCCACGGCATCCATCTGCCTTTCTCCGCGGATTCCTCCTACAGCCGGGACCGCAATCTCTGGCACATCAGCCACGAGGGCCTGGAGCTGGAGGATCCTGCCAACGAGCCTAACTTCGAGCATCTCCTGGTGCTGGGCGTGACCCCCGAAAAGGCTCCCGAGGAGGGCGAGTATGTGACCATGGCCTTTGAAAAAGGCATCCCCGTGTCCCTGAACGGAGAGAAGATGAAAGTCTCCGAAATCATTACAAAGCTTAATGAACTGGGCGGAAAGCACGGCATCGGCATCATCGATATCGTGGAGAACCGGGTGGTAGGCATGAAGTCCAGAGGCGTTTATGAGACCCCCGGCGGAACCATCCTCATGGAGGCACATCAGCAGCTGGAGGAACTGATTCTGGACAGGGACACCTACGCCATGAAGAAAGAGATGGGCAGCCGTTTCGCCAGCCTTGTGTACGAGGGAAAATGGTTCACCCCCCTGCGCCTGGCTGAACAGGCTTTCATTGAGGAAACCCAGAAGTACGTTACCGGCGAGGTGAAGTTCAAGCTCTACAAGGGCAATATCATCAAGGCCGGAACCACCTCTCCCTATACTCTGTACAACGAGAGTATCGCCTCCTTTACCACCGGCGACCTGTATGACCACCACGACGCGGAGGGATTTATCAACCTCTTCGGCCTCTCCTGCAAGGTGCGCGCCATGAAGATGGCCGAGCAGGGCGTGGACGAGATGTTCTAAGGCAAGCAATGCCCATTGCAGCAAACCTGTTCCCCTGTCCTATGCCTGCCCGGCATTAGGCAGGGGATTTTTTTGAAATTTTTTTCAAATTCATGAAACTTTTCTCATGCATGTCTCATCTAAACTTTCAAAAGACCAGGGAACCGTTCGTAAATAAATTGTAAGCGATTCCTTTGAGAAAGGAGTGAAATGCCATGCGCTTTTTTTCACAGAAAAAGGAAAAGGCGAACAGGGAATTGGTAGAACAGATTCTTCTGGAACGGTATAATCAATATTACCGTCTGGCCTACCGATATGTCCACCATGAAGCGGATGCCTTTGACATTGTCCAAACCGGAGCCTACAAAGCCATCAGAAGCTGCGCCGATTTAAAGGAACCCCGGTATGCCCAGACCTGGATCTACCGCATCATGCTCAACGAGTGCTTCCAGTACCTGGAGCGCCCCAGAAATTTCTCCTATGAAGAAATGCAGGACAGAAACGGGCTGGAGGGGAAAGCTGCCGAGGACCATTACGCGGACTTAGATCTGCAGAACGCTCTGGATACGCTGTCGGAAAAAGACCGCTGTGTGGTCATCCTCAAATATTTTGAGGACATGAAGCTCACGGAGATTGCGGATATTCTGGAGGAGAATGTAAACACCGTCAAAAGCAGACTATACCGCAGCCTCAGGAAACTGCAGGGGCTTCTTCTGGAAGAAGCAGAAAAAGGAGGGACAGCACATGGCGCATGATTTTTCTTTCACGGAAAACCGGGAAAACGAAAACAAGAGATTGGATGAGAAAATGAGAGCATACAGAGACGTTTATGAAAAGCCGCAGATGTCCCAAAGCCAGGTGGCTCAACTGCGGCGCACAATCAGGGAGGCGAAAAAAATGAATCAGAGGAAACAAAGAAATGCCGGAATTATCAGGTTTACAGTGGCTGCGGCTACGGCTGCCGGCATCTTTATCGCGCTGCCGAATCTCTCCTATCCAATTGCCCACGCGATGGAGCAGATGCCTCTCATCGGGCCGCTGGCAAGCGCAGTGACATTCCGCAATTACGAATATGAGTCTGACAGGCACATGGCCGACATCTCCGTGCCCGAAATCCGGATTCCTGAGGTCCTGCCCGAGACGCTTCCGGAGAACAGCCAGGTGCAGGAGAACCTGGAACGCTCCGCAGATGAGATCAACGCGGAAATCCAGGAAATCACGGACGAGCTGATCGCCGGATTCGAGGCCAATATGCAGGATCAGGAGGGCTATCAGGATATTGTGGTAAAAAGCGAGATACTGGCCACACAGGCGGACTATTTTACCCTGAAACTCATCTGCTATCAGGGAGCCGGCAGCGGTTATCAGTGGAATTATTATTATACTATTGACTTGAATACCGGTGAGAGGTTACAATTAAAAGACCTGTTCCAGGAGGGTGCTGACTACATTACGCCCATCAGCGAGAACATCAAGCAGCAGATGCAGGCCCGGATGGACGCGGACGAAAATGTATACTACTGGCTGAACGACGAGATCGAAGCGTGGAACTTCAAAGCCATTACGGACGAGACTTCTTTCTATCTGAACGAAAAGGACAATGTGGTCATCGGCTTCAATGAGGGGGATGTGGCTCCCATGTACATGGGAACCGTGGAATTCGAGATTCCGGCGGAAGTTCTGGCCGGTATCCGGAAATAGTCCCGGGGGAAACGGCAATCCGGTAACCCACGAGATTCCGGCCCACATCCGGAAAAGTCCTGCGGCAGGCGCCGTGTCAAAGACAACAGAAAGCGTGAAAACCTATGAGGGAATTTCTAATCATCCTGGCGATTGCCTACGGATTCGCCATCAACATGACCGGCTTTGCCGTCATGGGCATAGACAAAAAAAGAGCCGTCCGAGGTGCCTGGCGCATCTCGGAGGCTTCTCTGTTCCTTGTCGCATTTCTGGGCGGCGCTTTGGGCTGCACGCTGGGCATGCGGCATTTCCGCCATAAGACAAAGCATTGGTACTTTAAGTACGGCATGCCCGCCATCTTCGCCGTCCAGATCTTCCTGGTTTTATTCCTTTACAACAGCCTGTCCTGACCAGGACACAGACTGCAGCCTGTTATATATCTCAAAAAGCGCTTCATTATGTGAGTATTCCGGCTGGCAAGACAGGCATGCGAAGCGAATATATGCCTGCATGGCAAGAACTTTCCGCTCACACGCTAGGTGGTCACGATGACCCCGCCGTCATTGGCATACATGCTGCTGATGCCTCTGGTATCCATGATAATGCAATCCCGGAACTTAACCTTTTCCAGAATCTGCCGCTTCACCTGCTCCGCACGCTCTGCCGCATTGCAGTGTGTGATGATCAGCCGGCGCTCCGCCGCATTCTTCACCTCGGATACCGCGAACTCCGCCATTTTGCTCAGTGCCTTTTTGATTCCTATGGTCTGGCTCTTCTGAATGATCTCCCCTCTGTCGGCCCCCATGACCGGCTTGATATTCAGAGTGGACGCCACCAGCGCTTTCACGCCGGAGAGTCTGCCGTTCTTCCGCAGGGTCTCCAGATTGTCCAGCACGAAATAAGTGTGGAGACTGTCCCGGAACGCCTCGATTTTTTCCACAATCTTTTCAAAAGAAAGGCCTCTCTCCTCCAGCTCCATGATCTTCAGCGCAATCTGTGCCTCGCCGCCGCTGGCAGACTCCGAATCCACCACATGGATCTGCTTTTCGCCGTATTTTTCATGGTAGATGCTCTTGCCCAGTTCAGCGCTGTTGTAGCTGCCGCTCAAATGGGAGGAAAGGGTCACCGCGTACACATGGTCCGCATCCACATGATAGCTTTCCATGAAGCGCTCCGGCGAGGGGCAGGAGGATTTGGGGCATTTGGGATATTCCGCCACTTTCCGCAAAAATTCCGCCTGGTCAAAGCTCTCGTCGTCCAATATGTTATAGTCGCCTACTTCCAGCCCCAGGGGCACTCTCTCAAAACGCCGATCCTGCAAAAGCTCCACCGGCAGCTCACAGCAGCTATCCACTACAATCTTATAGCTCATCTTCTCTCCTATCAGCCGAATCCGTTTCTATCACCGAAAACCACCTCATTGGATTCCGCTTTTATTTTATCAGGTTTGCACTGCTTTTATACATAGTTTTCATTACTATATAATAGCACATATTGCCTGTCCCTGTAAAGTCCATTCTGGAATTTTTTGCATATTATAACCGTCAGCCATAAGTAGTGACGAATTTATGTCAGAGATAAATGTATTCAAGAAAACGCTCCGAATGAGTCTGCCTTTTGGCTGCGAATCATTCGGAGCATTCCGACCCCCCCAAGTATCAGCACCGGTAAATATCGGGCCTCTGGAACTCACTCTTCAAGGCAAAGCTCCTCCTTATACTCCATCAGTCTCGTCAGTATGCACCCATTGATTTCAGCCAGATCCTTATACTTCTCTTTCCCGGAAAAGTATGCCGTGCAGATCAGCTGAATGGAAAACACCACGTAGGGAACGGCCTTTCGCTCCTCCTGTGTCAGATGAACCACATCATCATATCCTTTGAGAATCTTCCTGTACAGGGGCAGCCATCCGGAGATGCAGCCTTTCCGGTCCTCAAAATTTTCAGTCAGAATTCCCGTGGCCGCATAGCAGGGGTCGAACAGGCGGATGCCGTATTCCGAAAGTTCAAAATCCGTGACCCCGGTCATACGCCCCTCTTCCACGAAAATAGAGCTTAAATTCATATTCCGATGAATCACCTGTTTCGGCAGCTTCTCATAAAGTTCTCCGAAATTCTGCGCATACTCTCTCTCAAAAGAAGCGGGCAATCGCAATCCCGTCTGATTTTGTATCTCCCGGAATGCCTGGGTGCGGACAGAATCGTACAGATGATTCTCCGGGCAGATATCCGGTTCCAGCCTGCTCAGGGCCAGATGGAGCTTTCCTGTTATTTCGCCAAAGCGGTATGCCGTTTCCTCATCTCCCTGGGCGAAAAGCTTTCTGGAATCCGGACAATTCCCTTTCATTCTGCGGCACAGAATACTGTAGACTTCCCCGTCCCGCACAAGCAGCTTCCCGTCTTTCGCCGGAATCGGCTCGGAGACATGAATATCCGACTCTTTCAGCGCCTGAGAGATTTCGATATGACGCTGCAATCCTCCGGCCAGGGCAGAGGTCTTCAATACATATTCCTCCCCGACCTGAAAATCATTTTCACTGCTTCTGCCGCTCCCTCCATAATAAATTTCACCGACAGTTTCCTGTTCCATTCCCCAATGTGTCAGAATGCCTCTGATTGCTTTCTTTGATAACATTATTTTCTCCTCCTGCTTTAAATGGATTCTATAGGGTCTGACAGGAGTATGGTCTTTCAGATAAGCGGCCGGACTGCATCCGTATTCCCGGCAGAATGCCCTGTAGAAACCGGCATAAGTATCAAAGCCATATTCCAGCGCGGTTTCCAGCATCCTCCTGCCCGCTGCAATTTCACAGATGGCATGGGCAAGCTTTCTGCGTGTCAGATACTGTCCCAGGGGCATACCGGTTGCCTTTTTGAAAAGTTCGCTGTAATAGACTTCAGAATAACCCGCCATTCTGCTCAGCTCTCTTACCTGTATTTCTGTCTTCAGATTTTGCTCCATATAGTCCAGCGTAAGCTGTACCCTGTCCAGATTATCCAAAACCATATTTCCCGCCTCTTTATTGTAAGCTCCCTTAAATATTGTTTGAAAAGTACTTTCTGCAGAAGTTCTTTCTATAGATATTCTATCACAGAGCGCCGGAAAAACATTTCCGAAATCGGGAATGTTCTCAAAATATTGCACCGTCTGCACTTGCCCGGGCCTGAGCACCAAACGCTCATTTGGGCGCATTTTGCACGAACAAGCAAAAGCAATCGTTTCGATTGCTTTGACAGCAGGCGCCATACAATTGTATGTGTGCATCATGTTGCTGTGAGCGGCAAAGCCGTAAACAGTAACATGTCAACCGCAGTTCCGGAAAGACGCGGGAAAGCCGATTGACCCTGGAGCGGATTTCTGCTATAATTTTTTCACATAAGGATTTGGAACTGATTTCATTCAGGTAAGGGGGACTCCCATGAAGCAACTACAGATTTCTTCCATGAAACAGTTTATGAACCACCTGCTGGTGGCGGATACATTCGAGCCTTTCCTGCTGGAGGAGGCCGTCATCGGCACTGCCTGCACCTTTCATATAGACGGGCATGTAAATCCGGAATTCTTCGGCGGCGACGAGGAGCCGAAAGAGGAGGATTCCTACGAGTTCCGCCCCTGGGGCAAAGTGAAAGGGCTGTGCTTTGACCTGATCAAAGGAAAGCGCACACCCCTGTTCTTTCGGTTCGTATTGCATTTGATGCCTGCCAGGGCCACAGCCCTGCTGGAACAGGAGAGCTGTGATGTGGCGTCGGATGAGGTGAAAGCTCTGGTGCTGAACATCCGCTATGACGGCACAAAAGCCACCCTCACCACCGGCACTGCTCTCCGGACGTTCCATCTGTCCAAGATGCCCGACGCCATCTGGGACAAGGCTCTTTGCAGATTCCTGGAGGACAGGGGAATCGCCTATGAAGAGCTGGATTAGCGCTTCATTCTGGACTTGAAGACCAGGCTGGCCAGATAGCCGAAAATCAATGCGGCAGAGGTTCCCACGGCCCCGGCCTTGAAGCCTCCGGCAAAGAGCCCCAAAAGGCCCTGTTCGTCCACCGCCTCTTTCACGCCTTTCATCAGCACATTTCCGAAGCCCAGCAGCGGGACGCTGGCTCCCGCCCCGGCAAATTCCTGAAAGGGTTCGTACCATCCGAAGAACCCTATCACGGCGCCGGTGACCACCAACAGCACCATAATGCGTCCGGGCATCAGCTTCGTCTTCTCCATCAGGATCTGCACCAGAGCGCATATGAGACCTCCCACCCAGAACGCGTTTACATAATCCGTCATACGCCTACTCCTGTTCCGCAGGCAATTTCGCCCGCTTATTTTTAGGAATCCTCAAATGCCGCATATGCGGCGCTTTTACCGAATTCCGCTTTCATGGAACTAGTATCTGTCATACAGGAGAAGATTATGTATTGTACGAAAAAAAGCCACCCGTTTTCGAGTGGCCTGGCAGGCAGATATCCTGCTTTCACAGAGAGGCAATCCTTTGGACTACCTCCCGGATCCGTATGCCCTGGCAGTCTATCACCTCATGGGCATATTTCTCATACAGAGGAATCCGCTCCGCGTAAAGGTCCGCCAGAGTCTGGCCGGGCATCAGCGTCACGCCCCTGGCGTTCAGATCCCCCAGTCTCTCCGCCACCTCCTCCAAAGGGAGCTTTAGATAGACCACGGTGCCGATCTGCCGCAGATGTTCCATGGCCCTGGCCCCGTAGATGACGCTTCCGCCGGTGGCGATGACACTCCTCCTGGGATTCAGGGAGGCGTTCACCTCTTCCTCAATCCTCCAGAAGCCCTCCACCCCATGCTCCTCTATCAGCTCATGGAGCAGCCTGTCATATTTCTCCTGAATCACCAGATCGGAATCCACGAAACGGTATCCCAGCCGTTTGGCCAGCACTACGCCCACGGTGCTCTTTCCCGCTCCCGGCATACCGATCAGAACGATATTCTCTCTCATCCCTTACACCATCGCGATGACTTCTACTTCGCAGAGGACATTCTTGGGCAGCGTCTTAACCGCAACGCAGCTCCTGGCCGGATTCTCGGTGAAATATCTGGCATACACTTCGTTAAATGCGGCAAAATCGCCCATGTCTGCCAGGAAGCAGGCAGTCTTGACTACATTTTTATAATCAGTCCCCGCCGCAGCCAGCAGTGCGCCGATATTCTTCATGACCAGCTCTGCCTGGGCGGTGATGTCCTCACCCTCCACATTGCCCGTGGCGGGATTGATGGGAATCTGGCCCGAGGCAAACAGCATGCCGTTTGCGATAATGCCCTGTGAATAAGGCCCGATTGCCGCAGGCGCCTTGTCCGTTGAAATCTTCTTTAACATATCCGTTTCCTCCGATTTTGTGTCTTTATGATGCCATGAGTGCCTACGCCGCGCTGTCAGGGGACACGACTCCTCTCTTTCAGCGCTCCTCCACCTCAGGCTCGTCAAATTCTGCCGTCACATAAAAGCCCCTGGCGTTCTCCACCACATCCGCAACCACGCCCTCTCTGCTCTTTAGGCGGTTGCGAAACGGAATATTGGCGGACATGGCCAGCGCCGGGTCTATCACATAGTAATAATTGCTGGGAAGCAGACCTTCCGTCACTGTGATCTTCTGTCCGGGTTCCAAAAGCCCGCTCCGTTCCATCTTAAACTCCATCCTGCGCAGAAAGTCCACCTCCCCTTTTTCATGATTTTCGTGCAATAAACGCCGGGACCTGTCGCTTAATCCTCTCCCGGAGTCTCCTGGGTCCCGCAGCAGCAGCCCCCACCCGTCTCGCTTTCAGCCACTGTCTCGGGCTCTGCTTCCCGGACGGCATCCTCCTGCGCTTCGCTGTACTCCGCATCGATGATTTCCTTATCTTCCTTTACGGGTTCCGTGCTGGCCACCACAATGGGAGTGCCGCATTTGTCACAGAATTTGCTGGTTCTGGGTACTTCCGCACCGCACCCCGGGCAGGTGTTCACATTCTTCAGCAGCTTGATCTTCTCTGTATTCTCCTCAATCTCCGCCTTGATGTCCGCAGCTTTCGAGGCCCATTCCGCCACAGTCTCATCCTCGGCCAAAAGTCCGTTTTCCAGAACATGTTTGCCTACCTCTGTGTAAACGTTCTTCAGGCTCTGATTCAGCGAAGCGATCTCCACGTTGAGCTTAGCCACCCCGGCAACCTCTTTGCTCTTGGAAATCGTATTCTGTGCCGCCTGATTCAGTTTCTCTCTCCAATTTGCCATACTCTGCTACCTCTTTTCTTATTTTTTGTGGATATCCTTACTTTTCCTTATATTATATAGTTCCATGGTTTTCTTGTCAACAGACAAAAGAATCGGACATCCGGCGGCGGCAGTCTCGGATGTCCGATCTTTATCTCGTCAAATCGGGATTCTATACCGTCTCAATCACCACCCCGTGGGCGATTCCCGGCACGCTCATCCCCTCGTTGAAGCTTGTCTTGCTCAGCAGGGCCCCTGTGGGCATGAACAGCACCTTTTTCCAGTTGCCCTCCTCTAACTGCTTCAGAATATAGGCTGACAGGGTGACCGCACTGCAGCCGCAGCCGCTTCCTCCCGCATGGGTGTCCTGGGACGCGGCGTCGAACACCTCTATGCCGCAGTCCATATGCTGCTCCGAAATGTCATAGCCCTTTTTGCGCAGCAAGTCAATCAGCACCCGCTGCCCCACCTTTCCCAGATCGCCGGTAATGATCTTGTCATAGTCGTCCGGCTGACCGGCAAAGTCAACAAAGTGCTGCTCTAAGGTGGACGCCGCGGCAGGCGCCATACAGGCTCCCATGTTCATGGAATCTTTCAAGCCGAAATCCACCACTTTTCCAATGGTCATGGCGCTGATGCGGGCCCTGGCTTTCCTGCCTTTCTCCCCGCCCAACACAAAAGCCGCGCTGCCCGTCACGGTCCATGTGGCGGACAGGGGGCGCTGATTTCCGTAATCCAGCGGGAAGCGGAATTCTTTCTCCGCACTGGCGAAGTGGCTGGAGGTGACGCAGACCGCCTTGTCGGCAAATCCGCCGGCAATGCTCATAGCCCCCAGCGCCAGAGACTCCCCGCAGGTAGAGCAGGCGCCGTATACACCCAGCAGCGGCACCTGATAGGCGGAGATGCCAAAGGAGGTGGCCATGGATTGACCCAGCAGGTCACCGGCAAAGAAAAAGGAAATGTCCTCCGGCCTCAGGCCTGCTTTCTCCAGCGCCAGACCCACCGCCTCCTTTTGCAGGGTGCTCTCCGCCTCCTCCCAGGTCCTGCACCCGAACATGTCGTCCTGCCCTACCCTGTCGAACAAAAGTCCCAGAGGCCCCTCTCCCTCCTTAGTGCCCACAACGCTGGCGCTGTTCAAAATATACACGGGCTGTTCGAGCCGTATGCTGGCCCTGCCTAATTTCTGATTCATAGATTCTCCTCCTGTTTTGGTAGCGCTTTTTGCTTTTATTGTCTCCAACGGAGAAAAATCTATTCGAATTTATTTGCCTGCTTCAGCGGGCATATCAATCGCTGACCGGAAAGCTGCTTCCAAACTTCTCGCTCTGGGCGCGGATCAGCTCTGTGTCCTCAAAATAGTTGATCCGCATGGCGCTCTTTACCTCGGACAGAGTCCGGGCCGCCACTTCCCTGGCCTGGTCGGAGCCTTTTTTCAATATATCATAGATGGCCGGAATATTCTTCTCCCACTCTTTCCTGCGGTTTCGGATGGGTTCCAGCGTCTCCTGCACGATATTGTTCAGGAATTTTTTCACTTTTACGTCCCCCAGGCCGCCCCGCTGGTAATGGGCCTTGAGCTCGTCCAGATTGGCATAGTCGGGCAGATATCTCCCGAAATGCTCCTCCGTGCAGAACGCGTCCAGATAGGTGAACACGGTATTGCCCTCCAGGTGACCGGGATCGCTGACCTGCAGGTGCAGAGGATCCGTGAACATGCTCATGATCTTGGCCCGCACCTGGTCCGCGGAATCCGCCAGATAGATGCAGTTGCCCAGGGATTTGCTCATCTTGGCCTTGCCGTCCGTGCCCGGGAGTCTGCGCCTGGCTTCGTTCTCCTGTAACAGCGCTTCCGGCTCCACCAAAACAGGCGCGTACACCGTGTTAAATTTGTGCACAATCTCCCTGGTCTGCTCTATCATGGGCAGCTGATCGTCTCCCACGGGCACCGTGGTGGCTTTGAAAGCCGTGATGTCTGCCGCCTGACTGATGGGATAGGTGAAAAAGCCCACTGGGATGCTGGACTCGAAGTTTCGCATCTGAATTTCGCTCTTCACAGTGGGATTGCGCTGAAGCCTGGCCACTGTCACCAGATCCATATAGTAGAAAGTCAGCTCGCACAGCTCCGGGATCTGAGACTGGATGAGCAGAACGGACTTCTCAGGGTCCAGGCCGCAGGCAATGTAATCCAGCGCCACCTCGATGATATTCTGGCGTACTTTCTCCGGGTTCTCGATATTGTCCGTCAGGGCCTGGGCGTCCGCTATCATGATAAAGGTCTTCTGATACTCACCTGAATTCTGCAGTTCCACACGCCTGAGCAGGGAGCCGATGTAGTGGCCTATGTGCAGCCTGCCCGTGGGGCGGTCCCCTGTCAGGATGATTTTATCGGCTTGTTTTTTGTTCTGGTTTTCCATAATGATATCTCCTCCATGTCATACGGCCTGCGTATGCTTTCAATAAAGATATTATATCATGGATTCCCATACAAGCAAACTTTTATTTTTCCCGCAGCCGCCTCCACCAAAACCCCACGGCGATGAGCTCATGAGCGATCATGGGCGCTGCCGCTAAAATGCCGAGGCGCATCCACTCCCTGCCCGATAAGGGCGAAGTCCCGAAAGCCCGGATCAAAAACGGCACTTCCGTCACCGCGAACTGTAGCGCAAAGCCCGCCAGACAGGCCAGGATCATCACCTTGTTCTCCAGATGATTCATGAAAAAAACCGACCGCTGGGTGTCCCTCATGCCCACCGCATGGAACAGCTGGGACATCCCAAGCACAGTAAACGCATAGGTCTGGGCCTTGGCCAACACTGAGCCGTTCTGTAAAATCACAGCCAGATTCCCCGGATTCACCGCCATCCCTTTCACCCGAAGCAGAGACCAGGGCAGCATCAAAAAGGCTGTCAGGCTCACGGCCCCGATCAGGGCGCCGTAAAAGCAGGTGCACAGAAACCCGCCTCTGGCAAACAGGCTCTCCTGCGCTTTCCTGGGGCGCTGGCGCATCAGGCTCTTCCCGTCATTTTTATCCACCCCCAGCGCCAATGCAGGCAGAGAATCCGTAATCAGATTGATCCACAGGATATGGCTGGACTTCAGGGGAGCGGCAATTCCGCACAGTACCGTCACGAACATCGTGATGATCTCTCCTAAGTTGGAGGAGAGCAGAAAGATCACCGACTTTCTAATGTTTTCGTAGACGCCCCGCCCCTCCTCAATGGCGCGCCGTATGGTGGCGAAATTATCGTCCGTGAGTATCATGTCCGAGGCCTGTCTGGCCACGTCCGTCCCGGACATCCCCATGGCGATGCCGATGTCCGCCTTTTTCAGGGAGGGCGCATCGTTTACGCCGTCACCGGTCATGGCCACAATCTCCCCTCTCTTCTGGAATCCCTCCACAATGCGCACTTTCTGCGCCGGGGACACTCTGGCGAAGACGCTTATGTCTCCTATCCTTTCGGCCAGCTCCCGGTCCGACAAAAGCCCCAGGGCCTCCCCTGTCATGCACTGCCCAGGACTGCGGGCAATGCCCAGCTGTCTGCCGATGGCATAGGCGGTGTCCACATGGTCTCCGGTGATCATCACCGTCTTCACGCCCGCCTCCTGAAAATCCGCCACGGCCCTGGCGGCCTCAGGCCTGGCCGGATCCCGCATCCCCACCATCCCCAGGAAGACCAGATCTTCCTCCACAGCCGCTGCCGCCCCCGGCCGCATGGCCACCGCAAGCGTGCGCAGCGCCTCCCCGGACAGTTCCTCCACGGCCGTCAGCACCTGCCTGCGATGCCTGTCCGAAAGCCCCACCACGCCCTCCGGGGTGTAGATCCTGGTACACCGCTTGAGAATCTCATCCGGAGCCCCCTTGGTATAGGACACCGTGGCCTGGGGGAGGCCGCCGGTATATTCCGCCGCCCGCAGCTCTCCCACGGCCTCTCGCCTCTCCCCCTGCCCGTGAAAGAGGCGTTTTCTGTCCTCCGATCTCCTTTCCCTCCTGTGCAGCGTAGTCATCATCTTTCTGTCAGAGTCGAAAGCAAGCTCCCCTATTCTGGGCATTCTGCGCTCCAGCTCTTTCTTTTCCATCCCGAACCCGCACGCCAGATCCAGGAGGGCAAGCTCCGTAGGATCCCCTGTCCTGCTGCCCTCCTGCGCCACCGCGTCATTGCACAGCACCATGCCCTCATAGAATTCCGGGCACAGCGCCGTGTCGCATTCTCCCGCCCGCCGCATATAGCCCCCCAGCCAGCATTTCTCCACGGTCATCCGGTTCTGTGTCAGGGTTCCCGTCTTGTCCGAGCAGACCACGCTGACGGCCCCAAGGGTCTCCACGGAGGGGAGCCGGCGCACGATGGTGTTCACCCTTACCATGCGGGTGACGCTCAGGGCCAGGCAGATGGTCACCACTGCGGGGAGCCCTTCCGGCACCGCGGCCACGGCCAGGGAAATGGCCGTGATCAGCATCTCCGGTACATTGCGCTTCTGCAGCACCGCAATGGCAAACAGTCCTGCACAGAGCAGCAGGGACAGGAGGCTCAGCACCTTGCCCAGCTCTCCCAGCCGCTTTTGCAGCGGAGTCGTCTCCTCTCTGCTCTCCGCGATCATCCCGGCGATCTGCCCCAGCTCCGTGGACATGCCCGTGGCCGTCACAAGTCCCTGCCCTCTGCCGTAGGTGACAATGGTGGACATATAGGCCATATTGCGCCTGTCCCCAAGGGGGATCTGTCCGCCCCTCTCGCCCTGAAATTCCGCTCTCTTTTCTATCGGAAGAGATTCCCCCGTCAGGGCGGACTCCTCGATCTTGAGATTCACGGACTGTGTCAGCCTAAGGTCAGCCGGCACCTGACAGCCCGCCTCCAGCCATACCAGATCCCCCCGCACCAGCTCCGCGGCGGGAATCTCCATGCGCCGGCCCTCTCTGATGACAAAGGCCCTGGGACTTGTAAGCTTTTTTAAGGATTCCAGCGCCTTTCTGGCCTTTCCCTCCTGCAGCATACCCACCGCGGCATTCAGAGCCACCACCACGCCGATGATGACTGCGTCGCTGACTTCTTTCAGCAATACGGACACCGCGGCCGCCACGATCAGCACATAAATCAGAGGGTCGTTGAGCTGCTCCAGAAACTGCTCTATGACCGTCCTCTTCCTCGGGGCCCGCATTTCATTGCGCCCGTCTCTTCTCAGCCGCTGTGCCGCCTCTTCCATTTTTAATCCCCTGTGCAGGTCGCTCTCCAGTTCCTCTGCCGTCTCCCGAATGTCCCACTGTTCAAACACGCCAAACCCTCCCCATGCTTGTTTCCTTTTCAAAGTCTATGTGGACGAGGGGTAAAGTATGTCCGATTATCTCCGCCCTGCCACAGTCTTTTTTCATCCGGTTTCCATCATTTTTCCGTCATTTTCCCATCTTTTCTGCATCATTTTCCGGGAAACGCAAAATGATGCAAAAATGTTGAAAATCTGATGCACCTTATGTGCATTGGGGAGGTATTTTGGATGCAGAAACGGAGGTACATCACGATGAAGAAAAGAAAAAAGAGTCTGGTCTTACTGTTGTCCGCATTGCTCCTGTTTACGGCCCATCCTTTCTCTGTCCACGCAGAAGAGGGGGAGGAGGCCCAGGAAGAAAAGCTTCTCGCCCCCTATTTCGTCATTCAGAGCGAGGGCGCCGATGTCTCGACGGACTATTTCCCGTTAAAATCCACGGAGGTGACCACCAATATCAACGGCGTCATCGCCGAGACCTATGTGGTGCAGACCTATGTCAACGAGGGGGACAAACCCATAAACGCCCAGTATGTGTTCCCCACCTCCAGCACCGCCGCGGTCCACGGCATGAAGATGGAGATCGGCAGTCACACGGTCACTGCCGCGATCAAGGAGAAAGAAGAGGCCAAAGAGGAGTACGAGGAGGCAAAGGAGGAGGGAAAAAGCGCATCCCTCTTAGAGCAAAGGCGCCCCAATGTATTCACCATGGACGTGGCCAACATCATGCCCGGGGACACGGCCCGCATCGAGCTGCACTACACGGAGCTGGTGGCCACAATAGACGGCGTCTGCGAATTCGTCTTTCCCACGGTGGTAGGTCCCCGCTACGTCACGCCGGAGGACGCTTCCGGCCCCGTGGCGGACGCTGCCGTGCCCGATAAGGAGATGCCCCGGGAGGATGAGGGCGGACCGAAGAGCGAGGACGGCGACGGCTGGGCTGCCAGCCCTTATCTTCCCCAGGGCGTCCTGCCGGACAGCGAGTACCATATCACCGTCAACCTTTCCACCGGCGTCCCCATCTCTGACGTAAACTGCAAGTCTCATGAGATAAAGGTGGAACGGGAAAACGACTCCCAGGCCCGCGTCACTCTGGCAAATCCCGAAGACTATGCCGGCAACCGGGACTTCATCCTGAAATACAGGCTCACCGGCGAATCCGTGGAGAGCGGGCTGGTGCTGACACAGACTGATTCCGAGAAATATTTCTTCCTCACCGTGCAGCCGCCGGAGCGGTATACGCCGGAAGACATCCCGCCCCGGGAGTATATCTTCGTCCTAGACGTGTCCGGCTCCATGTACGGGTATCCCCTGGACACCGCCAAGAATCTGATACGGGACCTGGTGATGGGCTTGAGGAGCACGGACAGTTTCAACCTGGTGCTGTTCTCGGACGAAACCTATCTGCTGTCCTCTAAGTCCCTGGCGGCCAATTCAAAAAATGTCCAGGCAGCCATTGAGCTTATCGATGAGCAGGAGGGCGGCGGCGGAACCTCCATGCTGCCCGCGCTGGAGACAGCCATCCGTGTCCCCATGAAAGAGGATATTGCCCGGAGCGTGGTCATCATCACCGACGGCTACATCTCCAATGAGGACGAAATCTATGACCTGATCAACCAAAATATGGATACTGCCAGCTTTTTCTCCTTTGGCATCGGCTGCTCCGTCAACGACTACCTGATCAAAGGCATTGCCCAGTGCGGCATGGGCGAGTCTTTCCTGGTCACCGATTCCCAGGACGCGGTGGATTCCGCCAAGCGCTTCGCCTCTTACATCGAGGCTCCCCTGATGACCGGAATCACGGTGGACTATGAGGGATTCGACGTCTATGACATGGCCACGGCCACGCCCTCCATCCTCTACGCCAGAAAGCCCCTGATCCTGTTCGGCAAATGGCGCGGGGAACCCGCCGGCACCATCACCGTCTCCGGAAAAGCCGGCGGCCAGGACTATGTACAGGAGATCTCCGTGGCGGACGCCGCCGTGGACACCCAGGATCAGTCCGTCCGGTATCTCTGGGCCCGTACAAAGCTGGACCAGCTGGCTGGATACGGCAGCACCCGAAACGATACTTCCGTGAAAGAGGAAATCACCCGGCTGGGGCTGGACTACAACATGACCACGCCTTATACCTCATTCGTGGCCGTGGTGGAGGAGGTCAGGAACCCGGACGGGGAGAGCGAAGATGTGAACCAGGCAAATCCCCTGCCCCTCCAGGTGTCCAATCTGGCCGTGGGCGGCGGATACACCGCTTACTCGGAGCCCGGCGGAATCCTCCTTGGGATCATTCTGACAGCAGTGTCGTTCTTCGGCATCCTGCGCCAGGCAAAAAAACGGAAGAAACACTGAAACCATACCGGCCACAGCGCAGACACAGACTTTAGGACAGATCAAACCACAGACAGGAGCAGGACAGATGAACATTCGTGAAAAGTTTCGTTTCCTTTGGCAGAACATGGTTATCTATATGGTTGGACTCTTTCTTCTCCTGGGCATGAAATACCTCTACAGCAAGGCGGACTGTGAAAGCCTGCTGTGGATCCTGGGCCCCACTGCCCGCTGGGTAGAGGTTTTAAGCGGCATCCCTTTCGTCTATGAACCGGGCATGGGCTATGCCAACCACGGGCTGCGGTTCCTCATCGCGCCCTCCTGTTCCGGCGTGCAGTTCATGATCATCACCGCGGCGATGCTGATTTTTTCTTTCTCCCATCGTGTAATGGACTGCCGTAATGCTAAGTTCCCTGACGAGTCTGCCGGTGCCGGCCCATTCGGCCACGGCGCTTCCACCGGTTCCGGCAGACAGAATGCCATAAAAAGAGCTCCCGGCACAGGCAGACGTTACCCCCAGGCAATCCGGCGGATCTGGCCGGGCCTGGGATGGATTGTCCTAAGCCTCTTGCTGTCCTATCTGATCACGATTTTCGTAAATGGACTGCGGATTGTGGCCGCAATCTATCTGCCGTACTTCTTTAGGCGAATAGACGTCTTTGATGGCCCGCTGACTCCCGACATGCTCCATACCATGATCGGTGTCGTAGTGTATTTCGCCGCCCTGCTGACAATTTACCGGCTGGCGGGGTTCCTCTTTGACAGATTCCGCAGCACGGATGAGGCCAGGCCCTCCTCCCCGATCCTGGGCAAATGCCTGGCTCCCCTGTTTTGGTACTTCTTCATCGTGCTGGGCATTCCTTTCCTGAACAGGGCCTACCGCAGAAGCAATGGGCAGTTTGCGGAATTCGCCCTATTGGTGACCTTGTGCTGCGGCGCAGTACTGCTCTTCTATGGGCTGGCGCTTCTGATCCGCAGAAAGCTTCGGGGCAGAGGATGATTCCTCTGCCCTTTCGCCTTTTGTTATCCTGGTTTTCGCTGTATACAATTTATCTCCGCATTCAAAATATCCCTCTTGTATCAATAATTCTTATACAAGCGCCTCTCGCTCTGGCATTACCTGCCTGAAATCATCCAGGATAGTTTCCCTAAAAAAAGAAAATACTAAGCTTTCAATGCATGGCTTAAGCTGTTCGGCACCCCTCTGGGGCCCCTCACCGCGTAGATTCCGTACTCCTCTTTCAGCCGACTGAAAGGAAACGCCTGGGGATCGTATCTGCGCAGCAGCTTGATCCGCATCACCGTGGAGATGGTCAGGTTCTCGTCCCGATACCGGTAGGGAATGTCCGTCTCCACCGCTTTGCACTTATAGAGAATCGCAGACACCGGAGCGCCCACATACAGATACACCGTATCCCCTGCCTTGATACTGCTGCTCTGCTTCCATTCGATGATCTCCGCCTCGTCAAAGGCATGCTCGATATCGTAGAACTTCGGGTTAGCCGGGAAGATCCACTCCTTGGCAGGGCGTATTTTGGTCTTCTTTTTCTTCGAGGCGGTGGCTGTGAAGCTTAGGTCGATGAGGTTGCGGATCTGTCCCTCCTCCACCGTACCGTCCAGGAGCACCGTGATCCAGTGTTCCTTGTTCATATGGTAGGCCGGGAAGATACCCTTGTCCTGCATCAATACATCCTTGAACGCCATATCGTCAATCTTCAGATTGACCACGTCCACCCTCTCCTCCCCGGTGAGCCCCAGCTTGTCCCTGCCGATGTTCATCACCAGCGCGAACCATTTCCTGTTGTCCTCGTGGCGCAGGACAGCGCCGTCGTCTTCTCCCCATGGGTATTCCGGATCGGCCTTGTACTTCTTTTTGATATACGCGAAAATCCTGTCTCTCATAGTCTATTCTCCTGTCGTCTCTTCCGATTGCTCCCCTCTGCATCCCTGCCGAAACGGTCTGTAGCTTTGGTTCTCCTCTATTTTAACAGCTTGCAGGCTGTCTGGCAACTTGTCAAAAGAGTCCGCGGCGTTTTTGACTCCTGAGTATTATCGTTACTTTATACCGCTTTATATGTTTTTACAGGCGGTCACGCATTCGTTACTGTTCAAAGTTAGTTCCGCGAAGTGTTTTCGTGTGCATTTTGCACGAACAATCCCAAGCAATCGTTTCGATAGCTTTGACAGCAGGCGCCATACAATTGTATGTGTGCATCATGTTGCTGTGAGCGGCGATGCCGTGAACCGTAATACGCATTCCAGGGATTTCGGCGCCTTTTCAATATTGGCTTGACAAGAAGTGCAACGTTATGTTATACTCCAATTGTCAACATCACGTCATACATTGAGGAGGAAAACATGGTACAGCAACTGTCTGATTCCGAACTTGAAATCATGAAAATCGTATGGGAAAATCCGTCGGATGTGACGCTGTTTTCCTATATTATGGACGGGCTGGCGGCCAAAGGGAAGCCCTGCCGGAAGAATACCTTGATCGTCCTTTTGTCTAGGCTGATGAACAAGGGCTTTCTGAGCGCCAAAAAGATCGGGCGGCGCAATGAATATACGACCCTGGTCTCGGAAGCGGAATACCAGAGGACCCAGACAAAGCATTTTCTGGACAAAATATATGAGGGAAATGCAAAGGGATTGGTCTCCGCTTTGATCATGGGGGATATGCTGGCAGACGAGGAGTACGAGGAATTGAAAAAGTTGCTGGAGAAAGGACGGGAAATATGAACGAGGTTTTCAAGATTTTTCTGTCCATGTCCTTTTCCGGCGCTCTGCTCATTCTGGCGCTGCTTTTTGGAAAACGGCTCTGGAAAGACAAAATCGGCAGACAGTGGCAGTACTATATCTGGCTCATCGTCATCCTGCGGCTGCTCCTCCCTTTCGGGCCGGAGACGAGCCTGATGGGAAAGGTCTATGAGACTGTGGACCGCGCCATGGCCCGGTCCGCCCCCGCCCCCCGGCAGGACCTGTCCACTGTCCCGGGAGGCATGCCCGCCCCTGTGGCCGGACCGGAAGCGGAAAGCGAAGACGCTCCGGCGGCGGCAGCCCACCCGCTTCGGGACATTGGGTCGCTGTTTGCCGATCAGGTCTGGCTGGTATGGCTGGGCGTGGCGCTGGGTATGCTGCTGCGGAAGATAACAATCTATCAGGGCTTCATGCAGTATATCCGTGCCGGGTCCACGCCGGTGGCAGACACAGTTGTCTTGGACCGGGTCTGCGTTGCCGCAGAGCAGGCCGGCGTGAAAAAGCCCGTGGAGCTCTGGGTCAATCCGCTGCTTTCCTCGCCGCTGTTGACCGGCTTTTTACGTCCTTGCATCGTGCTGCCAAGCGCGGAGATTCCGGAAAAGGATTTTGGGTATATCATCCTCCACGAACTGACCCATTACAGGCGGCTGGACATGTTCTATAAATGGCTGGTGCAGATTACCCTCTGTCTCCATTGGTTCAACCCTCTCGTCCACCTAATGAGCCGGGAAATCACAAAGGCCTGCGAATTCTCCTGCGATGAGGCAGTCCTTGCCAAAACAGGCCGCCACGGCGCCCGGGATTACGGGAAAACCCTGCTCGACGCCATGGCGGCAGTGGGAAGGTACAAAGAAAATCTCGGCTCCGTCACGCTGGCGGAGAATCAGCGTCTTCTAAAGGAAAGGCTGGAGGCCATCCTGAAATCCAGAAAGCCCTCCGGGACAGTCAGGATCCTGACCGCCGCCCTGACACTGTGCGTGGTTTTGGGCGCAGCCTTTGCAGGCGTCCATACAAGTGAAACCGCCGCGGAAAATATCCGTGCGGCGTCCCTGCCCGGTACGTCCGAAATGGGCAGGCTTGCGCTCTCCCTGGACCTGGGCGCCGCAGCCGCAAATGTGCGTGCAGCCGCCGGTGCGCTCCATAGCCCTACCGCATCCCATGGGCAGGATGATCGCGATTGGCAGGGTTCCGGCCGGGAGGCCGGCGATTGGCGGGAGGCCGGCCAAGGTACGGACGATTGGCGAAATTCCGGCCGCGATGGCAGCGGTCAGGGGGAGACCTCCGGCGGCAGGATCTGGTATCCCCAGGTCATCCCAGTGAATTTCGAAACCATGGCAGAGGGAGAAATCGTCTGGCTGGGGGAATATACCCTGTCCGAGGGAGACCGGATCTGGTATGCTGTGTCAGCGGAGACCGGAATGGGTCTGCAGGTGGGCTTTGCCAAGCCCGGGGACGAGAGCCTGAACACGGTCTATTATGCCGTGCATAATCTGCGCCAGGAGGACGAATCCCTGGAATGCACCGCATCCGCTACCTTTAGATCTCCGGCACCTCCCGGAACCTACGCGCTGTTTCTCCGGGCTACGGACGGCCCTTTGGGAAACGTACACGGAAGCGTTTCCGTTGGATTTGAAGCGGATACGGTCAGAATTTCAGGTTAGGCGAAAATGATATCGAACGTTTGATTATGTCTTTTTTCGTCGGTGGTTGTGGTGGATAAAACAATTCGTGAAGCGATATTAAAAGATATTACGGCAACAGATTATTCTGTCATCGGCATCACCCTGACCTGTTCGGAGGAAACTTTGCGTGAACGTCATAAAAAGCGCGGAGATGCAAATGAATGTTCTTTTTTCTGGCTGCATTTAGAGCCACACAAAGGCGATCATGTTATCAATACAGATCACAAAAGTGTCCGGCAAATCGTTGATGAAATAAAAGGGATTGTAGACAGTGTCAGTTCCCCGGTTCAGAGATAAGATACAGCCAAGCCACGCATCCTATAAGAGGCGAAAAAACAGGAACAGCAGTATGACAACGTACAGAATCCCAAACAGGGCATCCCCCACATAAGTGTCCCCGTCCACATCGTCGGTGGGAAATACACCGGCATTTTGCCGGAATCTCCCGCACTGCAGCCCCTCCACATACCAGTTCCAGCCGGAGGGGTCCGAATAGAGCTTTACCTCCGGCGATTTCATGTACAGATGCACGGGAACGCGGTAAGCGCCTGTCTTTATCTCTGTGCCATGGGCAAAGCCGTCTTCTATCTTCTCTATGACCAGATAGTATCTCTTCCGGTAATAAATATGCCCGTGACGGCCCCTGAATGGAACTTTCTCCGCCTCCACACGCCGGACGATGCCCCGGCAGCACCGGCCGCGGGAAATGGCAGTCCGCCGCTTCCTGCGGCAGATCAAAGCGGCCCTCCCCCTTATGTACGCTATGTACAGAGGCAGTATCCCGCCCGCCAAAAATATTGCCCCGTTGGCTCCGTTCGTCCTGCCGTTTATCAGTGCACGAAACAGCGAACCATACCAGACGGCTGCGAAAGCCAGCAGCATGAACATGTCCCGCAGCTCTTCCTCTGCGGGCCGGACTCTCCTTTGAAACATATGCTCTCTCATCCTCTCCGGGACAGCAGGAATGCCAGGATGTGGATCGCCTGCTGGAACCGGCCCTTTTCAATCAATTCCCGAAGCTCGTCGGCGGAATGTTTTCTGACATGCAGAAATTCCGTCTCGTCCAGCCGCTGATCTCCTGCCCTGCGGCAGTTGGCGGCCATGAAGATATGGGCGTAGTTGTCCGCTATGGTAGCATTGGAGGGCACGGCCAGCAGATACTTCCACTCGTCGGATTCATGGCCGGTCTCCTCCAGCAGCTCCCGCCTGGCGGCCTCCAGTGCATCCTCGGCCACATCGGGGCCGTGTCCGGTCCCGCCCTGCCCGCCGTCCTTACCCGGAACGCTCTTCTTTCGTTCGATGCCGCCTGCGGGGAATTCCGTGGTGACCTCTCTTATGCCCTGGCGAAACTGCCTGACACAGAGATACCTCCCCTGCGGGTCCGTGGCCACGATCACCACGAAGTCCCTGCGGCTGTAGGTGTAAAAGGGCTCATAAACCTTTCCGTCCGGCAGACGATAGGCCGATCTCCTGATCTCGATCCACTCATCCCGGACCACATGCTCCCTGCTGACTTCCTCCCAGGCCAGGTTCTCTTCCATGGAATGCTCCTCTTCCATGGAATGCTCCTCTTCCATCATTTCCATGGCATCATGCACAAGACCCGGCCCTATTATATTCTTGTCTTTCTCGTTTTTCATATTCCTGTCCATTCTCCTAACCTCCGTGGAAAATATGCCTTAAGCATCGATTTTGGTTCTACAGCCCTCGGATGATATTTAAGTAATCCTGCCTCTGATCCACTACTGCATACACAATTACTTCATTTCTGCTTTCGTTGACCTTATAGAAAACCAGGTCCTTTTCAAGAATAAGCACCTTGTATCCCTGCCTCTTCAATACAAGGTATTTGGGTTCCGCTCCAATATCAGGATTCTCGGCCAACGCGAGGATGCCCCTTTCCAAATCATCCAATTTCTGAAGCGCTACCTCACTGCCAAATTTTTCGGCCACATATAGGATAATATTTCTGATCTGCGAATCGGCCACATCCGTCCGAATTATATGATATGCCAAGGCTAACCCTCCCGCAGCAGATTCCTCAGATCGTCAAAAGTCTCGCAGACCGGAGCAACTCTTCCGTTCTTCACATCGTCTTCCGCTTCAGCAAGAATCTCCAAAAGTTCAATTCGGGCTTTCATCCGCTTATATTCCTCATAAGCCATGGAAACGGTATCTCCTCTTCCGTTCACCGTAATGATCACTACTTCATTGTCTTCCCTGCACTGCTTTGATATTTCATTGTAATGGTTCCTTAAGTCTGCCGATGGTCTGATTGTTTCCTGCAATGCCAGCATACTGTACCCTCCATTTCTTTAATAGACACATTATATCATTGTATGTCTATATCTTCAAGATGTATTATCTGCCATTTGATGGTACATCTAACCTGTTCATGAATATGTCCGCAGACACTGCCAAAAAGGAGATACCCCGCAGAGTATCTCCTTATCACCTTCAGTTCCCACATGATCCTGCATGCCCAGGTCTTTCAGCCCTTCTACCACGGAGGCTTTCACGTCCTCAAATTCACTCTCTGTTTCCGCCAGCAGAAGAGATACACCCTCTTCGTCTGATGCCATGATGATGCAATAGTCCCTGCTGCTGTAGCTCTTAATAATATCAAATTTTTTGCCCACAACAGCTTCTCCTTTCATCGGATTGGCGGCCCCTCTGCCTTTCCTGCCGGGGCAACTTTACGTCCCACCGCAGCGTCCAGCCTGCGTCTGATGTCCCGCATGGCCTCCCGGTCTGCCTTGCAGACCCTCCTGTCATAGGTATACAGACCGTTGACCTCGTCCTCCACATCAGAAAGCTGAGTGTAGATGCAGCCACAGACCCCTTTCGGTACGGCAGGCAGGATGGTTTCCCCATAGAAATCCGAAATACGCTCTGTCAACTGGGTTCCATCGGCACATTCCCCGTAGCCGAAGCTGGCGTATTTTGCGTAGAAATGCCCCGGCACACGGCAGGAATACCCGCCGCATTCAGATACCAGTACAGGGACGCGCGGCTCCCGGGGCAGACTCAATCTCTTAAAGTAGATATGCTGGCTGTCGAAATCGCTCTGCTTTCCCGGGAACCACCCTGAGGTCGTGTCATAGAGCCTGGTGCTGTCCAGCTCCCTGGCCTCCTGGTACATGGCGTCGCTGTCGAACTGGCCCCAGCCCTCGTTGAAGATGGTGTAGGCGACTACGCAGGGGTGGTTGTAAAGATGCCTGATGGTGTCCTCCATGTGCTGCCGGAAGAAAGCCTTGCGCCGCCTGCTTCCCAGCCTGACAGCGCCTTTCAGGTATAGCCCTACGGTGGGCAAGGCCGTATCCCCGATCCAGGAGTAGCGTCCGCTGTTCACCATGTCCTGCATCACCAGCATGCCATGGAGGTCGCAGTAATAATAGAAACACTCCGGCTCGATCTTGATGTGTTTGCGCAGCAGGTTCAGGCCCAGTTCTTTCATCCGCAGGATATCCCGTTCATACTCCGGCGCCTGCGCCGGGAGATAAATTCCGTCACAAAAGTATCCCTGGTCCAGGACGCCGTGGAGGAACAGAGGCTCCCCATTCAGACAGACTCTCGGGATGCCGTCCCGCTGCTCGACGGCAATGGTTCTGAGGCCGAAATAGGAGGATACTTTGTCCTCTCCCAGTTCCACCGTCATATCGTATAGATAAGGGCGTTCTGTCGTCCACAGCAAGGGCTGATAGTGTGTTCCGTCCGCCAAAAGGATTTGGGAAAGGTCTATTTCCACTGCATCTCCCTGCCCTTGCACCGTATAGGGGTTGCCGTCATGGAGCTTTATGGTGACGGACAGGCGGCCGACTTCGTCTGCCGAGTGGCTGTCCGCTGCACCCTCACTGCTTTTCCCGCTTTCCCCTGTCATCGTCCGGCTTTCGCCTGCCCGAACCAGTCGTCTGTCCCCGCCGGCTAACCTATCTGCATCATACAAGTTTTCGGCTATGCCATCTCGTCCCCTCTTGGCGCCATCTGATTTTTCTGCGCCAGTCAGGCTTTCGGCAGTATCCGGCACCTGTCTTTTTTCGCCACGCACCAGGGCTATCCGCACTTTCCGCTCATCCGCCGTCACATCCAGCCTTTCGATATAGCTGTCCGGCACAGGCTCCAGCCACACGCTCTGCCAGATGCCGCTCACCGGCGTGTACCACATGCCGCCTCGGGCTTTCCGCTGCTTTCCGTAAGGATACCGCGCCGACAGGGTGTCCTGCGCTTTCACACACAGCAGGTTCTCCTCTTTCTCTCCATCTGCCAGATATTTAGTCACATCGAACCAAAAAGGCAGATAGCCTCCCTCATGCCTGCCCACAAACCGCCCGTTCAGGAAAATCTCCGCCACCTGGTCCACGGCCCCGAAGTGCAGCAGGACGCGCCCTCGTTTTCCCTTTCCATAAGACCAAAAGCCCTCCGGCAGGGTGAATCTTCTGACATATTCCAGCTTGGCGCCAACGCGCCCACGGTATCCCGACAGCAGCGACTGGGGCGGGAACGGCACCAAAATCTCCTGTCCGTTCAATCGCCACTTTCCGTTGAGGTTCATCCACTTTTCCCTGCGCATCTGCGGGCGGGGGTAGGCGTCCCAGACCTGGCCGGACGCCTCAGAGCCTCCTGTATCCATATCCGTAGTCTGCATGCCATGCTGCCCGAATGCATCCTTATTCTCCGGCTGGTTTTCTTGTATCATCCTGCCCTCATCCCACAGCCCAGACGGTTTCCGCGCCCCCATGCCTGCCTCCACACCATCCCTCTGCCCGGCGGCGCTTTCCAGCTCCATGCCTCCCCCCAGGGATACCGCCTCGGCCTTTGGCAAGCCAGGCCCCGCTTCACCCACGCCCATGCCCCCAAGGAGCCGCTCCCCGCACTGGCTCACCAGCCTGTGATGCCCCCTGCGCATCATCCGGAAAATCAGGCCCAATGCCACCAAAGTGGCCACCGCCGCCAGAAATGCCGCCGCGAAGATATCCCGGTTCGGCAGAAAAGAGACAGTGCCGTCCGAATTCACGATTTTCTCCGCATCCCGCAACACGAAAGCCCCGACGGCAGGCCCCAGGATGCCCGGTATCAGCACCTGCCCGATAATCCGGATGCCCTGGAACTGGCCGGCCCTGTGCTCCGGGATGTTGCTCCGGATCATGGCCCCGAACACCGCCATGCCCGTCAGATACCCTGTCATCATCAAAAGAGAGCCCGCAAAGACGATTCCCACAGCCCTCCCGAAATACAGCAGCATATACCCCGCCATGAGAAGCAGGATGGAGGGCACCACTGAAAGCCGGAAGCCCAGCAAGTCATACAGCCTCCCGTAAAATGCCGTGACCACAGCCGCCAGCATGATAGCTGGAGCCATGACCGCCACATAGTTAGCCATCCCTAATGTCTTCTCATAATACAGAATCAGGTAGGGCATGAAGATATTGATGGAGATGCCGAACACTGCGAAAGCCCCTATTACAGCATACAGCAATGGGGTCTCCCTCAGCACGGACGGCCGAAAGCTGTAAGAGACATTCGCCCAGTAGCCAGGCCTCCCCTCTCCCGGGCTTCTGCCTGGCTTTTTCCCCCGCTCTGTCTGCTGCTCTGTCTGCTGTTTTGTCCCTGGCTCTGTCTCCTGCTCCGTCTGCTGTTTTGTCCCCCGCTCTGTCCCCTGCTCTGTCTGCTGTTTTGTCCCTGGCTCTATCTCCTGCTTTGTCCCTGGCTCTGTCTCCTGTTCCGTCCTATGTTTCTCTTCAATCAGAAAGAACCCAGCCGCCCCAATCAGCATCACGGCAGCGCCCACAATCAGATAAATCGCCGTCCAACTCTCCGCCCTGTCCAAATCGAATGCGGAAAACCCGCCGAACACTGCCAGAATGGCCACCAGCGGCATCATGGAATTGATGCCCTCTATCTTCCCTCTGTTGTTTCCGTCACCCCAGTCAGTCATCCAGGCGTTGAAGCAGGCGTCATTGGCCGAGGATCCCAGGAATGTCATCACGCAGTCCAGGACGATCACCAGCGTAATGCCCAAAGACGCCGCCCCCAGAGCGCTCCCCGCCAGAGGCGTCAGCAAATCCACCCGCAGAAGCGCGAAAGCCAGGATGGACACGCCCCAGGCCAGATACCCTCCGCAGATGAACGCCTTTCGTTTCCCCACATAGTCCGTGAAAGCCCCCACCAAAATGGTGGTCACCGTGGCCGCCACGGAGCTGGCCCCCACCATCAGGGAGATGTCCGCCGCCGAGGCGTGGAACATCTTGTAGATGAAGACATTGAAATACATATTCTCCACCACCCAGGCCACCTGGCCCATGAGGCTGAAAATAAACAGCGCCGTCCAGAATCTTTTACCCGTCTTTCCCGTTCTTCCCGAATCCATTCCCTCTCCCCTCCGGCTTTTGCATACGCCGCTACACCCGCATCTTCCAGTCTGTTTCAGGATTCCATCATAACATATCTGCGGGAAAGATTCCATCCCATTTCGTCTCCTGCTGTCTCGTGATTTTCGTGGGATTTTTGTGCAAAATGCGCACGAAAACACTTCGCGGAGCTACACATGAACAGCAACCCGTGAACAGCAACGCCGTCAGGGCCATGCCCGCTCTGTCCAGATGTAGCGGACAGGCGTCAAATCGTCGTTTTCCGGGCAGAACACGGATATGCTGTACCCGGAAAAGGAATACTCCCCATAGCGCGGCAGCTGCCAGTCCCCGTCCCCGCTTAACAGGCGGATTCCCTCCGGACTGTACCAATCCCGCACTCCATAGTAGAGAATGCCGAAGCTCTGCTCTCCCTCCCACTCCTCCACGGTCTCCCGAAGCGGCATCACCTCCATCGCCTCCGCCAGCGGTCCCAGGGCCCGGCTCTCGTCATAAGGGGCTTCGGCCGCGCCGTGCAGATAAATCGTCAGTTTCCCAGACTGTGCCCTGTTGTAGCCAATCAGGTAGCTGTCCACAAAGTTCCCCTCCCCGTCAAAGCCGCGGAACATGGCGTCCAGCGCCAGGATCCTGCCGTCCGGCCCAAACTCCAGCCCAAAACCGTTGACCAGGCACAGTTCTTCCGGCAAGTCCACCTTTTGCCTCACATCCTCCAGAATGCCCTCTATCCCATATTCGTATATATTGTCATGTTCCAGCGTACATGTCCTTTTGTTCTTCAGATCGTCCAGGTACCAGGCCAGTTTCCCCCGGTAGGGAATGGCGCTCTGAACCGCCATCCACCCGCCCTGCAGTGTGACTGCCGCCAGGAAGATTCCCGCTGCCGCCCGCCAAAAGCCCTTGCCCAGAGGCCTTGCAGCCGATAGCTTCACGTCCAGAAAGTCCCGCTCCTCCCCGGTGAACCCACTCAGGTCCAGCAACACCACCTCTTTCCCTTCCAGGAAAAACTGACAGAACCGCCGCCTTTTCACGTACCATTTCACGGCGCTTTCCCCCAGGGCTTTTCTCGTCCCATCCCCTTTGACTGTTTTGGTCGGCTCCGCATCCCCAGCAGCATCTCCAGCCTCTTCCCGCTGCGCCGTCCCGGCCAGCACCAGCCCTTTCTCCCGAACCAGGAGCCTGCGGAAAACAACCGGGCATCTCCCCTTTTTATACCGGCCCCACAGCCACAGGCCGTACCCTATGGCCCCAAGCCACCACAAAAGGCAGGCCGCCAGAACCGGCAGATTCCTGCCCGGCTGTCCGTATCTGCACAGCGCGCAGAGATAGTGCCAGGAAAGCCAGTACAGCGCAAGATTGACCGGTCGGGTCAGCACATGGAGCGCTGTTTTCCGAAAGAGGGCCGCAGCGCTATTTTCGTATGACAAATCCCTTGTATTCCCAAGTCCGGCCCTGATCCCTGGATTCGTACTTTGCCTTTTTCCCGCCATATTCCGAATAGTCCTCCATCCCCACATAGAGCGCCAGCGCCTCCCCCTGGAGCTCCGGCGCGTACACAGTACAATACCCCTCCGGCACATGGGGAAGCTCCAGCTTCTCCCAGTGCTCCCCGCCGTCGGCAGTCCGCCAGATATCCGGCTCATCCGAAGATCTGATTGTAATAAATCCAACCTGATTGTCAATAAAATCGGCGTCCAGGGTCAGCGAATGGATATCCGGCCCGGCCGCTCTCACTTTCTGCCAGGTCTTACCTCCGTCCCCGGTGCGAAAGAGCGTAGAGCTCTCCTGCCATACCACCCGTCCCCCTGTGGAAATCAGGAAACCCTCCCGGCCGTTTTCCGGGAAATCCACGAAGATCCGCCTGCTGCCCCCGGCTTTAGCCTCCACCACGGATTCCCGGAAATCCCCTGTCTCCTCGTCGTAATACACCACAGCCAGGGGCGTCCATTCCCCTCCGCCATAGGCGAATATCTGCTTGCGCGCATCCACCTGACAGCTTTCGGCCGGCAGGGAGGTCAGCCGCCCGTCCATCTCGTCCCCTCTGGCCAGAAGCATTTCCATGGACACCGGCACCTCTCGGTACACGCCGTCCCCGCCGCAGACCCAGAGGGCATCTTCCCTTACCTCTGTCCGGTACGTTTCCGTCTCCTCCCCGCCGGATGCAGCCCCTGCCGCCTGGAGGCCGTCCCCCGGGAAGTCCCCGTTTCCCGGCCCTGCTGCTTCCTCCGCCAGGTCCAGCACAGGCACATCCGAGAACACCTCCTGTCCATACCGCTCCCGAAAAGCCTCCAGGACCTGCTGCGTCTCCGCAATGCCCTCCAGCTCGAACACATAGTCCTTAACCATGCGCATCCGCACCGTCCAGTCGAAATAGGCATAGCAGAACATGCCGTCCTCGTAGACGATCCGCCCGAACCGCGCCCTCTGCGCCAGCTCCTCCGGAAAAGCCTCTTGGTTTGACAGCGGATACCGGAAAGCCAGCTCATAGACGCATTCCTGCTTGTCCCCTGCCAGCAGCCTCTGATGGACGGTTTCGAACCGCCGGAATTCCGAGTGGGTCTCCCAATCGCGCTCCGAAGCCCATTTCCAGTCGATATAATAGGACAGATACCGCTGTACCAGCAGCCCCACGGCCTCGCTGTAGTGATTGACATCCTCAAGCCTTACCTGCCAGGGGCCCTCCGCCGCATAGGGGAGCCTGGCATATTCTTTCCGGTCGTACCCATCCTCTGCCAGCCTCTCCTGACGGTACGCGTCCTCCCCCACCGGCTCCATCTCCGCCATCTTATAGGCGACAGACTGTGTAAAGCAATCCGGCAAATCGTACCCCTCATAGATGGACGTAAGCGGCTCCTCCCTGTCCGCCTGAACATGCCCGTACAGAACATCTCCCACCCGGTAGAGATTCAGGCCCAAATCCAGCAGCAGCACCCCGATGCCCACATAGGCCAGGACGTCCCATTTCCGGTCTTCTTTCATGATGGCGCTGATCCTGGCTTTCAACAGGCGCTTTCCGTGGTAAAAGTAGGCGGAGTCGTTCCGGCCCCTCTCCCGGCCCTGCCGCAGACATTCCAGCAGGGCAGAGCCGTACTCCTTTCTCTCCGCCATGTCCCTGCCCTCCACCACCGCCTCGTCGCAGGCCACCTCCACGTCTCTGCTGCCCAAGGCCGCCAGCAGATAGATCAGGGGCTGGAACCAGAGGAGGGAGCGCATCAGCAGCCAGAAAAGCTTATAGAGGGTATCCCTCTGCCGGATATGGCAGCACTCATGGAGGAAGATGAACTTCAGCACCCCGGGGCGAAACTCCCTCTCCGGCAGCAACAGGATAGGGCGGGCAAAACCGATGACAAAGGGCTCCCTGATTCCCTCCGCGCGGTAGAGGGACGCGCCCTTTCCAAGCCCGGTCTCCTGCACCGCCTGTCTGAGGCTTTCCCGGACGGATTCCTCCTGCACCATGTAAATCTGCCCGATGCACCATCTGCGGAATTTGACATACTTCCCATAACGGACAAGCAGGACAACCCCTGCCGTAGCAAGCCAGCCGAGCACCGCCAGCTGTTTCCACCCGGTATACAAAAAGACAGGCAGACCAAAGTGCCTCACCACCCTGTAGATCAGATGTCCCAGAAGATACGCCCTGTCCAGAAACAGCAGATGCAGCAGCAAAAGCTGCACTGCCAGGATTGCCCATATGATTTTCCTCCACTTCGCTCTCATGTATACCTCCTGCCTTTTATAGGAACCTTTCTTCCCCGCGCTTCTTTTGTTCCATGATTGTTCCATGGCTGTCTCATGACAGTTCCATGACAGCCTCATGACAGTTCCATGGCACTCTCATGGCAGACAGTTCAGGTTTCGGTGTCTCGCTGCGCCTTTTCCGCCCCTTCACCATTTACCTTACCCCGGTAATGAAAGATCACACCGAACAGAAAGGAGGTGAAGAATGAACCGCAATGTTGAAGAACTCCCCGTTGTG
>JAAWOU010000138.1 GCA_022799755.1 Lachnospiraceae bacterium
AATGTTCATGAGATAATTATGCAATAAAAGCAGAGAGAAAGCAATACCCCCCAAAGATTGGGGGGCAGGGGGGCTGATGTGCCGCAGGCACTTTTTTATTTTGACGGGCACAGGAGATATTCTTCTACCGAATTTTGGCGAATATTCGCGGAAATGGAGATGAGAGAAAATGGAAGAATTCACAGAAAAGGGCAGGAAACTGAAAGAAATCTGCTTCGACGGAGAGGTGACCATGGCCAAGACAACCCTCTGGATGATTGCCGTCGTATGTCTGCTGGCGGGAATGATCCGCGGTCTGCGGATGGCGCCCATGACACACGGCGTCATGATCGGATGCGGAAACGGAAACGGCAGCGGATGCGGAAACGGGAACGGCAGCGAGGCTGGTACCGCGAAAGCGGAGCAAAAGAAAGACAAGGAAAATTGCGGATGCAAAAGAGGCTGTAAAAAGAGAAAAGAGAGGAGACAGAGATGAAAATTACATTGAAAGACGGCTCCGTAAAGGAGTATGAAAGCGCCATGAGTGTATATGACATTGCCCTCGACATCAGCGAGGGACTGGCAAGGGCCGCCTGCTGCGGCAAGGTGGACGGAAAGGCGGTGGATCTGCGGACTGTCGTGGATGGAGACTGCGAACTGAGCATCTGTACGGCAAATGATCCGGAGGGCCTGGCCACCATCCGCCATACGGCCTCCCATGTGCTGGCGGAGGCGGTGAAGAACCTGTTCCCCCAGGTGAAGCTGGCCATCGGGCCCAGCATTGACACTGGATTCTATTATGATTTCGACCATGAGCCCTTTTCCAGAGAGGATCTGGACGCCATTGAGGCAGAGATGAAGAAAATCATTAAGAACGGCGCAAAACTGGAGCGCTTTACTCTGCCCAGGGCTGAGGCCATACAGCTCATGGAAGAGCGAAATGAGCCATATAAGGTGGAGCTGATAAAGGACCTGCCGGAGGATGCGGAGATTTCCTTTTACAGGCAGGGAGATTTTGTGGATCTCTGTGCCGGGCCTCATCTGACGAGCACCAAGGGAGTGAAAGCGTTCAAACTGACTTCCTCTTCCATGGCATACTGGAGAGGGGATTCCGACAGGGCCAGGTTGCAGCGCATTTATGGAACTGCTTACAATAAGAAAGAGGATCTTGCGGCCCACTTAGAGCGCATGGAAGACGCGAAACGCCGGGATCACAACAGGCTGGGCAGGGAGATGGACCTGTTTACCACGGTGGATGTGATCGGGCAGGGACTGCCGCTGCTTACGCCCAAGGGGACCAAGATGGTCATGAAACTCCAGCGCTGGATTGAGGATCTGGAGGACAAGGAGTGGGGTTATGTGCGCACCAAAACCCCTCTGATGGCAAAGAGCGATCTGTATAAAATCTCCGGCCACTGGGATCACTATAAGGAGGGCATGTTCGTGCTGGGGGACGAGGAGAAAGACAAGGAGGTCTTTGCACTGCGCCCCATGACCTGTCCGTTCCAGTACTATGTATTCAAGAACAGCCAGAAGTCATACCGGGATCTGCCCTGCCGCTACGGAGAGACCTCCACGCTGTTTCGCAACGAGGATTCCGGGGAGATGCACGGCCTTACCAGAGTGAGGCAGTTTACCATTTCCGAGGGACACCTGATCGTAAGGCCGGATCAGATGGTGGAGGAGTTCAAGGGCTGTATCGCCCTGGCACAGTACTGTCTGCAGACCCTTGGCCTGGAGGAGGACGTGACCTATCATCTGTCCAAATGGGATCCGGAGAATTCGCAGAAATACATCGGTGAGCCCCAGGTCTGGGAGCAGACAGAGGGACATATCAGGCAGGTATTGAACGAGCTGGGGATTCCTTTCGTCGAAGATGTGGGCGAGGCCGCTTTCTACGGGCCTAAGGTGGACATCAATGCCAGAAACGTGTACGGCAAGGAGGACACCATGATCACCATCCAGTGGGACGCCCTGCTGGCGGAGCAGTTCGACATGTACTATATTGACGAGAACGGCGACAAGGTGCGGCCTTATATCATCCACAGAACCTCCATCGGCTGCTATGAGCGGACGCTGGCTTGGCTGATCGAGAAATATGCGGGAAAATTCCCTACCTGGCTGTGCCCGGAGCAAGTGCGCGTGCTTCCTATTTCCGAGAAATACGAGGCATATGCCGAAAAGGTGCTGGGAGAGCTGAGAGCAAGGGATATCGACGCTGCGGTGGATAACCGCTCCGAGAAAATCGGCTTCAAGATCCGCGAGGCCAGGCTGGACAGAGTGCCCTATATGCTGGTAGTGGGCCAGCAGGAGGAAGAGGACGGGCTGGTGTCCGTAAGAAGCCGTTTCGCGGGAGACGAGGGGCAGAAATCCCTGGCCGTATTCATTGACCAGATCTCCGAGGAGATTCGCACCAAGGAGATCCGAAAAGAAGAAGTGCAGGAAAATGCTAAAGCGTAGAGAAGTATATTTTTTGACGTGCATATTTTCAGAGCCTGATTTGGGTATATTGCAGGGACCGAAAGGAAGAGCAGGCGAACCGCATGGGGAATCCGACTGCAGAAAGGATAATCGTTGGAATAGTATGACGTCGAATGAGGCATACTAATCCTGACAGGACTGTATGTGCCGGTGCGTGAGCATGCCGGACAGGGGCAGGTCTTGTCCGGATTCGCAGCATCGGTGCTGCTTGCCGCGAATTCGAAGACGGTTTTTTCGTGAAAAAGAAAGCAGTGCAGAAGGAGGCTTATATGGCGGATTTGAAATGTGCGGTGGAGAACTGCGGCTACAACGAGGAACATTTGTGCTGTAAAGGGGACATCTGTGTGGGAGGCAGCAAGGCCTGCGATTGCGAGGGAACCTGCTGCGAAAGCTTTACCCAAAGGAGGGACGGAATGGATTCTTTTAAAAGTTCCGTAGTGCATCCCAGCAAGACCATCAGCATTGACTGCGAAGCGGTGAAATGTGTCTACAATTCCAATTATAAATGCCATGCGGAGCATGTGGACATCAAGGGCTGCGGCGCCTGCGACTGCAGAGAGACGGCCTGTGCCACATTTACCGAAAAGTAAAGAGAGAAGCCAGAGCGTGAACTGGCCGTCCAGCTATTGAAGTGAGCGGGACGGCCAGTTTTTATGGGTAGGGGCGCTTGTTTCTATTTGATTCCTGTATTTTGCAGAAAGAAAAGGGAAAATCTGAAAAATTGCTATTGACAGCAGACGGGATCTATGGTAAAGTAAAAAACTGTGAAGAACACAAAAAGCAGAGTATCCGCTCTCACCTTACGGCAATCGGGCCGGTAAGCGTTCACGATATGGATTTCATACACAGGCAGGAAGCTGTCCTGTGTACGGTGAGTGAAAGTGGATAGTTATGCTATCCACTTTTCTTATGGGGAGGTATAAGACCATTAGCGACTTAATGATTAACGAACAGATTCGGGACAAGGAGATTCGTTTGGTTGGCGAGGACGGCACACAGCTGGGTATCATGCCGGCGAGGGAGGCTATGAGAATGGCTGAGGAGGCTGGTTTGGATCTGGTGAAGATTGCCCCTACCGCGAAACCGCCGGTATGCAAGATTGTCGATTACGGGAAGTATAAGTATGAGATGGTCAGAAAGGAAAAAGAGGCAAAGAAGAAACAGAGGATCATTGAAATCAAGGAGATCCGCCTGTCTCCCAATATTGACACCAACGATTTGAATACGAAAGTCAATGCGGCCAGGAAATTCCTGACAAAGGGCGACAAGGTAAAAGTAACGCTTCGCTTCCGGGGCCGGGAGATGGCTCATATGAATACCAGCAAGCATATCTTGGATGACTTTGCCCAGAGCGTAGCCGATATCGCGGTGATAGAGAAAGCGCCTAAGGTGGAAGGCAGGAGCATGACCATGTTCCTGGCGGAAAAGCGTTCGGATGCTAAAAAGGTATAAGCGGCGGTGGACCGCCGAGTATATAATGCATGATTATAGGGTTCGCAAAGCGGTTCCTATCATGGAGACAGGAAGGGATACGCGAAGCGGTTCGTATAATAAATTATGAAAAGTTTAGGAGGAAATTGCTATGCCCAAAATGAAAACAAACAGATCTGCTGCAAAGCGTTTTAAAGTGACAGGAACGGGTAAGCTGAAAAGAAATAAGGCTTACAAGAGCCATATCTTGACCAAGAAGTCTCGG
>JAAWOU010000033.1 GCA_022799755.1 Lachnospiraceae bacterium
TGCTTAATTCTTCCCATTTTGTCTGCTTTGTTTCCATGTCTCCCATTTTATCCACCTGCTTTCTTTCCATAAACCACTGCCGGAAAATGTGTATTTTTCTAAATCCCTATTATCTATTTCTATTATACACAGACTTCCGGCAAATTACAATAAGCCGAGAAACCTGTCTCCCGCCATTTTTTCCTTTTTAATCTTTCAGGATAACCAGCTTATTCTGGGAACACTCCACAGACACGCTGCAGCCAATTTCAAAGCCCCACTGCTTCACCCAGTTCCCCTGCAGGATAATCTGCGGCACATTTTTCCCATTCCTTGTTGTAAATGAGTATGCTTTCATCCTGCCGCCATGCCCAAGAAAGAAAACCCTTTACGCCAGCTTCCTGTCAGTTCAGATGGTTATGGCGATATAAAAATTTACTTATGAAATATTAGAAGAAAAAACATTTCTCTCAATCAGTTATCCTTTCGCACAGAAATGCAGAGAACACAATTAAGAAATTACAGGGAAAACAAGATACAATGTCTGGATATTGACATTCTGAAACGCCTGTGTTATGTATTAGAGTGTCATCTGACTGATTTGATAGAATATATCCCGCCAGAAGAAACACAGACTCTGCAATAAAACCTACGTTGTAAGAATTTTATTGTCACGAACAGTAAAACCCCACGGAAGCACACACTCCCCTGGGGTTAAAAATATAACTCTTATTCTCTTTTATTCCCAAGAACACCCATTCCTTTTCGCCTTTACTTATGATACGGCTCCCCATGTATAATCCGGAATCCCCGGTAAATCTGCTCCAGGAGGATCACGCGCATAAGCTGGTGGGGAAATGTCATGTCGGAAAAGCTCAGGGCCATATCCGCCCGCTTTCGCAGGGACTCGTGCAGACCCAGGGAGCCCCCGATGACGAACACAATATGGCTGGTTCCCCTCACTGTCAGGCCCTCCACCCACCAGGCAAAGCCCTCTGATGTGAGACGTTTCCCCTCTATTTCCAAAGTACAGACAAAGGCGTCCTCCCGGATTTTCTCCAGGAGACGCCCTGCCTCTTTCTGCTTGATCTGCTCCTCCAGGGCCTCGCTGGCTCCGTCGGGCGTTTTTTCATCCGCTACCTCCAGAAACTCCAGCCTGCAGTATCTGCTCAGCCGTTTCTCGTATTCCGAAATAGCGTCTTTATAGAACTTTTCCTTTATCTTGCCCACACATGCGATACTGATTTTCAAGCTTATCCTCCATACCACAAATCCGGATTTTCAACTGCCCTGCCTCAGGCGCCTTAACCGCGCCTTACAGCCCTGGAAAATCTTTGCAGGCTACTCCTGCCCAAACAATCGGAAATACTGACGCTCCCCAGGCTCCTTGTTGTCGTATGTCACGCCCAGGTACAGGTTCTCCGCCTCATATTCTCCCGGAATCAGCCAGGCGACGGTCATCTCTTTGCTCTCCCCCTTGGGAAGCGCATAGTGGTAATAATCCGACTTGCCTACAGAGGAGGAAGACGCCGAGAAATAAACCGGCATACTGGACAGAACGCTCACTTTCCCCGTGGTGGGATCCCCATAGGCAATCATAAGCTCGCCGATGTGCAAATCCTCTCCCTGTTCCTCATTCACATTCCGGACAGTCAGGTCGCAGGTCAGAATCTCTGCCTCATCGATGCCGCAGGACACAGGGTTCCCTGACAGATCGTAATTCTCCGTCCTCTCCTCCATCAATGCCCTGTCCAGCTGCGCCTCCTCCGGGGTGGCGGACAGCTTTGCGCTCTGAAGAGTGACTTCCAGCCCCGGCTCCAGAGTCTGTTCGTCAGCAGGATAGAGCACCTCCATGGTATCTCCCGCTTTCAGGAGCTTATCCGACAGCAGCACGTCCGTCTGCTCCTCGCCGCTTTCACCGGCAGCCAGCTCTTTTTGAGTCTGCTCATCTGCTTTTTCCGCAGACAAGTCCTGTGGCTGTGATGCCTGGTCTCCGACTCCCGGCTGCTCTCTTTCGTCAGACACAGGGTCTCCCGACTCTGCCTGCTGACTGTCCCCCACGGCTGCCGGCACCATATCGCTTCCCGGCTCATCGCTCTCCTTGCCGCAGGAGGCAAACATCATGCAGACCGCAACTAACGTCAGTGCCAAAACATTCTTTTTCATAAGATAACCTCGCTTTCACGCGCCTACGGCGCTGTCAATTCTTTCGAGATTATCCTATCTTGTCTGTGTATCCTTGTGTTTTCCTGTTTGTATCAATGTCGTATCTTTTCATTTCGCCCGGACCGGCTCTCTTCCGGCACGGCGTCTTTGCATCACAGACTGTCTGTCTCCCCTTTTTCGCCATAAATCATGTCATACACGGAATCGTCAATGAATTTCTCCAGAAAGCCCTGATCCAGATTCACAAACTGATAGTTCAGTTTTGCTTTGATGCATTCAAAACGTTTGAAATACAGGGCTTCCTCCGACTCGTCTCCCACCCTGCCGATTTCTCTGTCCAAATCCTGTCCATGCAGATTCTCCCTGCTCCATGTCAGCATGGCTTTGCGCAGGGAGTTCTCAGACTCTGCTTTTTTTTCAAATAACTTTGCGTTCTTCATGGATACGAAGCCCGCTACGATAAACAGAATAAACACTGCGGCCATCACGCCGTAGAACAGATAAGGATTGCTGAATTTCAAAGGAATCACGCCTGCGATTCCAAGCAATATGACAGTCATGCCCGCAATTCCCATGACGAGCAGTATCCAGGCAGAGGAGCGGTTCTCGCTGGCCCTTTCCGTGCTGTCCTGGTATAGGGCATATGTATAGCCCGCCCTCTGCTGCGATGCGCCCCTGTTCTGCCCGGACTCTTCCGCTTCCGAAGATTCCTCATATTCCGAAGCCTTTGAGAATCCCTCTGACTCCGCATCCGCATCGGAAAGCGCTCCGGGTTCTTGGGACATCGCCGTTGCGGAAAGCATCTCGGAATCTATGGATTCCCTGGGGTCAAAAACATCCTCCTCATCCGTCAGTCCAGGTCTTTCCGCAAAATTCAACTCTGCAGCGGAAGAAAGCCTCTGTGAGCGCTCTGCCGCCAGCCGCTCCTCTTCCATCCGGACAAACTCTTCCTCTGTCACAAGCCTGCCGCCGCAGTCGGCACAGGTCGTGAATCCATCCCTATACTCGCTTTTGCATTTCGGACACCATGGCATATCTCATACCTGCTTTCTTCATTTGCGGGCAGTGAGCCAAACATTGTTCCTATACAAGTATTTGGCGAATGCCGCGGAAATCAGTCCCCGGCCTTGCCGCGCTGGTAGCTCTATGCCCTGCCAGGAGACTGCAGGGCATTTGACTTGAATCAATTTGGCGTGATATTTGTCTTTATGTCTTAGAATTCAAAATCCATGCAGGCCCTGTTGCAGGTCACGCTCCTCACATACTTCCCGGCCTCCACATGGGCCGGGTGGTTCTGATACGCGGACAGCGCCTCCACTGTCTCAAAGGTGGAGACCAGCGCAATGTCCCGGTTACTGGATGCCAGCTGATTCGGGAGCACCTGGATCTCCACTGCCCCCGGAACCAGTTCCCTGATCGGCTCCAGCAAAGCTTGCATCTTCGCCCCTGCCTCCGCTCTCTGCGCGTCGGAAAGTCCCTCCGCAAAATTCCACAATACAATATGCCTGACCATACCCGCTCCTCCTGTCTCCATGGCTTTCAGCCATTTCATCTGCCTGAACAAAATTAGTTCACTGTCCGCTGTCTGCGGCAAATCATGACGATGTCACTTGCCGCTCAAATATTCGTCTATCCCTTTCGCAGCCGCTTTCCCTGCGCCCATGGCCAGAATCACAGTCGCCGCGCCGGTGACGGCATCTCCGCCGGCGTATACGCCCTCCTTGGTGGTCTGTCCGTTGGACTCCTCGGCCACGATGCATTTCCATTTATTGGTCTCCAGCCCCTCGGTGGTGGAAGAGATCAGCGGATTGGGCGAAGTTCCCAAAGACATGATCACCGTATCCAGTTCCATGGTGAACTCGGATCCCGGAATCTCCACCGGGCGTCTGCGTCCGGAGGCATCCGGCTCGCCCAGCTCCATCCTGATGCATTTCATGCCCGTGACCCAGCCTTTCTCGTCCGCAAGGATTTCCGTGGGATTGGTCAGAAGATCGAAGATAATGCCCTCCTCCTTGGCATGGTGGACTTCCTCCACCCTGGCGGGAAGCTCCTCCTCGCTGCGGCGGTATACGATATGCACCTCCGCCCCCAGGCGCAGTGCAGTCCTGGCAGCGTCCATGGCCACATTGCCGCCGCCCACCACGGCCACCTTTTTGCTGTGCATGATGGGCGTGTTGGAATTGCTGTCAAAGGCTTTCATCAGATTGCTCCTGGTCAGGTACTCGTTGGCAGAGAATACACCGTTGGAATTCTCCCCGGGAATTCCCATGAACTTGGGCAGACCCGCACCGGAGCCGATGAATACGGCCTCAAAGCCCTCCTCCTGAATCAGTTCGTCAATGGTGACGGACTTGCCCACCACCACATTGGTCTCGATCTTTACGCCCAGAGCTTTCACATTCTCGATTTCCTCTGCCACCACCTTGCTTTTGGGCAGGCGGAACTCCGGAATACCGTACACCAGTACGCCGCCGGGCTCATGGAGGGCCTCGAAGATCGTCACCTCATAGCCCATCTTGGCCAGATCCCCGGCACAGGTCAGGCCTGCGGGTCCGGAACCGATGACCGCCACTTTCTTCCCTTTCTTTTCCGCCGCGCCCTGGGGCTTGATGCCATTCTCCCTGGCCCAGTCCGCCACGAAGCGCTCCAGTTTTCCGATAGACACAGGATCTCCCTTGATGCCCCGGATACATTTCCCCTCACACTGGGTCTCCTGAGGGCATACGCGGCCACAGACAGCCGGCAGGGCGCTGGCTTTGCTGATAATCTGATATGCCTCCGCGATGTCCCCTTCTTTCACTTTCTCGATAAAGGCAGGGATATCGATTGCCACGGGACATCCCTTGACGCACTGGGCATTCTTGCAGTTGATACACCTGCTCGCCTCGGCCTGAGCCTCTTCCTGATTATATCCCAGGCATACTTCCTCAAAGTTGGCAGCACGCTCTTTCGCATCCTGTTCCCGCACAGGGATTTTCGTCAAAACGTCCATTTATTCTCAATCCTCCATATTTTTATACTCTGTGTCCTCATTTCCCATGCACCTACACGTCGCTTACAGCCAACCATACCTCACCTCGGCACAACCAATCGGTGCAAGTCCATAAGAACACCCACACCTCGGGCATTCTTTGCAGACTTAGATAACCTTTGCACACTCCCCCCATGCCCACGCAGTCGGCACAAACATTCGGTGCAAGTCCGTAAGAATGCCCACACCTCGGGCATTCTTACGTGTGCAATCTAGATTTTCTTAGCGCCGTACTTCGGCCGCTTAGAAAATCTTTGCACACTTCATACTTAGCAGTTCCCGCACCCCCCGTGATGGGTATTCCCCTCCTGAAGCCTGAGGGCAGCCCTGCCCTCTTCCGTCTTATAGAGCGTCTGTCTTCTCATGGCCTCGTCGAAATTTACCCCATGGCCGTCGAACTCCGGCCCGTCCACGCAGGCGAACTTCACTTTTCCGTCCACTGTCACACGGCAGGCCCCGCACATGCCCGTGCCGTCCACCATGATGGGATTCAGGCTGACCACGGTAGGGAGGTTCAGCTCTTTTGTCAGCAGACAGACGAATTTCATCATGATCATAGGGCCGATGGCGATACACACATCATATTCTTTCCTTTCCGCCACCAGATCCTTGATGGTCTGGGTCACCATGCCGCTGCGGCCGTAGGAGCCGTCGTCCGTGGTTATGTAGAGATTCCCCGCCACAGCCTCCATCTCTTTCTCCAGGATCAGCAGATCCTTGGTCTTGCTCCCCACGATGACATCCGCTGCAACGCCCTGCTCATGGAGCCATTTCACCTGGGGATACACCGGGGCAGCCCCTACGCCGCCGGCCACAAAGAGGATCCTTTTCTTCTTCAGCTCTTCCGGCATCTCTTTCACCAGCTCGGAGGGGCAACCCAGCGGACCCACGAAATCGTGGAAAGCATCCCCCTCTTTAAGCTGCACCATCCGATTGGTCTCTGCGCCCACGCACTGGAACACAATGGTGACGCTGCCTTTCTCCCTGTCGTAATCACAGATCGTCAGGGGAATCCTCTCCCCCTCCGCATCCATCCGCACGATGACGAACTGTCCGGGCTGGCATGACTTCGCCACCCGCTTCGCCTCCACGTCCATCAGATAAATGTTTGTGGTAAGCTCCTGTTTCTTTAAAATTCTGTACATAGTCCACCTCTCTGTTCCCCTCCCTGGGAACCTCCTTATTCACTTATCTCTTCCTCTATTCCAATCAGGGTCAGACGGCCCCACTCGTCCCTCTGAAGCTTAAATCGCTCTCCTGTATATACATTCACCGCGAAATCGTTCCCTGTCCTGGTAGAATTGCCGTCGGCTGCCCGGTAGCACTCGGCGATCACATAAAAGTCGCCTGCCTTATTGATATTTACCGCGTACTGATACATATACTGGTAGGAATCCCCGCTGTCGTCAAAATGTCCTGCCCCGTCCGTGATCTTGCCCACAGCCAGACAATAATCCACCACAGAGTCCACCGCCTCCGCCGGCGTCAGATCCGTATTTATGACAAGGTTATAGTCACGCTCCGCTATCATCCCCACTGCCCCGTCCACGATCCGCACGAATTTGTAGGTGGATTTACCCAGGGGCATGGGAATCGGCCCTGTATAAGGCGTAGATGCATACGTGGGATCGGTGCCGTCTGTGGTATAATACACGTTCTCGTCTTCCTCCAGAACCTCTATCAGCATCGGGACGGAATATTCCCCGCTGAGAACGCTGATCTCAGGCGCAAGAATGTCGTTATACTCAACATGGTACTCCTTTGCCACCACATCACTGACAATCCCATTGTCATTCACAAAGCAGGCCTTGACGGTATGGTTCCCATTCTCCAGTATAATAGGCGCCGTATACTGCGTGCTCTCCTGGGTAGGCTCGGAACCGTCCGTGGTAAAATAGATTTTGCCGGATCCCGATGCCGTGAGCTTCAGGGCCTGGATGCTGGTATAATACCCCTCATTAATGCTGAATTCCGGCACGTCCACGATATAGTTGGGGTAAGCGGCTATCAGATTATCATTACCGCTTGCCAAAAGCAACGCGTTGATGGTCTGATAGTCCCCCCGTTCCCGGTATATGGCTATCAGCTTCCCGTATGCCCCCTCCAGCTGCTCTGCGGAAGTGTTCTTATTCTTGATAATTTCCCGCAGAAGATACTCGTACTCCACTTTATTGTTTTTCAGCAGATATATGTCTGCCAATTCGAATAGCAATTCCACATTCGCACTGTCCAGTTCCACCGCACGGTTATAGCAGGCAATGGCCTCATCGTACTTTCCCTGCTCCACATACTGTTCTGCCCTGCTCAGCTGATACTCCTCGGAGTAAGAGCTGTAGACATACCAGGCAGTGCCTCCGGCAGTCAAAAAAACCAACAGTAAAAACGCAAGCAGCACCTTAGGCCAGATTTTTTTCCTCGGCACAGGCTCCTGAAACTCGTCCCCGTCAAAGAAATCCTCAAACGCATCCTCCGCCTCCGGTTCCTCTCTCCTTACGCCGGTCATATCCTCATGCAGTTCTTCGAGGATGTCCTGGATCGTCTGTTCCAGCTCAGGTTCAAAATCAGGTACGATGTGGATGTCCTCACCGCATTGCTCGCAGTATAGCTTTCCCTCGGCCATTTCATATCCACAATTAGGACATTTCATATCCAGTTTACCTCGATTCAGAACAACCCGGTAATCACACCGTCCTCATTGACGTCAATGCCGTAAGCCGAGGGCTTCTTGGACAATCCGGGCATAGTCATCACATCTCCTGTCAGCGCCACCACAAACCCTGCCCCCGCAGATACATATACCTCTCTCACTGTCATCTCGAAATCCCTGGGACGTCCCAGGCGCTTGGGGTCATCCGAAAGGGAATACTGATTTTTTGCCATGCATACGGGCAGACTTCCAAACCCAAGATCCGTCAGCTTCCGCAGCTGTCTCCGAGCCGCCTGAGAAAAGCTGACGCTGCCCGCGCCATATATTTCTTTCGCCACTGTCTGTATCTTCTCCTCTAAGGACAGATTATCCTCATAGAGCGGCCGGAACCCGCTCACCTTGGTTTCCAGAGTCTCCAACACTTTCTCGGCCAGTTCGATACCGCCTTCTCCGCCCTTTGCCCACACCCGGGACAGGGCGAACTCGCATTGCCGCTCTTCGCAGAAGTTCTTGACATACGCCACCTCCGCCTCCGTATCGGTCGCGAACGCGTTCAGCGTCACGATCACCGGCACGCCGTATTTCTGGAGATTCTCAATGTGCTTCTCCAGATTTTGGATACCTTTGCCCAGAGCTGTCAGATCCTCTTCCTCCAGTTCGTTTTTCGCTCTACCGCCATTATACTTCAAAGCGCGGATCGTTGCAACAAGTACTGCGGCATCCGGCTTCAAATCCGCCATCCGGCATTTGATATCAAAGAATTTCTCCGCTCCCAGATCTGCCCCGAAGCCTGCCTCCGTAATACAGTAATCCGCCATCTTCAGAGCAGCCCTGGTAGCCCTGACGGAGTTGCAGCCGTGTGCGATATTGGCAAAAGGCCCTCCGTGGACCAGCACCGGCGTGTGCTCCAGCGTCTGAATCAGGTTCGGCTTCATGGCATCTTTCAAGAGCGCCGCCATGGCCCCCACGGCCTGCAAATCTCCTGCCGTCACCGGCTTCCCGGAATAATCGTACGCCACGATGATCCTGCTCAGCCTCTCTTTTAAGTCTTTCATATCCTCGGCTAGGCACAGGATCGCCATGATTTCACTGGCCACGGTGATGACAAAATGGTCTTCCCGCACAAAACCGTCCGTCTTGCCGCCCAGACCCACCACGATATTGCGCAGCACTCTGTCGTTCATGTCCATACAGCGTTTCCAGATAATCTGCCTGCTGTCAATCTGCAGTTCATTCCCCTGCTGGATATGATTGTCCAAAAGAGCCGCCAGCAGATTGTTGGCGGAGGTGATTGCGTGGAAGTCTCCCGTAAAGTGAAGATTCAGCTCCTCCATGGGCACCACCTGGGCATATCCGCCCCCTGCGGCGCCGCCCTTGATGCCAAAGCAGGGGCCCAGGGAGGGCTCCCGCAGGGCCACCACAGCCTTTTTCCCCAGCTTCCCGAAAGCCTGTCCCAGGCCCACGCTGGTGGTAGTCTTGCCCTCACCCGCCGGGGTGGGGTTGATGGCCGTCACCAGAATCAGCTTGCCGTCAGGTTTTCCGCGCAGGCTGTCCAGATATTCCTCCGAAAGCTTGGCCTTATACTTTCCATAGAGCTCCAGGTCATCCTCCATGATCCCCAGACTCTGTGCAACTCTGCCGATGGGTTCCATCACCGCTTCCTGCGCAATCTCTAAATCTGTCTTCATCATACTCTCCCTTTCCTTAAACGATCTCCTCCAGCAACTGTTCAAACTGCTCCGGGCTCATCAATATCTTTCTGGGCTTAGTGCCCTCTTCCTCCCCGACTACGCCGTACTGGCACAGCTGGTCCATAATGCGCGCCGCCCGGTTAAAGCCGATCTGCAGCGCCCTCTGCAGCATGCCAATGGACGCTTTGTCCTTGTCTATGATAAGATGCCCCGCTTTTTGGAACAGCTCGTCCACATCACTTCCCCCGGAAGCCCTGCCGTCTCCTCCGGAGCTTCCCATATTCGCGATCCGCTCCTCAATATCCTCCGCATAGGTATTGCCTAGCACCTGATTTTTCCAGAAGTCCACCACGTCGGAGACCTCCTGATCCGACACGAAAGCGCCCTGCACCCTGGCCGGCTTCGCATAGCCCTGGGGATAGAAGAGCATGTCGCCTTTCCCCAAAAGCTTCTCCGCTCCCACCATATCCAGAATGGTCCGGGAATCCACGCCGCTGGACACAGAAAAGGCAACCCGGCTGGGCATGTTTGCCTTGATCAGGCCTGTGATAACGTCCACGCTGGGTCTCTGGGTGGCAATGATCAGATGAATGCCGCAGGCTCTGGCCAACTGCGCCAGGCGGCAGATGGACTCCTCCACCTCCCCCGGACATACCATCATCAGATCCGCCAATTCATCCACGATTATGACAATCTGGGGCAGTACGGCAGGCGCGGTCTCGTCGCCCTTTTGCCCTATAGCCTCCACTTTCTTGTTGTATCCTTTCAGATCTCTCACATTATATTCCGCGAACTTCCGATACCTGTCCTCCATCTCCGCCACGCCCCATCTAAGGGCCGCGGAAGCTTTCTTGGGATCCGTCACCACCGGAATCAGCAGGTGGGGAATCCCGTTGTAGATACTCAGCTCCACCACCTTGGGATCCACCATGATCAGCTTCACCTGGTCCGGACGCGCCTTATACAGAATGCTGATGATCAGAGTATTGATGCAGACGGATTTGCCGGAGCCCGTGGCCCCTGCTATGAGCATATGGGGCATTTTCGCAATGTCGGACACAATGGTCTTGCCCCCGATGTCCTTGCCCACCGCAAAAGCGATTTTCGACGGAAACTCCTGGAACTCCTTGTTCTCCAGCAAATCCCGCAGAGCCACCGACATGGTCTCCTTATTGGGCACCTCGATGCCGATTGCAGCCTTTCCGGGGATAGGGGCTTCGATTCTGATATCCGTCGCTGCCAGGTGCATCTTGATATCGTCCGACAGACCCACGATTTTAGAGACTTTCACCCCCTGTTCGGGCTGAAGCTCGTACCTGGTCACGCTGGGCCCCTGGCTGATGTCCGTGATCGTCACCTTTACCCCGAAAGTGCCCAGGGTCTGCTGCAGACGCATCGCCGTCTCCCGCAGTTCCCTGGCCGAATCCCCCGTGGCCTCCATCCCTTTCTGCAGCAGGGACAGGGGCGGTAGCATGTACTGTTTCGGCGCCTGCTTTCCGGGCCCCGGGGCATTGCGCTGTGCTGCCACGGCCGGTCCCTCTCCGCCGGCTCCGGAACCGGCGGCCGCGGGCAGGGACGACGACGGTTTTGTCGACGGGCTCTGTTCTCCCACGGGGTGCCTCTGGTCCGAGGGCTCCGAAAAACCGCTCTCTTGGCTTTCAGGCTCCGCAGAGTCCTCAGGCTCCTGGACAGACTCCCTTTCGTCGGACTCTCTCCGGCCGGCTTCCGGTTCCGCAAAGGTCTCGCTTGGACGCGGGAATTCTTCTTCCTCTTCCGGCGTCCCCCCGGAATCGAGATGCCTTTCCTCCTGCACGGTATACGCTTCCCGGGCATCCTCTGCCTGCCTGCCGTCCTCCGTTATGTATTCCTCTTCCGGCTCCTCGTTCACCGTCACCTGATGGATTCCCCGAATGGGTATTTTCTCGAAGTCAAAGGCCGACTCTTTCTCCTCCGGCTCCACAGGTTCTGCCGTATATGTCTCCTGCAAAGGCGTCTCTTCCCCAGTCTCCTCCTCCAGTATGATTTCATGGATGTCGTCCCTGCGGGACAGATTCTCCTCCGGCTTGGGCAGCGCGGTATCCAACATGACGCCGGACACTTTCCGCTCCATCCGCAGAATCTTCTCGTTCTCTTTCTCCTCGGCCCTCAGCCTGCGCACTTCCGCTTTCCTGGCCCGGTTCTCCTCCTGCTCCTGCCTGCGCAGCCGTGCCTGTTCTTTGCGCTTTTGCGCGTTCTCCTCCTGCTCCTGTCTGCGGATCTCGGCCATTTCCCTGCGTCTGGCCGCATCCTCTCTGGACAGCTCCCGCACTCTGCTGCCTCCCTTTTTCATCCCGCTCAGCAGGGACTTCTCCGTCAGGAGGATCAGGCTCACCACACTGCACAAAAGCACCACAAGCACAGTGCCGATGGTTTCCAGATAGCTCTGCAGCAGAAAGCTTAAGCTGCCTCCCAGGACGCCGCCGCCGGCTTTCTGCTCTCTGCAGCTTTCGTACAGCAGTTTTACGTCATATTTCTCCATGCTCCCCGCCTGCTTGCCGAACAGATCGCAGACGATCCCCAGCACCACGAACAGCGCCACCCCCGCCGCCAGCTTTCTGGCCGCGTTGGCATTTCCCTCATTTGCAAAATAAAACGCCACCGCCAGAAAAAGCAGCACCGGCACCGCGTACGCAGTGAGCCCGAACACGCCGAACAATATCCCGCTGACAGTATCTCCGATGGGTCCGATTATGCCGAAATTGCAGCAAAATAAGAAGACCATGGCGGCAAACAGGACAATCAGCCCTATCTCGTGAAACAGAGCGCTGTCCTGGGCCATCTGGGCTTTCGTCTTTTTCCGCTGTGTCGAAGTTCTTCCCGTACTCTTTGCAGTCCTTGTAGTCTTTTTATTCGAAGATGCTGTTTTTCTTCCATTGGAAGCCGCCATCTATATCAACCTCTCTTGTCTTTCTAAGCGGGCAATGCCCTTACGGGTCACCATTATATCATCTTTGGCCGGAATTGTCATTAAATATTTCAGGCGAAAATAGACAAGCAAAACTGCGCCGTGGCACCAAAGCCCCAGCGCAGCCTCTTTCTTTTCCCGTCTGTCAGACTGTTTTGTCAGATAATTCTCTTATCTTCTCCACCATCTCTGCCCTTAGATTCTCCAGGAACTCCTTGTTCTTCGGGTAATCGTCAAATCGTATCTTCCTGCCTGCCGCCCGGTCGATCATGTCCGTCACGGCCTCCCTGCCCACATAGCGCTCCAGCGCAAAGCAGATATCCATATCCTGGACAGCCTCATAAGTGACCTCGCCCCGGATGGAGGGGTAGACGCTGTCCCTGCCCGGGTAGAGAATGAACGGGTCCCCGGAGGGGAACGCCTTGTCCCCCGAGGTGGTGACATAGGGGTTCACCGGATACTTGGAGACGCAGCAATTGTAGAAATTCAGCCCCCAGTGTAAAAATCCCTTGATATTGTATCTGTACAGCAAAAAGCCCAGAACGCGAACCCTGTGGGAGGGCATGGCCAGGAAGCTGTTGGTGAACACTTTCTCCGGACCGCAGCAGTAATACGCCCACTGATTCTCGATCTCATGTTCCAGGAACGCATGGATATGCTCAACGCTGGTGACAGGACATTCTATGAGGCCGTTCTCGTAAAAGTCATAGTTGGACAGCGCGTCAAAGGTCTTGCTCTCCCCAATCAGCGGCCGCATGATGTCGGAGGCAGTCTTATAGGTTTCCATGGACTCCAGCGAAGGCTCGTCCGAGATATGGAAATAAGTCTGTTCGCTGATCCCCTCTGCCGCCAGCTCCTCCGAGATCGCCGCGATATACTGCTTTAGAAACGACACATATTCCGGCGAATCGGCCGCCACATGCCAGCCGAACATGTAATCTTTCTTGCCGTTCTCCGTCACCATGATATTGGGCGCGCACTTTGCCCCCCATTGGGAGAACATATGGGCCATCTCAAAGTAGCGGACTCCGTTTTTCCTGCAGATATCTATGAAGCGTCTGAACTTTTCAAAGGAGAATTCATAGCTGTCCCCTTTCTTCTCGATATCCACAAGCTGCACGCAGGGTCTGACAGTTCCCACCGCAGTGTCCAGAGGCGGGGTATGTATGGGTACCAGAATCATATTGATTCCTACATCTGCCGCCGCGGCAATGTATTTATCGATCAGCTCCCAATGCTTTTCGGAATAGATTTCCACCCCGTGCTGCACCGCAATGCAATCCGCATAGAACCATCTGGTATAGATCAGTCTCTGCTGCGGCACGGAGGCGGAGATGACACGGATCTCCATGGTCTCACAGGCCGTAAAGGCAGCTTCCTCTGCCGCCGGAACTTCCGCAGACTGTGCGTCTGCCGGCAGAATCTTCACCTTTACCCTGTAGTTCCCCGCGGGAGTGTCTCTGGGTACGTCCACCTTGACCCATACCGTGGCCGTCCCGGAAGAGACCGCCATCCGGCCGCCCTGCTCCTCCAAGGGCACCAGTATATCCGGCATAAAACCGGGCTCCAGGGTAATGTAATCCTCTCCCTCCATGTCCTCTTCCTTGGCAGGCACGTCCATGTATACGTCCTGCACCAGATACAGTCTCACCGCCCCCGGCAGATCGGACTCCGCAGAGACTGCCACATCCGTCCGGCAGTCGGCTCTCATGCAGATCTGATAGGAGAGGCGCTCCCCTGCCAGAACCGTCTTTTTGTGTATTTCGTCACGCCTTAAGCTGTCCTGCGCTCTCACCTTTTCCAAAGATGACAGCTGCACAATCTGAAATTCCATATCCATTCCTCCTGATACCCATTCGGGCCGTTGCCTGTGTCCGTCGCGTCGGATTTTATTGCTATTTTCCAGATATAGTATATAATGGACTATGTATTGCCGCAATGGATAAACAAACCGAAAAAATGGACTTTCTGACAGACAGCACAGTCCCCGGAGGAGACCGCCATGCGCACACAGACCTATTTCCATACAAAACTGCAAAGTGAAGCCAACCGCAAAAACGACACAGTTCCGCTGCAGGTCAACTGTGTGGGCGCAGTGTCCGAAGCCCTCTCCTTTTCCACCAGGGCAGTCAGACGGGACTTCTATTATATTTATGTCTTAAAAGGGGAGATGCTTCTGGCGGACTGCCGCCTCCTGCCCGGCGACGTCATCGTCTTTGAACCGGGCTATGACTATCAATATACCAGCCGCGGGGAAACCGCCTATCTCTGGGTGCACTACACGGGCTTCGAGGCGCGCTCCCTCACCCAGAGCGCCGGCCTTATCCTGAACCGCAGACATCATATCGGGGTCCAGAGGGAAATCATCTCCTGCTTCCGGCAGCTGTTTCGGGAGTTCATCATAAACGATGCCGCGGCAGGACAGCTCTGCCTGTGCATTCTGCGGGAAATCCTCCTTTTTACCGCCCGGTACGCGGCATCCGACAGCAAAAACAACCTGCCCCTGCTTGCGATCGAATACATCCACCGCTCTTTCCGGGAGCCGGTCCGCATCGACGCGCTGGCCCGGATGGAGAATATGAGCTGCACTGCTTTCCGGCTGGCCTTTAAGCGCCATACGGGAGTCTCTCCAAACGAGTATATCATCAGCCAGCGCATCAGCGCGGCCTGCCAGCTGCTGTCCCAGACAGATAAAAGCGTGCTCGCCATCGCCAACGACGTGGGCTATCCTGACCCCTATTATTTCAGCAGAATCTTCCGCAAGAAGATGGGGATGTCGCCGCTTAAGTACCGGTCTTCCCAGAAGTCCTAGACCCCCGGCCTATTCTCCGACTGCCCTCAAGGGCCCGCTATCTCCTTGCTTTCCCCCGGGCAGCGGCTCAGTCGCGGCTCTCAATCATAGACCGCAGCTTCCCCACGGCCCTGTCAATGCCGCCCACCTCGTCGATAATGCCGTGCTTCACCGCCTCCTCTCCCACAAGGATCGTCCCCACGTCCTTTGTGAGAATGCCTGTCTCCGTCATCAATTCCTCCAAAGTATTCTTGTCAATCCGGCAATGGCCACAGACAAAGCCCGTGATCCGATCTTGTATCAGTTTGAAGTAGTCAAATGTCTGAGGCACCCCGATGATCATGCCGTTCATCCGCACCGGATGGATCACCATGGTTCCCGTGGGCACAATAAAGGAATAGTCCGTACTCACCGCAATCGGCACCCCGATAGAATGGCTGCCGCCCAGCACCAGAGATACCGTGGGCTTGCTCAGGGAGGCGATCATCTCGGCAATGGCCAGTCCTGCCTCCACGTCACCGCCCATGGTATTCAGCAGCACCAGCACGCCCTGTATGTCCTTACTGTCCTCGATGGCCGCCAGACTGGGCAGAATATGCTCGTACTTTGTGGTCTTGGAATTGTTGGACAGATTCTCGTGCCCCTCGATCTCCCCGATGATGGAAATCAGATGAATATCCCCGAGCTTCCCGCTCTCGTCCAGGGTGGCCTGACCGGTCTGTTCTATTCTTTCGTCCCTGTGTTCTTCTTTCTCTATCTTCCTGTCTTCCTTTTTTTCAGCCATATTCTTCTCCCTTTCCGGCTTATACTCATGAGTGCATTCTTTTGCCGCACAGCATTAACATTCCCTCTTTCGGGCAAAAAAATACCAGACCCGCAAAACCGGTCCGGTATTTTTACAATGCTTTTGTCTTGCTATCTTGTGAGATTCTGCACCCATTTGTATTTGCGAAACCGCAGCATCACCCAGGGAATCTTGCCCACCTCGTCCAGGCAGGTGCAGGCGTAGACCGCCATGGGAGACCAGTGAAAGACAAAGGCTCCGGCAAGCGCCAGCGGAATCGCGATCAGCCACATACAGACCACCAGGCTGTACATGTCGAAGAGCGTGTCTCCCCCTCCGTCCAACACACCGTTTATGGTAACCGTATTCACACAGCGCCCGATCATGTACACGGCCATGATCACCATCATTCCCGTAAGATATTCCCTGGCCTGATCCGTGAGGAGCACCATCCGCAGGATAAAGGGCGTCACTGCCAGCACCATCCCCATGGACAGAAAGCCGATGACATAGGATATATTCTTCAGCTTTATGCCGTATGCCTTGCCAAGGGCAAGCTCTCCGGCACCCAGCTGATTCCCGACCATGATTCCGGCGGCGCTGCCGATGCCGTTGCACATGCAGCAGATCAGATCCCGGACCACTGCCGCCACAGAATTCGCCGCGGCCGCGTCGGTTCCCATATGCCCCATGATGGCCGTGTAAGAGGTAAATCCGATGCCCCAGCACAGCGACCCTCCCATGAGAGGCAGACACTGCTTAGCAAAGTCTCTGCCAAGCTGCCTGTGCAGCTTCAGGAATCTCTCCCATGCCGGGCGGATATAGGATGTCCCCATGGACACACCTACGCACAAAATCAGCTCAACGACCCTGGAGATCGTAGTGGCAAGAGCGGCTCCTGCGGCCTGCATTCTGGGCGCGCCCAACAATCCGAATATAAACACCGCGTTCAGGCCGATATTCAGGAGCACGGCAAAAGAGCTGATCAATGCCCCCGGCCTCACATGGTCCGACACTTTCATCATGGTCAGATAGCACTGCGATATCCCCGTAAGCAGATAAGACCATCCCGCAATGCGCAAATAAGAGCTGCCGATGGAAATCAGCGGCCCGTCATGGGTAAAAATATGCATCAGCGGCCCCGGCATCAGTTCGCAGGCCAGGAAAAACGCCACGGACACGATTGCGCTGAACCGCAGCATCATATTGAAGACATCTTCCAGCGTATGCCTGTCCCCCTTGCCCCAGTACTGGGCGCCCAAAATGGCTCCTGCCCCTGTGATCGCCATCAGGAACATGTTCTGGACGAACTGTATCTGGGTGGCCAGAGAGACTGCCGTCATTTCGTCCTGGGCCACTTTCCCCAGCATCAGCGCATCCCCCGCCGCCACCGCTGCCAGCATCAGGCTCTGCAGCGCAATGGGCAGCGCCAGCCTGGTCAGATTCCTGTAAAACTCTTTCCTGTCGATTTGTACTTCCTGTCTCTTCTCCCGCATCAAGCAGCTCCTCGCATTCCCGGCCACAAGCCTTTCACCGGCTGTCCCTGACCGCTCTGCCCATTATATATCAGGCTGCCGCTTTTGGGAATAGGCTTTCGCCAGATAGGTTGAATTCTTTTTTCGGATTCCCGTTCTGCGTTATTGTGCTTTCCGGACATCTGTGCTAAACTGAGAGCGTAAAAGCTGATACCAGCGGGATACGGCTACAGACGTATCTTCATTTGCAGGCAAAGGAGACAGAAGACATGAGCATTCAAGAACGCAAGCCCGTCAAAGAGGGCAAAGTACGCGAGATTTACGACAATGGCGACAGCCTGATCATGGTGGCCACGGACCGGATCAGCTGCTTTGACGTCATTCTGGACAACAAGGTGGATAAAAAAGGCACTGTGCTGACCCAGATGTCCAGGTTCTGGTTCGATATGACAAAGGATATCCTGCCCAACCATATGATCTCCGTGGACGTAAAAGATATGCCGGAGTACTTCCGCCAGGACAGATTCGACGGAAACAGCATGCTGTGCAGGAAGCTGGAGATCATTCCCGTGGAATGCATCGTGAGAGGCTACATCACCGGAAGCGGCTGGGCCAGCTATCAGAAAGACGGCACCGTCTGCGGCATCCGGCTGCCGGAGGGCCTGAAAGAGGCGGACAAGCTGCCCCAGCCCATCTACACCCCCTCCACCAAGGCGGAAATCGGCGACCACGACGAGAACATCTCGTTTGAACAGAGCGTGGATTACCTGGAGCAGCGCTTCCCCGGAAAAGGGCAGGAATACGCGGAGAAAATCCGGGATTACACTTTGGCCCTCTACAAGAAATGCGCCGACTATGCCTTAAGCCGGGGCATCATCATTGCCGATACAAAGTTTGAATTTGGTCTGGACGAGGCGGGAAACATCGTCCTGGCAGACGAAATGCTCACACCTGACAGCTCCCGTTTCTGGCCCGCGGACGCTTATGAGCCGGGACACGGCCAGCCCTCTTTCGACAAACAGTTCGCACGGGACTGGCTGAAAGCAAATCCTGACAATCACTGGGTTCTGCCGGAGGAAGTGGTTCGCAAGACCATCGACAAGTATCTGCAGGCATATGAGATGCTCACCGGAAAGCCCCTGTAATCCGGACCCGGCGCGGATCAAAAAAGGCTGCGGAGAAATGCACTCTCCCCGCAAGACACAGCTGTGATTTTAAATACATCACAGCCTGGTTGCGGATCGAAGTCATTTCCCCACAGCCCGGACCGGCGCCGCTTCTTCATGATGCCCTCTCTCTTTCCAGCGCTCTCCTGCTCAGCTGCATATCAATGGTGCTGGAAATCCTGCCTTTCACCATCTCAGCGATCTCAGCCGTAGTCATCCCTCCGTACTCCTCATAGAAGATCGGGGCCAGAAAGTGCACCTGGGTCTTTACTTTCCGCAGGGAATTCACCCCGAAAGGCTTGTAGGAATCAATGATGGCCACCGGCACAATAGGCGCTTTCGCCTTGGTGGCGCATTTGAAAGAGCCTGCCATAAAATCCTGCAGCTCGTTCTTATTGTGGTCATAGCCGCCCTCCGGAAATACGATATAGCGTCTCCCCTGTTTCACTTCATCGGCAATCTGCAGGATCATCTTGAACTGTTTTTTCATATCCGTCTTATCCAGCCTGCTGCCCTGCACCAGATCGATAAAGGTATCCGTGATGGGAAGTTTGGAGCGGTAAGCGTCTATGACAATGGTACAGGGCTTGGGATGGGAAATCATAATGCCCAGGGTGTCATACTTACCCTGATGATTGGAGTACATGACATAGCCGCCCTCCTTTGGCAGCAGCTCCTGTCCGAAGCTTTCCGTTTTGATCCGCCCGTTGCGCATCATGATGCCAATGCATTTCCTGGCCATCTGATATCGCGTTTCCTCCGAATAGCGCTCACCATGCCGCTCAATATAATGCACCTTACATATATAATATACCACCAGCGGCAAAGACACCACTACCACATAACATATCCTTATCACATCAACACCCCAAACCCGTCATTTAAAATAAAACGTTCCGTTCACGCTTCCCCACAGGCCCTCTCCGGGCCGTTTGAAACTCTTTGCACATTTATTCGCGTCCGTCCCAGCAGTAAGTACACAGCTTGTCCCTGTGAATTCCCACGGAGGCGATCATGTCGTCCAGCCTGTGGTAGCGCAGACTGGTGAAGTTCAGCTTCTTTCCAATCCGCTCCACCATCTCGCCGTACTCTGCCGTATCCGGATTCACATAATCTTTCAGATCGATTTTCCTGCCCTCCTGCTCCATCTCCCTGAGAACCCGTCTGGCGATCAGGTCCATCTCCGAGGTAGATCTGGAAAAATTCAGATATTTACAGCCAAACATGATGGGCGGGCAGGCCGGGCGGATATGGACCTCCCTGGCGCCGCTGTGGTAGAGGAATTCCGTGGTCTCCCGCAGCTGGGTCCCCCTGACGATGGAGTCGTCGATCATCAGCAGGCTCTTCCCCTCTATCAGATCTTTCACCGGAATCAGCTTCATCTTGGCGATGAGATTTCTCTGGGTCTGTATCGTGGGCATAAATGACCGCGGCCAGGTAGGCGTATACTTCACAAAGGGCCTGGAGAAAGGTATGCCTGACTTATTGGCATAGCCTATGGCATGCGCTATCCCGGAATCCGGCACGCCGGCCACCGTATCCGGCTTCACGTCATCCCGTTCCGCCAGCAGCGCGCCGCAGTGATACCGCATCTTCTCCACGCTGATTCCCTCATAGGATGATGTGGGATATCCGTAGTACACCCATAGGAAAGTACAGATCTTCATCTCTTTTCCGGGCTCCATCAGCGTGTGGACTCCCTCCGGAGTCACCACGGCGATCTCCCCGGGCCCCAGTTCTCTATGGAATTCATATCCCAGGTTCAGATAGGCGAAGCTCTCGAAAGAGACGCACCACGCCCCCTCTTTCCTGCCCACGGACACAGGAGTCCTGCCGTGCATGTCTCTGGCCGCATATATCCCCTTGGCCGTCATCACCAGCATGGTCATGGATCCGTCGATGACCTCCTGGGCATACCGGATCCCCTCCACCAGGTGGTCCTTTTGATCCACCAGATAGGCCACCAGCTCCGTGGCGTTCAGATCTCCGCCGCTCATCTCCAGGAAATGGGCATGCCCCTTGGAAAGCAGTTCCTCCGTCAGCTTCGCCGCGTTGTTGATCCTGCCCACAGTGGCAATGGCATATGTCCCGTGGTGGGAACGCACCATCAGCGGCTGAGGTTCGAAATCCGAGATACAGCCGATGCCGATGTTCCCCTCCATCTCGTTGAAATCTTTGTCGAACTTTGTCCGAAAGGGAGCGTTTTCGATATTATGTATCGCCCTGTCGAAGCCCTTTTCCCGGCCGTAAACCACCATGCCGGCCCGTCTGGTCCCCAGATGGGAATGATAGTCCGTTCCGAAGTACAAGTCAAAGACACAATCCTCCTTGGATGCAACACCAAAAAATCCGCCCATTTTACGCCTCCTAAATTCCTGTTTCGCTCCTGAATCATCCTCATCTTCCGCCAAAGCGGCTTACAACGTAACCTCGGCTTTCACGCCCAGCAGTTCTCTGTTCTCCTCCAGCAGCGGACGGATGACATTCTTGAGAAACGCCTCCACCTGCTCCCTGGAACGGCCCACATATTTTGCGGGATCCATAGATGCCTCCAGCTCCTCCAATGTCATGGGGAACGCCGGGTCCGCCGCGATCAGCTCCAGGAGATTGTTCTCTTTCCCCTCCACTTTCACGTTCCGGCCTGCCTCCATGGAAAGCTCCCTGATGCGCTCGTGGAGCTCCTGGCGGTTCCCGCCCAGCTTCACGGCATCCATCATGATATTCTCCGTTGCCATGAAAGGCAGCTCGCTCATGAGATGTTTTTCGATGACCTTGGGATACACCACCAGCCCGTCCACCACATTCAGACACAGATCCAGTATGCCGTCCACCGCAAGAAAGCCCTCCGGAATGGACAGTCTCTTATTGGCAGAGTCATCCAGGGTCCTCTCGAACCACTGTGTCGCGGAAGTGATGGCAGGGTTCAGCGCATCGATCATCACGTATCTGGCCAGAGACGCAATTCTCTCACAGCGCATGGGATTGCGCTTATACGCCATGGCAGAGGAGCCGATCTGGCTCTTCTCAAAGGGCTCCTCCACCTCTTTCAGGTGCTGGAGCAGCCGGATGTCATTGCTCATCTTATGTGCGGAGGCAGCGATGCCGGCCAGGACATTTGCCACCCTGGTGTCCACCTTTCTGGAATAGGTCTGTCCGGACACGGGGAAGCACTCCTTAAAGCCCATCTTTTCCGCAATCATAGGGTCTATTTTATCGATGGTCTCCTGGTCTCCGTTAAACAGCTCCAGGAAAGAAGCCTGTGTGCCGGTGGTCCCCTTAGAGCCCAGCAGCTTCATATTCCCCAGCACAAAGTCCAGATCCTCCAGATCCAGGAAAAATTCCTGCAGCCACAGCGCCGCCCGCTTTCCCACCGTGGTAGGCTGGGCCGGTTGGAAATGGGTGAAAGCCAGAGTGGGCTGAGATTTGTACGCCTCCGCAAAATCCGCAAGCTCCGCGATTACATTCACCAGCTTCTTCTTCAGAAGCTTCAGCCCCTCTGTCATGACAATGATATCCGTATTGTCCCCCACATAGCAGGAGGTGGCCCCCAGATGAATGATGCCCGCCGCTTTCGGGCACTGCTGGCCATAGGCGTACACATGACTCATGACATCATGGCGGACCTCCCGCTCTCTGGCCTTTGCCACGTCGTAATTGATATCATCCACATGAGCTTTCATCTCGGCAATCTGTTCGTCCGTGATGACAGGCTTGCCGTCCTGGCTCAAACCCAATTCTTTCTCCGTCTCCGCCAGGGCGATCCACAATCTCCTCCAGGTGCCAAATTTCATGTCCGGGGAGAAAATGTACTGCATTTCCCTGCTGGCATAGCGCTCCGATAAGGGGCTCACATACTTTTCCATCCTGTTCTCCTTTATCATCTTTTCTCTTTGTAACGCTTTCTTCCGGTTTCCAACTTATCTATCATATCTTACCTAAAGCCTAAAGTCAATACGCGGAATCCTCCCCGCCGTACCGTGATACCATTTCCATAATTTCGGAGGCATAGGCCGGATACTTGTCCGCCACGTCCGTGATTTCCTTTCGGGCCGTCTCCGCCACGTTGTTGTTGTAGTCCATCTGTTTGCGCAGTGTCTGCCTGCGCAGGATCAGCTCATGGCGCATCTCCACCATCTCACGCCTGTCTAGCAGGGCCGCCGCCTGATTCAGCCATCTCTCCGGCGTAGCGATCCGGTAGCGCGACAGCTTGTTCAAAAGCTGTCTGCGGTAGTGCTCCGCTTTCCCCTCGGCCTCGGCGAATTCTCTCCTCTCGTCTTTCTCCCGCTGGTACTGCTTCCACAGTCTGTTTAAAGACGCCGCGCTGTCCGTGCCGTACTTGATATAGAGGTAATCTATCAGATTCCTGTTGTTCACATACCGGATCTTCACCTTATTCTGCAATAGGATGATCTTGTTCACCGCTATCTCCACCTGATGCAGCTCCTTGTCCTCGTCCGTGTACTTCACCCAGGTCACCGTCACGGCCAAAGCCACTGCGGCCACGGCCAGTAGATACCCCATCCGGGTATCCATGTGAAATACGAACTGAAGCACCGCCAGCATCACCATGCACATGACAAAAGCCGTGGCGAAAATCACCGTCATCCCCCGCAGATTATCCATCAGGGTATTCAGTTCCTCTCTGCGGTACTCATAGGCATGGCGCTCCCTGTCCAGCCTCTGGAGATCCTGCTTCACCTTGCCGCCGTACTCCTCGCACTCCTTAAGCTTCGCGATCCCCTCTTTGATCTCGCTCTCATGCTCCCGCAGCCTGTAGTAATCCGCGTCCTTCATACGGTTCTTCCTGCCCCGGTACCGTTTGCTCTCCTGTTCCAGCGACACCAACCGTCCGGCAATGCTGTCCAAGCCCTCCCGCTCCGACTCCGGCAGCGCCTCTATTTCCTCCATGTCTGTGAGATAGGAGGTGATCAGGGAATACTCTCCTGTCAGCAGACCGATCTCCCTGGTGGCCTCTTTCATCTGCTCCAGACAGTTGGTGATATATCTGCTCCGCTCCTCCTCTTGGCTGAAGTCCACGTCATCTCTGTCATAGACGATATTCTCCCAGTCCTCGGAGCCGCTTTCCTGATATCTCTTTCTCTTGAATAGTTTCGACCAAAATCCCATTTTCACATTTCCTTTACATTCCTGCCCGATAGCTGTCTTTCAGAGCCTGGGTCAGCCGCTGGCTGTCCTCGCAGAACTTCCGCCTGTCCCTGCTCCTTAACTCTCTCCGGTTGCAAAGCCGCAGATAATCCGGCTGCTGCTCCCACTCGCCTACAAAACGTTCCAGCTTCTTCTCCAGCTCCAACGCATCAAAATGCCACTCCCCGTGCTCCCCGGCAAATGCCACATACGCCTCCTGGGACAGCTCCATTCGCTTTGCTGCCATGAAGTCAACTGTATAGTCGTCATTTTCATCCCATTCGCAGGCCTTCCCGAAGCATTCGGCCGCCTTTCCGTAAAGCATGAGTCCCGCATATGCCACGCCTTTATTATGCCAGATTTTCGCCAGAAATGCTTTCTCCACGGGAGGATTTTTCGTCTTCGAGGATTCCTGAGTCTCTTCCCCCTGCTCTTTCTCCAGGGTAGAGAGCAGTTCGTCATACCCCCGCAGGGCCTGACGGTATCTCTTCTTTTTCACCAGGTAATCTATCTGGCTCTTGCGCTTCTCCAGTCCGGTCAGCCCGGCCCCCTGCTTTAGTACCTGCTCCATCTCCAGAATCACAGCCTCGTCAAAAAATCCCACATAGCGCTGGATGGCCAGCACAAAAGCGCTGAGAGACCCCTGCCTGTGCACCATGGGATGGAGGGCTTTCGCCAGATCCCGCAGGCCGCATTCCCTCTCCACCCAGTCCAGCAGTCCGTCGTTCATCAGGGAGAGATCCAGCAAGAAAGCATTCTCTTTTAAACAGTGACACAGTTCCTCCATGCAGAATACATTGAGTCCCAGCCCCGGAATACAATATGGCATTTTCGCATAGTTCCCTACACAGACACTGACCCGCATCCTTTGTCTCTCCTTATCCGATGTCGATTTCTTCTCTCCACACCCGCCCGGACGAGGCGCGGAATTCTCCGAACCCCAGATCCCTGACCTCCACCGATAAGCGCGTCTCGGCTTTCAGAAAGAAACGCGCCGCCAGCCGCGATGCATTGCCGGGAAGCCCCTCCAGAATGATCCGAACCAGCCGGCTGTGCCCGGAGGCCGCGCTTTCCGCAAGCGGCGTGATCGTCAGGGCAAGCTCATGGCCCTCCTGCAGATACAGCTCCATGCTCTGCTCCGCCTCATACCAGTTCTCCCCCGCGTCCAGCAGGGCGTAATAGGACTCCTCCCCCTGCCTGAATACACGCATGCCGATATTGGCTTTCAGCTTATCGTTCCCCAGGAACACATGGGCCTTTCCCGTCTCGCCGGGCAAAAGCCTCTCCTGTATCCCGCAGCAGGCGCCCTTGCTGAACAGATTGTTCCCCTGGAACACCCTCCTACCCCTGCAGAGAAACCGCAGGGACTCTTTCATCCACTCCTGCCCGAATCCGTCGCCGATGAGAAATACGCTGCCCACGTTCCCCTCCCCGCAGACCTCCCTGGCGATCTTCAGAAAGGCCTCGTCCAATTCCTGCCCACGCTCCGGATTTATCTCCCCCAAGACCTCGTCCTGCCCCCAGGCCGGAAGCGCATCCTCCGGGAATTCGTAGTCCCTCCCTCTCACAAAGGTCACTATGGGTGTGGTCCGCCGGTTGCATTCCATCCGCATCAGCCGGATGCCTCCCTTTTGATAACAGAAGACTACCGTGTCATCCGTCCACAGCTCCGGCGGCTGGCGCAGCATATAGCTGTAAAAGCTTTCCTCATAACTCTGGACGGCGATTCTGTCCGCTTTCAGCTGGGCTCCCTCCACCATCCGCGACAGCACTTCCACGCTCTCCCGATTCAGGACTGCGCAGGTCACCATCAGTCCCGTCAGCCTGGCGCCTTTCTGCGGAAGCAGCCCCAGGCTGCGGCGGAAGAACAGCGCCAACAGCGCCACCGGGTCAAAGCTTTCTCCGTCTATGACCACCGGCTCTCTGTTCAGCGCCATGGAGAACAGGTTCTCCACCAGAACTCCTTCCCCGCCGTCCGCCTTAAGCGCCTCCCTGCCATAGAGCCATTGGTTCGTCCCCCGCCTTTTGTAAAGGGCCGTGGGAATATTGTAAATCTGGGCGCCCGCCACCTGGGAAAGCGTCTGTGCCTCCTCGCTCTCAGACATGGCAAAGCTGATCTGAGAATATTCGTTTCCCAAATCGTATCCCACGATCAGCCTGTCGCTGCTTAGAATTCCCATAACGGCTCCTCCCCTTTTTGCTTCCCTCTATTTTAGTTCAAACAGTCTGCCGCTTAGAAAATCCTTTTTATAGTACTCTTCCAGCAGCTGATCCATCGTATCGTAGTCCTGCATGGTCTGGGCCATGGCGATATCGTTGATCATCTGATATCTGCTCTCCTCTTCCGCGTCATTATCGAGGCGCTGAAGCGTGCCGCTTCCGGTTACCTGGAATTTTCCCTCCCGCTCCTCCGTGATATAATACTGCAGACACTCCCCGAAGAACAGGACGAAAGTCTTGAAGCACACGCCCCCATACGCCTCCCTCATGTACGCGCTGCGATACCCCTCCGTCTCCCCGTTCTCGTCGAGAATCGTATAGTGGATGCAGACTTCCGTCTGGGGCTTCGTGCGATATTCCATGATTGTCTTGTCGCAGAGCTCTCTCTCAAGCCCGGGACACTGGCCGAATTCCCGGAAAAATTCCAGATAAATCTCCCTTTCCAGCATCTCCTCCAGCAGTTCCGTCACCATGGAGTCAGAATCCTCCTCCTGTCCGTTCTCCGCAAAGTATTTCAGATAGGCCAGCTTGCAGACCATCTGCACCGGCTCCCCGCGCTGATACATCTGCCGTATTTCATGGAACACTTCCTTTTCCACCAGACGTTCCTTGACAAAATAGTCGTAAGAGCACTGGGCCAGAAAGGCCTCCTCCACCTCCTGCTTCGGTCCCTGGGAGATGTAATAGCGGAATATCTCCATCTTCTCCCCCACGAAAGCGCCGGAGTACAGCATCTGTACCAACAGCCTCTCACTGAGCCTGTAACAGTCCGCCCCGAATGATTTCGCCGCTTTCCAGATCTCCCGCATATTCCTGGCCATCCCCTGATAATGGGCGGACAGGTAATTCAGTATCGTGCTGTCGTACTTTCCTTTCCGGAAAATATACACGGCAGCCGCGGTCAGCAGGGAATTCTCCCCCATGTCATACCGCTCTATCATGGCTCCCGCCAGCCGCACCAGAATCTTCACATCCACGATATACGGCCCGTATACTTCCAGCCATTCCCATGCCAGCCTGTAATTGCCCCGCAGCACCATGAACCGGATCACGGTGGCTCTCTCCAGGGCCGTAAGCTCCTGGGAGGGAATCTTCTTCAGATATTCGTCCAAAGCCCTGCAGTCATCCGTATCATAGTAATACTGCAGAATCCGCAGATACAGTTCCCGCTTTACCTGCAAATCCGTGCTGTCCGAGGCCGCAATCCGCAGTTCCCTCTTGATGCGCTGGTCCGGTTCCTCCCTGCAGACGCTCTCGCTGCCGCAAAGATAGAAATCCAGCCCAAGCCCCAGCTCCCCCATGGGCAGAAGCCAGCGCAGGAATTTCCCCGGTAGCATCAGCTTCTCCATGGTATAGTCCACGTTTTTCAGGAAGCGGTTCCCCTCCGCGTCCTCAAAGACAATGGTGTATCTGATGCCGTAGATCGCCGCCCATGTACGCTTGTCCGTCAGCATATACTCGCTTGGCTGCAGATTCCCCGGCTGGTATACATACACTTTCCGCAGCCGCTCATCCTCCACCTGGATCAGATGGGCGAACAACAGCTTCGAGAGAGGGCCGGCTGTCTGTTCATTCACCATGTCGGCACGCAGCAGACGATTGTACAGATTCGCCAGATTGCGGTTGATATGCTTCTTTTTTATCTGCTCTGTCACAAAGTACTCTATCTTAAACCGATAGGCCTCATACACGTCCTCCAGCCGGTCCTGGTGCTGAATGATGTAATCGTACAGATAGGCGGTGTGGGCATAGTCCATATTGTTCTGATAGGAAAAATATTTCAGCACCGCTTTCGGAATTTCCTGAGACTGTTCCAAGTCCAGAGACATCATGAAATATTCGTATAAATTCGTAATCCTCAGCTGGGCCTCCACCCCTGCCCTGTACCAATCGAACCAGGCAGGCCCCACCTTTGCTCCTTTTATCAGCAGCGTACAGATCTCCTGGAGCAGCTGTACGTCTTTTCTTTTCCCGTACAGCTGTGAAAGCGCCTGAAACAGCGCCTCCGAATACTCTTTCACCCTGGCAGCCAGATAAAGCGTCTGTTCCACGGCCTCCTGTTTCAGGACGCCATGTCTGACGCCGTACCAGATGACCTGCTGGTCAAATCTGCCCAGCCTGCGCAGCAGGGACGGGTTGGCATTGATCAGGGAGACCGCTTCTATATAGAGCACCGGACTGGTACAGCCTTTCCGGAAGAGCGTCTCCCAGAAAGCCCATTTCTCCCTGTCGGACCTGCAGTAATCCTCGGAAAGATACATCAAAAGCCACCCTATGCGCCAGTTGGAATCGTCCCGCTCAAACATCCGCGCCACATCCTCCGCCACCTTTTCCACATAAGCCTCGTCCCCGTGGAGCAGCGTGGTGAGATAGAGGTAATAGGCCGTCAGCGTATCCCCAAATGGCTGCTTTTCAAATGTCTCCGCGGCATGGTCCAGAATCCAGCCGGCTTCATTGCGGCGCTCCTCCGTGATCAGCAGCTGCGCCTGCAGCAGCCTGGAGGAGATATCGCTCTCGTCCAGTGCCACCAGCCGTTCCACCAGCTTCCCGGTCTCTTTCAGCCAGCCGGATGTGGAAATCTTTCGCAGCCGGAAAGACTGATAGAAGTCCATCAGCCGAGCCGTGCAGCGCATCCTGGCCGCTTCCTTGCTGTCCGCGAATCCGGCGCCGCCCAAAGACACCGTCACCGGAATTATCAGATCTGTGTAGGCATTGTACAGCCGGATCCGCCCAAAGCTCCTGCCTCTTCTCAGGCGGCCGCTGTCAATGAACACGGGCAGTCTGCACCGGTTGCCCAAAAAGTCATCGTCTGTCAGGACCTCTTTCTCGGTAAAAAGAAACTCCCCGTCACATTCCACGGTCAGCCTGGTGAACCCCCAGCCGTTTCTCACAATGGACACGCTCTGCTCCATCACCCCGGCCGGTCCGAAAGCGGGCAGCTGTGACTCCAGCTCCGCCTCCTCCGCCATGAATTCCGCGTTCTGCTTCTTGTTCACCTGAATTAAGAATTCTTCCACATTCTGTTCCTGGCCGCGGCAGGCCGAGAATGCCCTGTAGTCCTCCAGATACCTGGCGTCACTGCCTGAAAATATCCGCGAAAACTCCGGGGAATAGAACAGTTTCACAGCCTCTTTCCAGCTGCTTTTGGCAAGATTCGCAAAGTGGAACAGATTTTTGACGGTTCCCACAGAGGATTCCGGCATGTCATGCTCCACAGAGACTACAAAGGGGAGATAGTATTCGCCGCGGTTGCTGACAACGTCAAAGGTGCCTTTCACCACATCCCCTTCCTCCAGCTTTTCCCCATGAAATCGGAAAGCGATCTCCTCCTCTCCGGAGAATTCCTCCGTCAGACATTCCATCCTCCAGTCGGAAGAATACACCATCCCTGCCGTATACAGCCCGTCTGGAACCAGAATCCGAAAAGAGTCCTCGTACTGCTGCCCACTCCGAATGCTCAATTCTATTTTTGCACAGGAAAAATCCAGGGAACCGTTCTCATAGTCAAGGTTCCCCTCCAGAATTTTGTCAATTATCTTCTGCATCTGCATTTATGCTCACCCGCTTTGCGCCTCTACTAAGACCGATTATATCAAATCTTCCGCCATAGGGCAACACCGGAAAATATATCTCGGGTTTATACCAGATTCAATTTGCGGTTTACCATAAAATATGTCACCGCATACAGTATGACAGCCGTCATCAGATCCACGATAAACCGTACATCCAGGTTCCTGTTCAGATACATCCCCAAGGTGCCTGCAAAGCTGCGGCACAGAGAAATCACCAGCTCCTTACCCACGACGACCAAAATATAGAAAAGTATGCCCAAAAACAATCTTCCCCTCTGCATAAACTGTCCCAGAGAGACGCCCCCGAACAGAATCATCATGGAAGTGAACGCTCCCACCAGAGACGACACCATCCACATCCCCACAAAATGAACGGCCCCGAAGCCAAACAGCTCTTCCAGCTCCGTCAGAATCTCCCAGGCGGCGGCAAATAAATCCGTCGGCAGATATTTGGTCGGCGCTACGATCCACATCAGGGACGAGAGCAAAATGAAAAAGGAAAGATAGACCGCCAGCTGGACGAGCAGCGTCCACAGGCCGCTGACCAGCAGTTTACTCACCAATATCTGATTCTTCGTCACGGGCAGCGTATGGGTCAGATACCCCTGATCCGTGTACATTGTCCTGTAAAAACGCACACAGAGATAGATCCGGATGCCGAATGTGACACATAACAGCAGCATCACGTAAATCAACACAGTGAATACACTGAAGACATCCAGCCAGCTGACGGAGCCTCCCATGCCGCTGATGGATTTCCATATAGGCGCATGAAGCGAAAGCCATCCCAGAAACGTGATCACCCCCATGGCTCCCATCATCAGGCAGCCTATCTTATACGTGCCGATCCACTCATGCTTTATCAGCTTCCCTAACATGCAAATACCTCCCTGAAATAAGCGTCCACAGATTTTCCGTGCCGCTCTCTGATATTGTTCACAGAGGTGTACAGCACCAAATGTCCGTAACGCATGAAGATCACCTCGTCCAGCACCTGCTCCACATCGCCTATCAGATGCGTGGAGATGAGCACTGTGGCGTTGGGATTATAATTGTTCAGTATCGTCCGCAGGATATAGTCCCTGGCTGCCGGGTCCACCCCCGCAATAGGCTCATCCAGAATATACAGATCGGCATTCCGGCTCATGACCAGTATCAGCTGCACTTTCTCTTTCGTCCCCTTGGAGAGCGTATTCATCCTCGCCCCCGGCTCAATCCCCAGATTCTGCAGCATCCCTATCGCGCGCTCTCTGGAAAAATCCCCATAGAAATCACAGAAGAAGCGCAATATCTCGCTGACCTTTTTATCGCCGGCCAGGTAAGTCCTGTCAGGGAGATAGGCGACCCGCCCTTTCGTCCCCACGCCCACAGGCTTTCCGCAGATCCGGATGCTGCCCTCCGTGGGCGTCAAAAGGCCGTTCATCAGCTTGATCAGCGTGGTCTTGCCGCTTCCGTTGGGCCCCAGGAGCCCGATGATCTTTCCCCGGGGCAGCGTCAGGCTTATATTGTTTACCGCGATATGCTTTGCGTCGTAGGCTTTTGTCAGCCCCAGAATCTCAATCAGCTCGTTCATTCTCCGCCTCTCCTCTTCCCTCTATTATATCCCACAGAAGCCCTGCCGCCTGAACCCTGTCATACCCCAAACATTCGACCCTCCACTCCCATGCCACTGCGGGGAGCAATTTCTCTCCCCTACAATGATATGGCAAAACCATAGGTCCGTCAATAGGTTTGCGTAACATTTCCCCTCCCGCCGCATATATATACCATAACGAATCGTATGCGCCCCCGGCGCAAAAGGAAGCTTATGCCCGAAACCAATATATCCGACGTACAGGAGCCGGAAAGCACTGACGTCTCCTATTCCGGCAGTATCAAAATCAGCGTGGTCTCTTCCATCGGGCTGATCCCTGTGGAAGGCGCCATCGTCACCATATCCTACACCAGGGAGCCGGATGTCCCCTTAAAAGTGCTCACCACCGACAGCTCCGGTCAAACTCCCGTGACGCAGCTGCCGGCGCCGCCTCTGGCACTGTCCCTGCAGCCCGAGAACGAAATCCAGCCTTACTCCGAGTACAATATCACAGTCACCGCCCCCGAGTACGAGCCGGTGCTGGTATCCGGATCGGAGATCCTGGCGGACCAGCTCTCTCTCCAGAACATACAGATGAACCCTTTGGCCACCACGGAGGAAGAAGAGAAAATCGTCATCATTCCGGACCATACCCTGTATGGGGATTTTCCTCCCAAGATACCCGAGGATGAGATCAAACCCATGGCAGAGACCGGGGAAATCGTTCTCAGCCGCGTAGTCATTCCGGAGTTCGTCATCGTCCACGACGGCCTGCCAAGCGATTCTTCCGCGCCCAATTACTGGGTTCGCTACAAAGATTATATCAAAAACGTGGCCTCCTGCGAGATTTATTCCACCTGGCCGGAGAGCACGATTTATGCCAATATTCTGGTCATTATGTCCTTTACGCTGAACAGGGTGTATACGGAATGGTATCGGAACCAGGGCTACAACTTTACCATTACCTCCTCCACGGCCTATGACCAGAAATGGGTGTACGGCAGAAACATCTTCGAGAACATCGATTATCTGGTGGATTCCGTATTCGCCAATTACCTCTCAAGGCCCGGCGTGCGCCAGCCCATCTTCACCTCCTACTGCGACGGACGCAGAGTCACCTGCGCTGGCTTAAGCCAATGGGGCTCTATGTACCTGGGGGAGGAGGGATACTCGGCCATTGAGATCATACGGTATTACTACGGCAACGACATGTATATCAACACAGCCCAGGTCATCTCAGGGGTGCCCTCCTCCTGGCCCGGATATGATCTGACCGTGGGTTCCTCGGGAGACAAAGTCCGACAGCTCCAGACCCAGCTGAACCGGATTGCCAGGAATTATCCTGCCATCCCCACCGTCGCCGCGGACGGCATCTACGGCCCTGCCACAGCCAATGCGGTCCGGACGTTCCAGCGAATCTTCAACCTGCCGCAGACCGGAATCACGGATTACCCCACCTGGTATGAGATTTCGGAGATATATGTGGGAGTTTCAAGAATTTCCGAGCCCGGATAACGGAGCATCGTGCGAAACAGATGTAAAGCCAAACTGCAAAGTAAGCGTCAAATAAGAACGTGTAGTGAAAAATTTGGCATTTTTCTGTAAACTTGGGGTTAGAGTTTTTAGAGTCCACTCTCAAAACTCTAAATCC
>JAAWOU010000139.1 GCA_022799755.1 Lachnospiraceae bacterium
AGCGATTCTGCGGGATTCCCCCGGCCATCTGGTCGATGTAATCGCGGATGTACTGTGCGCCTTTTTGCTAAAGATGAATGTACCTGTACCGGAGACGGAACGACTGACTGACAAGGTGAGGGAAAAGAAAATGGGAGAATTATTTGCGGATATGGAGAAGATGGACATACAGGCCGAGCGGAGGAAGACGGAGGCTGAGAGAGCGCGGGCCGACAGCGCGCAGAAATTAGCCAGCAAGGAAAAAAGACGCGCCGACGCAGCAGAAGAGAACAGTATCAAATTGCTCGTTGAGCTTTGCCGGGAACTCGGCGCCTCAAGAGATGCCGCCGTCCGAAGCCTTATGGATAAAAAGAATATGGGCCATGAGGAGGCCCGGGAAAAGGCAGAACTCTACTGGAAAGACAGCTCTGAATCCTAGAGTACTTGTCATGAGCAAATGGGCGAAAAAACCTTTCGCGTTCTGCGCCGTTAGCCCTGACGCCATGGGACAGCCCCAACCCCCTGCGGCTCATGCCGCTATCCGAACATTTCATTCCATCGGCATTAAGATATGCCCTTTCTGTCTCCGATATAAATGTCAGAAGAAGTTCCGAAAGCTGTGGCGATTCGGCTGCACCGATTACCCATGGCAGAGGAACAGTTCCGTTGTATGTGCCGTCGAAAGCGGCATAGAAGCAGTCTGCATATAGACCGGGAAAGGGGAATGACTATGGCAAATATGATTGAAGCAGGTTATGCTGCGGGGACAGGATTGGACAGTACACAGCGCTCCTGCGTAAACGGCAGGGAAAAAACGGACAGCAGCTTCTCTGATGCCATGCTGGAGAAGTTTCTGCTTTCCCCGAAAGACATGTCCCTGACAGAATACAAGCTGTATATTCACGATAAAATCAAGAACCTCTACACCCATCCCTCCCAGAAGCGGGTAGACTGGCTCATTGACATCACGGACGCCGCCTACCGAAGGATGCAGGCGGACCCGCTCTTCGAGCAGCAGGTTCTGGACTATCTGGCCAGGAACAAGGCTGCCAACGTATACGGCCGCGCGCCCAGATTCGTATTGATCCACATCGACGACACCTGGGAAAAATGCTACGGTTATGCCTTTGGCGTCCAGGACGATGCCCGCGCCAGAAGAGCGGCCCAGCGCAGACGGATGGCCGAAGAAGCCGCGAAAAAAGCCCGCCGAAAAAAGCTTCTGAAAGAATATCTCAAAAAGCGCGCAGAGGCCAAGAGGCTGCAGGATAAAATGTTGAAGAATAAGATCCTGAAAAACTGGCTGGAGCATGAGCGCCTGACTAAGGAATGGCATAACCGTAAACAGACCGCACAGTTCATAAAGGAGCGGCGTAGAGAAGAAGTGCGGGTACAGACACAGGAAATCAGGGACTGGACCGAGGAGCGTCAGGCGGAGGCAGCCCGCAATGCCTATGAGGCAAGCATTGTCATGATGATTCGGCAGGAAGAACAGCTTTTTACGTAAGGGGGAACACATGCGGCACAAAATCCTAATTGCAGAGGATGAGGCGGACATCAGCCGCCTGCTTTCTGAGATACTGGAGGCTGAGGGTTATGAAACCCTCCGGGCATTCTCCGGAACGGAAGCCCTGTCCCTCATAGAACGGGAGGAGCCAGACCTGCTCCTCTTAGACCTCATGCTGCCCGGCCTGTCCGGAGAAGAACTGTTGGAGAAACTCCGGGAGGAGAAGCGCTGCAGCTTCCCCATCCTGATACTCTCCGCCAAAAGCGCCCTGGATGACAAGGTAGCCCTCCTGAAAAACGGGGCGGACGATTATATCACAAAGCCCTTTGAGCCCCAGGAGGTGACCGCCCGAATCCTGGCTGCCCTCCGGCGGGCAGCCAGCGCCGGCCCCTCCAGGCAACAGCCGGAAATGCTGGTCTACCGGAATCTAAAACTCTATCCCGACTCCCGCCGGGTGCTGGTAAACGACAGAGAACTGTCCCTGACCGCCCATGAATACAAGCTCCTCCACCTCTTCCTCCAGTCCCCGGAAAAGGTCTATTCCCGGGAGAGGCTTTACGAACTGGTCTGGGAGGGCGGCTACTACGGAGAAAACAATACCGTGAACGTCCATGTGAGCAATCTGCGCCGGAAGATCAGGGAAGCCGATGCCACCCAGGAATACATCCAGACCGTGTACGGTATCGGCTTCCGGCTGGGGTAAACCTACCGCGCCTCATCCTCCTCGGACGCTTATTTACCGTTTCCGTTAACATTTATGATTTTTCGACAATTGAGGAAAATGAGGTTTTCTATAGAAACCCCTGCTGGCTTCTGCTGACTTGCCCTTACCCTGTTAAATGAAAGAAGAACTCTTTCGGAAAAATAAAGTCAAATCTGAATGCCTCATCGGCATACACAACGGGTTCCAGAATGCTCTGAAACCCGCTGATTCCTTTTATGGAAAAAGATTCTTTGATTCTGATACTGTAATACTTTCCGCACTAATGTTAAGCGCTCTTGAAATGCTCTCTGATATATCTGTCCGCAAGGTATCATTTTCAATACTTCCCTCAGGTACAGTAAACTTAATGTCGACTCCAGCAATCTTGCTTTCCGAATAGTTTATATCCACTTCACAATCCAAAACTTTGCCCGTGCGTTTAAGCATCAAAGCTAAGGTCTTTTCCACATAATCATGATATAATTCTTCTTTTTCGATATCAGTGAGTTGCTTTACAAAGCCTGCCTCTTCTTCTCTGGATTTTCCAGTTTTCTGAATTACGAAGCACATAATTCCCAAGAAAAGAATACAGATACCAATGCCAATACTTAAAAACCACTTTTTATTCTTCATTTTCATTTTTACTCAAAGCTGGCTGTGCAGCTAACATCAGCAGTATCTACTCCATCTATGGTAAATAGACAACCAATAAAACATATATTCTCGTAATTGCCATTATCCCACACAACATTTAACGAACGCATCCACAGTCCGTCAGTTTGGTCTACATATCCCGGCTCCCAAGAAGCACGTACGCCCTTTTTATACTATTTGTTTGGAAAGTACCTTTCCTTTTTACATTTTATTATATTCATTTTAGCCCGTCAAGCATTACTTGTAATTAGTCAGGATAACGAATATTTCATCCCTTTCTGCAAAGGCATATTTTAGACCCATTAGGTGCACCGATTAAGCCGGACTTATTTGAACACATAGACGGATTGCGTACCTGTGACAAAGCATATACAACCCATTAATTGTTGCACCAATGCCATACAGCCCTGAATATAAAAATGGTCATCACATCGGGAAATCTTTACGACATCTTTAAAAGTTCTTTATGACTTATTAATCCCCCATGGTCTATACTGGTAAATGTCAGCCGGGCAGGACACCTCCCGGCGTAAAGGAGGCCAGAAATGAACGATTCCGTCATAGAAGCAAATCAAGTCACAAAAAAATACCGCTCCGTCCTGGCGCTGGATGGGGTAAGCCTGCGGGTAAGCCCCGGGAGCATCTACGGGCTGATCGGCGACAACGGCGCGGGCAAGTCCACCCTTTTGAAGCTCCTGGCAGGGCATGTCTTCCCCACCGCAGGGGAGATCCGCCTGTTCGGCCAGGCCGGGGAGCGGGAGCTTCTCCGCTGCCGCAGGCAGATGGGCGTCATGATCGAGCGTCCGGGCTTCTTCCCCAACATGACCGTGGAGCGCACCCTGGAATACTACCGCATCCAAAAGGGCATCCCTGGAAAGGAAAAGGTACAGGAGATCATGGAACTCGTGGACATCCGGGAAAAGCGCCGGGAAACATGCAAGCGCCTCTCCCTGGGCCAGAAGCAGCGGCTGGGCCTTGCCATCGCCCTGCTGGGAGAGCCCTCAGCATTGGTTTTGGACGAGCCGGTCAACGGCCTGGATCCCAGCGGCATCGTGGAGCTGCGCGCCCTGCTCCATAGGCTGAACACAGAGAAGAACATCACCATCCTGCTGTCCAGCCACATC
>JAAWOU010000034.1 GCA_022799755.1 Lachnospiraceae bacterium
TACAGAGAAATGTCCATCTCCTTGGCTCATTCACCTGAGATATAAACTTTAAAATTCCTTGATTTTTTAAGGAAAATCACTTGACAATATAGGGAGGACAACAATATGTCTGCTGTCAATATCAACATGAACAATTTTAAGAGCGAAGTCATGGATTCCGATAAACCTGTGCTGCTGGACTTTTGGGCACCCTGGTGCGGGCCCTGTCGTATGGTGGTTCCCATTGTGGAGGAGATCGCCAGAGAGCGCTCGGATATCAAGGTGGGCAAAGTCAACGTGGATGAGGAGCCTGAGCTGGCAGGGCAGTTCGGCATCATGAGCATCCCCACTCTGGTGGTGATGAAAGACGGGAAAATAGTCAACCAGGCCATGGGGGCGAGACCCAAGAGCGCCATTCTGGGAATGCTGTAAGGAGGTAGAGAAATGGGATTCTTGGACATATTCAGACAGCCGGATATCAACCGGGGCGTAGAGGAGTACCGGGCCGCTCCCCAGGGAATCCTGGTGGATGTCCGTACCCCCGAAGAGTATCGGGGAGGACACATTCCCGAAAGCAAAAATGTGCCCTTGCAGCAGATTGACAGAATCAAATCCGTGGCGGTAAATAAGGAGGCGCCTCTGTTCGTCTACTGCCAGTCCGGCGCCAGAAGCCGTCAGGCGGTGAGCCTGCTGCAGCGTATGGGGTATGTGAACGTAAACAACATCGGCGGCATGTCCGCTTATCAGGGAGAGGTGGAATGACATGAAAGTGGTAATCGTAGGCGGCGTGGCAGGGGGCGCCACAGCCGCGGCAAGAATCCGGAGATTGGACGAGACGGCGGAAATCACGGTATTTGAGCGTTCCGGATATATCTCCTATGCCAACTGCGGCCTGCCCTACTATATCGGCGACGTGATCACAGATTCCGAGGAATTGACCCTCCAGACCCCGGAGAATTTCTTCTCGCGCTTCCACGTGAACGTGAAAGTCCGCCATGAGGTCACGGGAATCCACCCGGAATCCAAGACGGTTTCCGTAAAGAATCTGGAAACCGGCGAGGAATTTCAGGAGAGCTATGATAAGCTGATCCTCTCCCCCGGGGCGAAGCCCACACAGCCCAGACTGCCGGGCACAGGCATTGACAGGCTCTTCACCCTGCGCACGGTGGAGGATACTTTGCGCATCAAGGAATACATCCGTAAGCACAGGCCGAAATCCGCCGTGCTGGCTGGCGGCGGCTTCATCGGGCTGGAGCTTGCGGAAAATCTGCGGGAGCTGGGAATGGAAGTGACCATTGTACAGCGCCCCAAACAGCTGATGAATCCCTTTGACCCGGACATGGCTGCCATGATTCACGGCGAGATGCGAAGACATGGCGTGAAGCTTGTGCTGGGGCACACCGTGGAGGGCTTTGAAGAAAAAGGGGACGGCGTGGACGTGCTGTTAAAAGACAATGAGCCCCTCCATGCCGATATGGTAGTGCTTGCCATCGGCGTCACGCCGGATACGGCTCTGGCGAAAGAGGCCGGTCTGGAACTAGGAATAAAAGACAGTATAGTAGTTAATGAGCGGATGGAGACATCTGTCCCCGACATATACGCTGGGGGGGATGCGGTTATGGTGAAGCACTCTGTCACCGGCGAGAATGCCCTGATCTCCTTGGCCGGGCCCGCCAATAAGCAGGGGCGTATCATTGCGGACAATATCTGCGGCGGGGACAGCCGATACGCAGGCAGCCAGGGGAGTTCCGTGATCAAGGTATTCGACATGACCGCAGCGGTCACCGGCATCAATGAGACCCATGGGCGGAGGGCCGGCCTGGACGTGGATACGGTCATCCTCTCTCCCATGAGCCATGCGGGCTACTATCCCGGCGGCAGGGTCATGACCATGAAAGTGGTGTTTGAGAAAGGGACATACCGCCTGCTGGGCGCCCAGATCGCAGGCTATGAGGGCGTGGATAAGCGGATCGACGTCCTGGCCACTGCTATCCATGCGGGGATGAAAGCCACTGAGCTGAAAGAGCTGGATCTGGCCTATGCGCCTCCCTATTCTTCTGCCAAAGATCCCGTGAACATGGCAGGCTTCATGATCGACAATATCGCGGGCGGCATATTGAAACAGTGGCATCTGGAGGATGCGGACGCGCTGCCCAGAGACGGCAGCGTCACGCTGCTGGACGCCAGGACACCAGGGGAATATGCTCAGGGGCACATCCGGGGATTTTCCAACATTCCCGTTGACGAGCTGCGGGAGCGCCTTGCCGAAATCGAAAAAGGAAAGCCCGTCTATGTCATCTGCCAGAGCGGGCTGCGCAGCTACATTGCCTGCCGGATTCTGGAGGGGCATGGCTATGAGGCCTATAACTTCGCCGGTGGATTCCGCTTTTACGATGCGGTGACAAACGACCGCTGCCTGGTGGAGAGAGCGGCCGCCTGCGGCATGGACAAATAGAGAAAACCGCCGCCGGGACTTTCATCGTGCCGGCGGCGATTCCTATTTTCAACTTTCAACAATCTTTCTTTTCCTGTATTTCCACAAAGCCCAGATCAGGAAGCGCTTAATTCTTCCAGCTTGTCCGTATCCGTGATCTCGATGACGCCCCGGCTCAGGCGGACCATTCCCTCATTTTGAAAATAGCGGAGCATCCGCGTGATGACCTCCCGGTGGGAGCCCAGATGATTGGCAATGGTCTCGTGGGTGATCTTTAATTTCCCGGTTCCTTCGATGGAGGCCTCCTCCAGGAGAAAAGACGCCACCCGCCGGTCAAGGCTTTTCCACATGATCTGTTCCATCAGCCACATAACATCAGAAAAGCGGGAGGCCATCAGCTCATTGGTGTAATTTGCCGCCGGTGCGGATTCCTCCGTAATGCCTTTGTAGACCTCGGCGGGCACCACCCAGAACTCCGTGTCCTTTTCCGCCGCGATGGTCACGTCAAACTGAATGGAGCGCAGCATGCAGGAGGCCGAGAACAGGCACATATCGATATCGAATAGTCGGTAGAGGGTGATTTCACGGCCCTCTTCCGAGAGAATGTAGACCCGGAGCTGGCCGGACTTTATCAAAAGCAGGCCGGTGCAATCCATGCTTCCATTGTGGAGGACGGTTCCCTTTTTGACATGGGGGCTTACCAGACTGCCCAGAATGCGGTTCTGCTGATCTGTATTCAGTTTATCCCATATGGGAAAGCAGCTTTGAAAATCCATGGCTTCCTCTCAAAAAAAGCAGGCTCAATCGCCTGCTGAATTATCGGTGTCAATTGCTTGCGAGCGGGACTAACACATAACCCTTACCGCGACAGAAGCGCTTACACAAGACTTGCTGTGGACATCTTAACCGTATCATATGTGGGATAGTTTGTCAATATTCCCGTTGATTTCCTGCAAAATGCGCACGAAAACACTTCGTGGGACTACCTGTGAACAGTAATTCTTTCCCCGCAGTCTGTCTGCTTTCTGCATATATTCCGGGGGTCTTACGTATGGAAATAAAATATATCTCAGAAAAATATACTGCAAGAAAAAATATACCTTGACAGACGAGGTATGTTGCGGTATAGTGTAACCAGAAAGGAGATGCCTATGTCAATTACGTCCGATATTTTGCGAGGGCACACGGAGGCCATCATTTTATCCCATCTTCTGGAGCAGGACAGCTATGGCTACCAGATCAATAAGGATATCATGAAGAAGACCGACAACCGGTGCGAACTCAAAGAGGCCACCCTGTATTCCGCGTTCCGGCGGCTGGAGCAGGCGGGCTACATATGCACTTACTGGGGAGATGAGACGGTAGGGGCCAGACGCCGCTATTATTCCATCACGGACGCGGGCCGAGAGGCTTACCAGGCTTACAAGAGAGACTGGGAGGAGGCCAAGTTTACCATCGACCAGCTGCTGAAATGAAAAGCGGGCCCAAAGTCCCGGAAAGACAGAAAGACAGAAAGACAGAAAGGAAACAAGAGCATGAAAGAGAAGATCAGAAAGCATATCAATGAACTGTTCAAGGATGCGCCAAAGACCAGAAAGGCTGTGGAGCTGAAAGAGGAGATGACACAGAATGTCACAGAGAAGTACGAAGACCTGATCGGGGAGGGCTGCCGGGAGGAGGATGCGTTTCAGGTGGCCATAGGCTCCATCGGGGATGTGACGGAGCTGTTCGAGGATCTGAAAGACAGGAGCTTATTTTTGCTGTCGGAGGGAGAAAGGAAGAAAAAGGCCGTGCTGACAGCCGCCGCCGTGGGGATTTATCTGTTGGCGGGCGTGGTCCTGATCGTGTGTCTGGCGGTCAATGACGTGTATTTCATGGGGTCGGAGATGGGGGGACTTATGGGGCTTGCCCTCACGGGGCTGATATGCATCCCGCCTACCTGTATGCTGGTCTATGCGGCCAATATGTATCCTGTCCACAATAAGAAAGAAGAGAATCTGGTGGAGCTCTACAAGGAGGCTGCTGCCTCCGGCAACCGGGAAAAGGCAGTCAGGAGATCCGTCTGTATGCTGATCTGGCTGGTGACGCTGCTGATCTATTTTGGCATCAGCCTGAAAACCTGGCGTTGGGAGGTGACCTGGCTGGTATTTCTTGTGGGGGGCTGCGCCCAGATGATAGAGGTGCTGCTGTACAACTTGAAGCATAGCGGCTCGTAAAGGCGCAGAACCCGCAGATCGTTGATTCCCGTGGGCAATGAGTCAGGCGGGCATGCCTGCATGGACATTTGGCGAATGCCGCCAGGGTCAGCAACCCTGCCGGCAGCGGGGATGTTGACTCCGTTGCCGGCAGGGGCGCACAGGCAGCAGAAATGGCTGCCCGGTCTGCGGCGGGGATATCTGGGCGGCGGAGCGGAATAGGGAGGAATCAGGATTATGAAACGATTACACATTGCAATGATTGGTCTGGTAGGCACGGTGATGGTCTTCCTGTGCGTGATTCTGGGGAGGTTACTGACACAGAGCGTTCCGTCAGGGGCTGCCCATGGGAATTACGGTCTGGTCCAGGAAAAGAAATTCCGGGCCGGGGATATAAGGAGCCTTGAGATTGACTACGGAAAGGGTTCCGCAGGGCTTACGGACGTGCTGTTCTATGAGAGCCCAGGGGATGAGATCATCGTCCGTGAGTACATGAATTATGAGCCGGAGCAGAGCCAGCTCTCCGCTGTGGAACAGTCGGACGGGGAGCTGACCATAAGGGGGAGAGGACGGAGCTGGTTTTCTTTCTTCTCCGTGGGTTTCCGGGGGGCCTATACGGAAGTCTATCTGCCCGCTGCCCTTGCCCGGGATATGGAGGCGCTGACCGTGAAGACCGTCAGCGGAGATATATCGTCAAAAATCGGACTGGGCATCCGGGACGGCTTTGTAGTGTCCACCACCAGCGGGGATATGCTCTTTTCAGAAGTGCAGGCGGGCAGGATACAGGTGTCTTCCACCAGCGGCGACATCCAGCTGGACAGCGCCGCGGCGGAAACCCTGAAGCTGTCCACCACCAGCGGCGATATTGCGGTGGAACAGGCCAAGGGAGGGACGGTTATATCTTCCACCAGCGGCCAGATCCGACTGTCCGGCCTGGAGGGGCCGCTGCGGGTATCCACTACCAGCGGCGACATCCGGCTGGGACAGCTGGCAGGGGACGTATCCCTGTCTACCACCAGCGGCGACATTACCCTGGAGGAGGTGCGGGGGGATTTCGACGCGGAGAGCACCTCCGGCGATATCCGGGTGGAGCGTCTGGAGGGGAGATTTCGGACGAACACTGCCAGCGGAGAGCTCCTCTTGTCCGGCGAAAAGGGATTCGGCACGGCTCACTCCGTGTCCGGGGACATCTCTGTCTCTCTGGCGGACTTAACGGGTGATCTGGAGTTCTCCACTACCAGCGGGACCGTGAATATCGGGCTGCCCGGGACGGCATCCTTTCAGTTTGGCTTCCACACCTCCAGCGGTGAATGCGAGACCTTTTTCGAGGACGCGCTGTCCTTTGACAAAAAGAGAAAGAATGCGGAAGGCCGGTACGGCGGGGGAACCCACTCCGTGGAGATCTCCACGGTCAGCGGAGATCTGACGGTGGAGGCTGTCTCCGAGTAAGCCTGTCCGGCCGGAACCCGCAACATTCAGTCAATTCCGTTGATGCAGTCCGTCTTCTGCCGCATGGAGGTATGCACATAGAAATCCATGGTGGTCCGGATCGAGGAATGGCCCAGGATGGAGGACACGGTCTTGCAGTCGATGCCTTTCTCCAGGCAGGCTGTGGCAAAGCCGTGCCGCATGGCATGGAAATTGCAGTCCTCCATCTCACAGCGCTTCAGAATCGTCTTGAAGCGCTTTTGTACGTTGCGGGGTTCCGTACAGGTGTCTTTTCCGGTGAGCACATACAGATCGTCCGCTTTGCGCATGCGCCTTAGGGGGATAATCAGGAATTCCGGGATGGGAATTTCCCGAGAAGAGGTATGGGACTTGGGGGTTCTGATATAGAGGATGGTTTTGGGCTGTCCCGGGGATGTGTCCGGATTCGGGATCCTGGAGACAGTGCGCTTGATATGGAATGTACCGGTTTTGAAGTCAAAATCCCCCCATTTCAGACCGCACAGCTCCCCCACCCGTATACCGGTGCCCCGGCACAGCAGGATGGAGACAGCAAAAATAGAACGCTTCCGCAGCAGATATTCTTTCATAGGAACGCTGTCCTGGACCGCCAGGATTCTGGATTCCGGTCGGCGGAAAGTGAAGCGGCAGCAGGCTGCAAGCCCATCCTGAACCACTCCCAGGCGGACGCCGTGTCTGACCACAAATTTGAATACCATCAGGACCGCGTGGGCGGTGGTGTCCGCCAGCTCTTTCTCCTGTATGCCTCGGATAAAGGAAAGGATTGTATCCTCACTGAGCTCCGGGAGAGGAAGATGCCCCAGAAGAGGGAGGATATGTGCGTTGACGCAGTAAGTATAGGTAGAGAAAGTACTCTTTTTCACGGCTGTCAGCCTGTCCCGGAGCCAGTCCAGGCATAGTTCCTCCACAGTACGGCAATGGGAGGGGGCTGTGTCGGCGCGGGGATGGCTCTGGGGCGGAAGCACAGGGTCTCTCTCCTCCAGAAATCGCTTTCTGCTCTGAACCTGTTCCTGGTTTTTGGTGGTTGTGTCATTCATCTTTTGTTCCTCCTTAGTATAATATCTTTATCAATACCTTACAGGAACCGTTTGGGTCCAGGCTATTTTTTTATTCTTGCGGCCGCTGGGCAAATGTGCTAAACTGAAGCAGAGCAGAAGGGGATTCGGGGTTTGCAAAACGGGAGAGAGGCAGATAAGGGGTACAGGGATATGGAATTCAGCAAAGGAAAAATCAGACAGATCAGGCATTTGATGATATTGGCGGCGCTGTTGATACTGGCGCTTATATACAGCAAGGAAGTGTTTCAGGGAATCGCTTTCTTCTATAGTATTCTCTCGCCTTTTCTGGTAGGCGGGATTATGGCGTTTGTGCTGAATATCCCCATGAGAGCGTATGAGGAAAAAGTATTCGGGCGCTGGCGGGGGAAGAGCGCTCAGAGGCTGAAAAGGCCTCTGTGCATGGTGCTTTCCATTGTGTCCGTGGCAGTGGTGATATCTCTGGTGGTGGGTACGGTGGTGCCGCAGGTGGTGGCCACGGCCTCTGAGATCGGCCGGAAGATCCCCGTTTTTACCAACCGGGTTGTGGAGAATCTGGACCGGCTGATGAAAGACTATCCGGAGCTGACGAAGAAGATAGACGAACTGGAGCTGACGGAGATCAAGTGGGATTCGGTGCTGGACAGTATCTTTGACTTCCTGAAGAACGGCGCCAGCGATGTGCTGAACTCAACGGTGACCGTGGCCAGCGGCATCATTTCGGGTGTGGTGAACGGGGTAATATCCTTTATCTTTGCCATATACATCCTGGCGCAGAAAGAGAGACTGGAGAATCAGGGACGGCGGATCCTCTCGGCCTATCTGCCGAGAGACGCAGGGGCGAAGATCGGGGAGATCTGCAGCCTTTTGTATAAGAATTTTAGCTGTTTTATCACCGGACAGTGTCTGGAGGCAGTGATTCTGGGCACGATGTTCGTGGTGGCCATGACGCTGTTTCGGATTCCCTATGCCCTGATGGTCGGAGTGCTGATCGCCTTTACGGCGCTGATTCCCATTGTGGGCGGGTTTATCGGATGCTGGGTGGGGACATTCCTGATATTGATCGACAATCCGCTGCAGGCATTCTGGTTCGTCATCCTGTTTCTGGTGCTGCAGGAGATAGAGGGGAATCTGATCTATCCGAGAGTGGTGGGAAATTCCGTGGGTCTGCCCGCTATCTGGGTGCTGATGGCGGTGAGCGTGGGCGGAAGTCTGTTTGGAATTTCGGGTATGCTGAGCTTTATTCCGCTGACGTCGTCTTTCTATGCGCTGCTTCGGGAGAGCGTGAACAGGCGCAATGCCGGGAAAGGGATACCGGTCCCGGTGCAGGAGGAATGCCCGGCAGAGGAAAAGGACACAGAGCAGGCCGGCGGCAAAAAGGCTAAGGCCCCGGGAAAGACCGGCGGAAAGAATACGGGCAAGAGACGATAAGGGGGCGAAACCGCCCCCTTTTTTTCCGCCCCGGACTCACGGCCGTCAGAGCGCGCTGCGGTCCAGCAGGCCTGCCAGGGTCTGATAGGACGCCCAGGGGCTTTTGCCTGCCAGAGAATACCCCAGAGCGCTTTGGGAATACAGATTTTTGGTCAGCATTTGGAGCATGGTCTGGCTGACGGCATGACATTTTTCACAGCAGATATTGTCATTGTCAGAGACAGGCTGTGAAGTCTTCTGCTCCGTTTCCCGTGGCCCGGCAGCTTCCGCGGTGCGGGTTGTCTGCCTGGCCGAGGCCTTTTCCATCAGGGCCGGAAAACTGCCTATATTGACAGAGCCCTTGACGGAAGATGCGCGGATGCCGCCTCTTCGGGCGTAATACGCGTTCACTTCTTTGATGCCGTTGATGCCAAAATCCTGGAAATTCATGTTCTCTCCTTTCAGTCTGCAGACTTTTCCTGCAGCAGCACAGTCACGAGGAATTCTTTCCCCGCCGTTGTGATGTCTACGTTACCGTGGTATTTCTCTGCTTCCCGCCTTACATTGGACAGGCCCATGCCGTGGAGGGGCAGGGAGCCCGGACAGGGGACGGACTCTTTGGTGGAAATCGGCAGGCCGCTTCGGCGGTCGAACCGTATCTCCCCCTCAAAGGAATTGCGGACTTCGATGAGAAAGAACCGCCTTTTCTTTCTGCCAGAGACAGAGATATGCCTTTGGCCGCATTCCTCTTTTTCACAGGCCTCCAGAGCGTTTTGCAGCAGATTGTTCAGGATGATGCCCATGTCGTAGGCATCGTATCCCCCGGCTGAGGGATAGACAAAATCCGCCCGAAAATCAATGGCCAGCCTGGCGGCGGCTCTCTGGGTGTCGCTGATGATGATATCCGTGACGGCATTGCCTGTGGAGACATGGGGGCTAAGCGCCCGAAAGCCTGCGTCCATTTTGGCGATATAGCGCTCCAGCTCCTCATACAGGCCGCTTCCGGCGAGTCCCCGGATATTGGACAGGTGGCCGCGCATCTCATGCTTCATCCGGCGGACATCATCGCAGAGCTGTTCCGCCTGTGCCAGCCGGTCCTGCATTGCCGCCAGCTGCTGCTGTTTAGCGAAATATCCGCTCCGCTCCTCCTGCAGGGCAACGACCCTCTGACAGACGGCTGCCGCCGCCAGCGTTCCGGCATAGAACAGAGCGGCCAGCAGGGGGATGACATATACGGCAGCCGAAACCGATTCGTAGAGCTGGAACACGGAATCTCCGTTGACGATTACCAGGAGACGAATGGTCAGGTTCACGAAGACGATACCCGTCACCGGGGGCAGGAGCATATAGCACAGTTCTCTGGTGTGCAGGATAAGGGGCTGCTTTCTAAGCTGCCGCACCAGCCCGTGGAGCATGAGGGCAAAGAGCAGAAACATGAGAGCGTCCGTGAGAATAACGTTTCCGGACGCTCTCTCATAGACCTTTTGAGGCGTATCCGCATTTTCCAGTAGAAGACGGCCGGTGAAATAGTCCACGCTGCGTATGACCATGAGACTTAAATTCCGCATGCAGAAAAAGAGCGTACTTAAGAGGAACAGAAGTCTTCGCTCCACACCCAAAAACCGCCCGCAGCCTGTCAGCAAGGCCATCAACAGTATCATATACAGTCCGCCGGAGCCGGGAAGCAGCATGCCGGGAATGAAGACGGCGGCGTAGAGAAAAGATACAAGGAGGCATCTTTGGCGTATGCTTCGCCTGCCTCCGGGGCTTTCGTCCATGAAAGGCCTCAGGAAAGCCGCCATGCAGGCCCCGTAGAGGAGTATTTCGATTCCGGTGACTGCCTGGTGCAGCCGTATAAAAGCCGTCTCGTACAAAGTTGCCTCCATTCTGTATGACAGGCACAGCCCGTATTGTATTTCGGCCCATTTCGGCGCGCCCCGCGGGGGAGCGGCTGCCCCGGCCGGAGAGCCTGTGGCGTCCGGGAGGACGGATTATTCCTGCAGGAAACGAAGATGGGCTTTCACAAAAGCATCGTATTTGCGCTTGGAAATGATCAGCCTGACGCCGTTTCGCAGAATTGCTTCAGAGCGGGTGTACTCCTCCACGTAAGAGAGATTCACCAAATACCCCCTGTGGATGCGGGCGAAGAGCCCCTCCAGCTTTGCCTCTAGTTCGCTCATCTTTCCGTAGTATTCCAGAGATCCGTCCTTTAAATGCAGCAGAAGCTTATGGCCCCGGCTCTCTATATAATAGATATCCTGCAGGGCTACCACCCTGTTGCTGCCGGCGAATTCAATCACCAGGGGCGCGGCGCGCTGTCTGTTCAAAGAGGCGATCTTCTCCGCCGCCTTGGAAAAAACTTCCGCGAAGCGGGCTTCGTCCACAGGTTTGAGCAGATAGTGAAAAGCCTCCACGTCAAAGGCCTGATAGACATAACGATCATAACCTGTGACAAAAACGATGACAGGCTGTCTGCGCAGGGGAAGCCCGCGCAGCTTCCCGGCCAGTTCCATGCCGTTCATGGCATCGGGCGTCTCAGAACTGCCCAGCTCGATGTCCAGGAAAAGCAGATCATACTCTCTTTCGCCCCTAAGGTACGCAAGGGAATCCTCATACTGGGTGATCTCACAGGCCGGGTCCTGCCGCCTCACCAGACCGGCCAGCAGATTTCTCATATTTGGTTCGTCATCACAGATTGCAATCCTGATTGTCTCCACATCCTTTCCGTCCAATTCCTGTATCGGAAGAAAAGCCGTAATCTTAACAGAGATTGCCCAAACGGCCGTTTTGACAGCGCAAATGGGTTGCAAAAAGGGGCTTTCTATACTATAATTTTAACAGAGCGCGGGCGGCTTTGGCTGCCGAATGGGGTTGAGGTGAGAAACGATGCCAAATTTTACAAAGATGGCCATCAAGGCGACATTTGTGAAGCTTCTCGATCAGAAGCCTTTGAGTCAGATTACGGTAAAGGACATTGTGGAGGAATGCGGGGTCAATCGAAACTCTTTCTATTATCATTTTCAGGATATTCCGGCCCTGATCGAGGAAATCGTCACCGAGACCGCTGACCAGATCATAGCGGAACACCCCACGGTGGATTCTCTTGAGGCCTGCCTGAACGGGGCGCTGGAATTTGCCATGAAGAACCGCCGGGCCATTTTACATATTTACAATTCCGTGAACCGGGATATTTTTGAGCTGTATCTGTGGAAAGTCTGCCGGCATGTTGTGTCCGCTTATGCGGAGGGAGTTTTTGCGGACAAGCCGGTGGAAAAGAGGGACAGAGAGCTCATCGTGCGATTCTACAGGGAAGAGTGCTTCGGCATGGTAATGGGCTGGATGAGCAGCGGCATGAAAGACGGCATACAGGATGACATCAGCCGTCTCTGCGAGCTGCGCAGGGGCGTGGTGGACGAAATGATCCGCAGGAGCCTGCAGAGCAGGTAAAGGAAAGCTCCTGGCTCGGATAAAGCCTGAGACGGAATATGAAATAACGACAGAAACAGGAGGAAAGCGCAGCGGGGTTTTGCCGGAGGGAGGACCCCGCTGTATTTATGAAAATTTAGAAATAAACAGTATATAACAATTGACAACAGTTAAATACTGTTATATACTGTTTGCAAGGAGGAAAGATAAATGCGCATTATAATAAACAGTTCTTCCATGGTTCCGATCTACGAACAGATTACAGACCAGATCAAATCCCTGATACGCGGCGGGGAATTGAAAGAAAATGACAATCTGCTTTCCGTCCGGGCGCTTTCAAAGGAATTGAAGATCAGCGCGCTGACTGTGAAAAAGGCCTATGACAGTCTGGAGGAGGAGGGCTTTACCGTGACGATCCACGGAAAGGGCACTTATGTGGGCGCTGTGAATCCGGGACTTTTGCTGGAGGAGCAGAAAAAGGAGCTGGAGGCGGACTTGGAACAGGCAGTCTGTAAAGGCAGGAGATACGGAATCAGCGATGAGGATATCAGGAGCTTATTTGAACTGATTTTGGAGGGTTGAGTATGTTAAGGATTGAGAATCTGCAAAAAAATTACGGCGCATTTCGGCTGGACTGCTCTATGGAAGTCCTGAGCGGACAGGTGACAGGTCTGGTGGGACAGAACGGCGCCGGGAAGAGCACTACTTTCAAGGCAGCTCTGGGGCTGGTCAGGCCGGACGGCGGGAAGATAGAGATTCTGGGAAAGGACAGCGGACAGTTTGGGGCCGGGGACAGACAGGAGCTGGGGGTGGTCCTGTCCAATGCGGGCTTCAGCGGATATCTCACTGTCAGGGACATCATACCTGTGCTGGGCAGTCTCTACGCCCGCTTCGACAAGGCATTTTTCCTGGAGCAGGTGAAACGGTTCGGGCTGCCTGACAATCAGAAGATCAAGGAATTTTCCACGGGTATGAAAGCGAAGCTGAAAGTCCTGACAGCCATTTCCCACAGGGCCAGGCTGCTGATCCTGGACGAACCCACGGCGGGGCTGGATGTGGTGGCAAGGGATGAGCTCTTGGAACTGCTCCGGGTATTCATGGAGCAGGATGACAACAGGGGGATTCTGGTGAGCTCTCATATCTCCGGGGACCTGGAGACTCTGTGCGATGACATTTACATGATACACCAGGGGAAAATCATTCTTCATGAGGATACGGATGTGCTGCTGGACAATTACGCGGTACTGAAGATGGATGAGAGAGAATATGAGACCATTGAGAAGCGTTATATCCTCTGCAGCAGAAAAGAGAGCTTCGGCTACAGCTGCCTGACCAATCAGAAGAGATTCTACAGAGAGAATTATCCGAAGCTTGCAGTCTTAAAGGGCAGCATTGACGAAGTGATTATGATGATGATAAAGGGGGAGAGATTATGAAAGGGTTGTTGATCAAGGATTTAAAGCTCATGAAAAATATGAGGAATACATTGATAATCATTGCCATAGTTGCGCTTGGGATGTCTTTCTACACCAGTGATATGTCCTTTATCGTAGTGTATCTGGCGGTTATCAGCACTTCGTTTACCTCCAGCACCATCAACTATGACGAATTTGAGAACGGGAATGCTTTCCTGTTCTCCCTGCCTGTGTCCCGGAGGGACTATGCCGTGGAAAAGCATCTTTTTTCTCTGCTGATGTGCGGAGGCGGCTGGCTGGCAGGCTCTGTTCTCACAGTCTGCGGCGGGGTGTTCCGGGACGGACTTGACCCTGCAGAAAGCGTTATGGCAGCGCTGGTGCTGCTGCCCGTGGCGATAGGATTAAGTTCGTTTATGATTCCCGTGCACCTGAAATACAGCGGCGAAAAAGGCAGGATTGTCATGATCATCTTGATGGGAGGAGTTTTCCTGATCGTGGTATCGGGGGCAAAGATTGCGGAGAAATTGGGCATAGATTTTAGGGAGCTGGGAGAGAGGATGCCGGTGATGAGCGACGGCATGGGCCTTGCGGCGGCTCTCGGTATCAGCCTTGCGCTGCTGCTTGTGTCCTGTAAGGTCAGCATCAGAATTATGGAGCATAAGGAATTTTGAGCGGGTGTTCATTTTTGGGCATTTCAGAGCATTTGTCTGTTTTTTAGTCATTTGGGGCCCCATGTCTTATTTTTAGGCATGGGGCCTTTGCTGACGATTTTCACGGCACTTTTCCTTTGCTATACTGGGGACCATCAAAGGAAAGGATGATGATGGATATGAAGTTTGCAAGAGGAGTGGTAAAGTGCCGTATCCCTATTTTGATTCTGGCGGCAGCCCTGATGGTTCCCGCTGCCCTGGGTATGGCGGGGACCCGGGTGAACTATGACATGCTCAATTATCTGCCTGCGGATATGGATACTGTCATAGGGCAGAATGAGTTGCTGGAGGAATTCGGAAAGGGAGCGTTTTCCTTTGTCATTGTGGAGGATATGCCCGGGAAAGACGTGTCAAAGCTGAAAGAGCGGATCGAACAGGTGGAGCATGTGGAGACTGTGGTCTGGCAGGATTCTATTACGGATTTGTCGTTTCCTGCGGCATTCCTGCCGGATAAAATCTATCAGGAATTCAATACGGACCGCTCTACCATGATGGCAGTCTTCTTCGACAGCGCTACCTCCGCCGACGTCACCATGGACGCCATCCGGGAGATCAGGGCCGTCTGCGGGAAGCAGTGCTATGTGTCGGGCATGTCGGCTCTGGTGACGGACTTAAAGGATCTGTGCGAAAAGGAGGAGCCCATTTACGTGGGGATTGCCGTGGCGCTGGCCTGCGGGGCCATGCTGGTGTTTCTGGACAGCTGGCTGGTGCCTTTCGTGTTCCTGGCTTCCATCGGCATTATGATTCTGATGAATCTGGGCACCAATTATTTTTTGGGAGAGATATCCTATATCACCAAAGCGCTGTCAGCGGTGCTGCAGCTGGCGGTCACCATGGACTACTCCATTTTCCTGTGGCACAGCTACAACGAGCAGCGGGAGAAGACGGGATGGAACGGCTCTCTGGCAGACAGGGTGGCAGCGGCAGAGAGAGTGGGCCAGGACAGTGTGGCTGCGGGTGTCGGGAGAGCGGGTCAGGAGAGTGTGGCTGCGGGCGGTGTCGGGAGAGTGGGCCAGGACAGTGTGGCTGCGGGTGTCGGGAGAGCGGGTCAGGAGAGTGTGGCTGCGGGCGGTGTCGGGAGAGCGGGCCAGGGCAGTGTGACTGCGGGTGTCTGGAAAAGGAGCCAGGCGACAGATGCCGGGAAAGCGGGGCGGAGCGCAGCGGAGGCGGCCATGGCGCAGGCCATACAGGAGACGCTCACCAGCGTGCTGGGCAGTTCCATCACTACGGTAGCCGGATTTATCGCCCTGTGCTTTATGACCTTTACCATGGGTCGGGACTTGGGCGTTGTCATGGCAAAGGGCGTGCTGTTCGGCGTGCTGGGCTGCGTCACTGTCCTGCCCTCCCTGATTCTGCTGCTGGATAAGCCTCTGCAGAAGACAAAGCACAGATCCCTCATTCCGCGGACGGAGCGGTTTGCCCGGGGTGTGGTGAAGTTTTTTCCGGTGTTTTTGGCAGTATTCTTGGCGCTTGTCGTACCGGCCTATTACGGATACGGCAGGACCAACGGCGAGGTGTACTATGACATGGGAGAATGTCTGCCTGAGGACATGGAATATGTGGCGGCCAATTCCAGACTCCAGGAGGAGTTCAACATTGCGTCCACCCATATGCTGCTGATCGACACAGCGCTTCCCTCCAGGGACATCCGCCGCATGATAAAGGAAATGGAGCAGGTGGATGGGGTCAAATATGTGTTGGGCCTGGAATCTTTCATAGGGCCTATGGTACCGGAGGAGATTCTGCCAAAAGCCGTGCGGGAGGTGTTAAAGAGCGGGAAATGGGAGCTGATGCTCATCAACTCGGAGTACCGGGTAGCCAGCGACGAGGTGAATGTCCAGGTGGATCAGCTCAACGGCATCCTGAAGAAATACGATGAAAGCGGCATGCTCATCGGCGAGGCGCCCTGTATGAAAGACATGATCGAGACCACGGACCGTGACTTTAAAGTGGTCAACACCATATCCATACTGGCCATTTTCATCATCATCGCTTTGGTGGAGAAGAGTATTTCACTGCCGTTCATCCTGATATCGGTGATAGAACTGGCTATTTTCATCAACCTGGGGCTGCCTCACTATCTGGGGCAGAGGCTGCCTTTCATTGCCCCTATCTGTATCAGCACCATTCAGCTGGGGGCCACCGTGGACTATGCCATTCTCATGACCACCAGGTATAAGGAGGAGCGCACGGGCGGCCTGGATAAGAAAAAGGCTGTGGGAATTGCCCTGGCCAGTTCGGTTCCCTCGGTGGTCGTATCCGGTATGGGACTTTTCGCGGCCACTTTCGGCGTGGCATTGTACTCGGATATTGATATCATCAGCTCCATGTGTATGCTCATGGCGAGAGGGGCTGTGGTGAGTATGCTGTCGGTGCTTTTTATTCTGCCGTCGCTGCTGTTGCTGTGCGACAGAATGATCTGCGCCACCACGGCGGGTATGAGGGAAAAGGCGAAAACAGAGAAAAGAAGAACGGAGGCGGCTGTGTCATGAAACATAAGCGGATTGAGAATATGCCAGGCAGAACGGCGGGGAGAGAAGCCGGGAAAGGGAGGAAAGCTATGAGAGGAAAGACTGGGGTGAAAGCCACGGCTGCGGCATTGTGCGCCGTGCTGGTTTTGGGGGGATCAGGCACCGGCATAGACGCGCTGGCGGCGGAGAAGAACCGGACGCAGGAGACAGAGACGGATGCGGACAAAGCGCCGGGGGAGAACGGGGGCACAGGCGAAACCAAAAGCAAAGGGGCGGACGCGCCCCAGGGCAGGCCTGCCAAGGAGGAGACGGTCTATGTATGGACCCATGCGGACGGAAGCGCCCGGGAAGTGGTCGTCAGCGACTGGCTGAGAAACGAAACCAAAGTCTCCGGCATAGAGGATGTGTCGGAACTGTCGGACATAGAGAACGTGGGCGGAGACGAATCTTTCATTGAGAAAGCGGGCAACGTGAAAGTATGGGAGGCCGGAGGCGGGGATATCTACTATCAGGGCCGCACGGACAAGGAGCTGCCGGTAAGCCTTAAAATCACTTACTTCCTGGACGGAAAGGAAATCACGCCCAAGGAGCTTGCGGGAAAAAGCGGCCGGGTGACCATTCGGTTTTCCTACATCAATGAGCAATACGAATATGCGGAAATAGACGGCAGCAGAACCAAGGTGTACGTGCCCTTTGCCGTGGTGACGGGAATGATTCTGGACAACGAAGTGTTCACCAACGTAAAGGTCTCAAACGGCAGGCTGATCAATGACGGAGACAGATATATAGTCGTAGGCTATGGGCTGCCGGGCCTCCGGGAGAATCTGGATTCCGATAAGCTGGACCTGCCGGACTATTTTGAGATTACCGGGGATGCTGAGAACTTTGAAATGGGCATGACGGTCACCATTGCCGCCAATGAACCGTTCAACGGAGTGGACTTGGACGGCGAGAACCCGGCAGATGATCTGCACAGGGCGCTGGGAGAGCTGACGGATGCCATGGAACAGCTTATGGACGGCTCCTCCCAGCTGTATGACGGCCTGTGCACGCTCAGCGATCAGTCGGGGGTGCTGATACAGGGAATTGACAGGCTCTCTGCTGGGGCGTCCGAACTGCAAAGCGGCGTGGGCGCCCTGGACGACGGCGCGGGGAGGCTGCAGAGCGGAGCGGCAAGTCTGCAGGCGGGTCTGAGCACCCTGGTATCCAAGAACGGAGAACTCAACGGCGGCGCCAGGCAGGTATTTGACACGCTGCTGGCCGCGGCCCGGACCCAGCTGGGGGCGGCAGGGCTGGATGTGCCGGGGATGACAGTGGAGAATTACGGGGATGTGCTGAACGGTGTCATTGCCTCCCTGGACACCGACGCGGTCTATCAAAAGGCGTATGAACAGGTCAGCGCTGCCGTGGAGGCTAAGAGGGGCGAGATTGAAGCGGCCGTGACTGCGGCCGTGCGGGAGCAGGCGGCGCTGGGGGTCACAGCGGCGGTGAGACAGGGCGCGGAGGAGAAAGCGGCGGCAGCGGTCAGGGAGAAAGTGACGGAGGCCGTTTTGGGACAGCTGACGCCTCCCATGACAAAGGCAGACTATGACGCCGCGGTGGCGGCAGGAATGATCAGCCAGGAGGAGCAGGACCGGATCGCGGCCGCAGTAGACGGTGAGATGGCGTCCGACGCTGTCAGGACGCAGATAGCGGACACCGTGGAGGCCCGGATGGGCACAGCCGAGGTTCAGGCCCTGATTGAGGCAGAGACAGACAAGCAGATGGCGGAGGAGGGAATCCGGGAGACCATCGCGGCCAACACGGAGCAGCAGGTGCAGAAAGCCATTGCGGACAATATGGCGGGAGAGGACGTGCAGAGTAAACTGGCCGCCGCCTCGGAGGGCGCAAAGGCCGTCATTGCCCTGAAGCAGTCTCTCGACAGCTACAATGTCTTCTACCTCGGCGTACAGGCCTACACGGCAGGGGTGGCCCAGGCAGCGGACGGTGCGGGCCGGCTCAAAGGCGGTGCGGACGAGCTGCGGGACGGCACGGGAAAGCTTTATGCCGGAGCCTCCGAGCTTAGCGGCGGCATCTTAGCCATGAAGAACAGCACTCCGGCCCTGACAGAGGGCATAACACAGTTACGGGACGGCGCGCAGCAGCTTTCGGAGGGACTGGTCCGGTTCAATGACCAGGGCATTCAGAAGCTGGCGGATGCCCTGGACGACGATCTGGACGGCCTGGTGGAGAGACTCCGCGCCACGCTGGATGCCTCCAGGCGCTACAACAACTTCTCGGGCCTGGACAGCAGAATGGACGGACAGGTGAAGTTTATATATCGAACGGATTCCATTGAGGCGGAAGAATGAGAGATGTTTGACACCTTTACGGGATGTCTTCAAGAGTCTCCGGGAGCCTCCGGGACTGTCTTAAAGCGCTCCGGGGAACGCCTCCGGGGCTGTGCATAAACCCGGCGAAGCGGAGCCGCTTTTGGTATCGCAACCAGCGGCTTTGCTTCCTTTTTATGTCCGGGAACTGCCCATGGGCGAACGCAAAAGAAAGGGCGCCCTCAGGACAACTCAAGCACCCCTAAATACGGCTCAAAGTAAACCACATAGTTACCGATGCGGGCCCCTTTTCCGTATTTCGCTTTATAATAATCCAGGGCATCGGAGAGAAACTCCTCCGTCACATCGAGAAATTCTGCCGTCTCGGAGAGACTATGGCAGTGGTTCTTGTGCGCCCGGATAATCCCGGCCAGGCCGATCAGCCTGTTGTACGCGTGGACGCGGGCCCGGAGCTCCTGCTTCCTGTTGGACACGGAGGACTGGTCCAGTATATCTCCTGTCCCTGTGTAATAATGGCCCAGCTCCTCCGCCAGGATGCATCTCTTCTCTGTCTGGGTCATGCCCTTTTTGATGGCGATGCGGTCGCCCTTTATCCTCCCCTTGCTCACGGGGAGGCTTTTCTCTTTTGTGACGAGCCTGTTATTGTCGGCCTCGATCAGCAAATCTTCGTATGTAGTCACGATATCATCCCCTTATAACAGATAGCAGATTACATGTCCGATAAAACGGACTAGAAGTCTTCATCGTCCATGATGGCTTCCTCCAGCTGTCTCAGCTCCTCCGGAGCCCCGGCGTAGTCCTCGGCGTGGGCGGCGTTTAGACAGGAGGCGTCCTTTTGGACGGCCATGGGGATAACATTATCCGCTTTCGGCGCTGCCGCCGCCTCGGCCGTGGAGCGCTCCCACTCTTTCAGGAGAGTGAAGTCGACCATCTCTTTGCCGTGAGAGTCGAGATCGCGGTATTTTTCGATGATTCCCAGTTCGTTTGATTTTAACGCCGGGGTTCCGAAAAGCGCCAGAGGATTATCGCATCTGTAAATTTTACATAAGGCTACAAATGCGTCCGCATTGGGCATGCTGAGCCCGCTTTCATATCCGTAAAGTGTCTTGGCAGAGATGTTTATATCATATTCCTGCAGTCTGTCTGTAACTTCATTGGCGGAGAAACCAGATGTCCGCCGCAGCTGTTTTAAAAAGCCGGCTATGGTTTGCTTTGTCATATCTTTGTCCTGCCTTTCTCATTTCTATATTACCATCATTTACCTGGGATGTAAACAGAATAATCTTAGTAAGTAAGAAAAATATTCTAAAAAAATGTTGACAAGTCTAGTGTCTAGGAATATAATGCATATAAATTCTTAGAAACTAGGCATTATAAATGAGGACAGTGAAAGAAGCTAAGAATTCTGCAGAATCTGTCATAGACAGGGGCCATATCTTTCTCTTGTTCCGGATATGCGGACTGTCCGGCCGGGGACGGCGGGTTCGGCGGGACAGGGTTGACAGATGACTGACAGCGCGAATGGATGATTGCACCGGGGGAACCGGGAGCGAAAGGAGGTTTTGACATTGGACAAGGGAATATTACAGGACTACATAGACGCCTGTGAGCTGGTGAAAGAGACGGAGGCGGAGATCCGCAGGCTGAACGGGAAGAAGAGGACAGTGGTCCAGACGAAAGTAAAAGGCTCCTCTCCAAACTTTCCCTATATAGAGCAGCGCTTCAAGATTGAGGGCACTGCGTTCTCTGTGGAGGACGACAGTCACCTGCGGTACGAGGAGAGGGTGCTGGCGCAGCGAAAGGGACGGGCGGAGCAGGTCAAGTATCAGGTGGACGAATGGCTGGGTACGGTTCCCCTGCGCATGCAGCGGATCATACGGTACCGGTATCTGGACGGGCTGACGTGGGAGCAGGTGGCTGCGCAGATGGGGAGGCGGGCCACAGGGGACAGTGTCAGAAAGGAGCTGAAAAGATTTTTTGAAAAAATCTAAAGTCAGTCCGCAATGTCCGCAATGTCCGTTTCGGATGTAGTAATATGGTACCAAGTTGCAGTGGATAAGGGAACGGGCCGGATCATATGAAGATGACGAGGCCAGGCGCGTACGGTGGTAATCAGGACGTCTTTCCATGCGGAGAGGGTTCTTTTTATACAAAATAGAAAAGAGAAAGGAGGAGAAGTTTGGAAGTAAACTTCCAAATATTGAATTAGGTATAAAAATGAAAAAAGAGAAATTTGCAGGCCTTGGCAGGCAGCGAAAGGAGGTGAGGCACATAAACGGCGGTATGCCGTTGGGGAGTTGTTTAGGCCGTCGAAAGCGGGACCCCGGCGCCGTGCGATTGGGCATAGGACAGCCGCCCGCAGGAGGGGCAGAGAGCAGCTAGGAGGTGTCGTAGAGTGATCGTTTCAATCATGGAAGCAGTGGGCATGGCTCTGGAGGCTGAGTTTGGGGACGGATACAAAGCCTGTATGGAGGAAATGCCGCAGGACATGCAGGGAGGCAGATTTTTCATCCAGTGCCTGAATCCGGCAAATACCCGCTTCAGGGGCAGGCGGTATTTCAGACGCAGCCGATTCTGTGTGCAGTATTTCCCGCTGTCAGAGCAAGACAGAAACAGGGAATGTCACGATGTGGGGGAGAGGCTCTTCTCGTGCCTGGAATATCTGGAAGTGGACGAAAGCCTGTTCAGGGGCACGAAAATGGAGTATGAGGTGGCGGACGGAAAGTTACATTTCTTCGTGAACTATGATTTTTTTGTCTACACGGAGGACACAACCGTACCGGCCATGGAGGAAGTCGCCTCTAAAACTTGTGTGAAAGGATAGGTGAAGAGATGGAAGAGAAAAAGAAGCAAGCGCCGCCGGAGAAAGGCAGGAAAGCGGAGAACCGGTTTTCAAAAGAGCAGCTGACTGCCTCGGCGCGCTTCAGGGAAAGGAGAGACATTCTGGAGGCTCTCCTTGTGCCCGGACAAACGTACACGGTGAAAGCCGTAGAAGAAAAAGTGGAACATTATATGAAAGGTAAGGTGAGATAGGTATGTCTTTAGGTGGCGGAATTTTTACAGCGCAGAACAAGGAACTGCCAGGCGCATATATAAACTTTGTCTCCAAGTCTGCCGCGGCAGCAGCTCTTTCCGAAAGGGGCATTGCGACAATGGCCCTTGAGCTGGACTGGGGCAGGGAGGGAGAGATCTTTGAAGTGACGAATGAGGATTTCCAGAAGAACAGCCTGGAGCTCTTCGGATATGAACACGACAGCGATCAGCTGAAAGGGCTTAGTGATCTGTTCAGGAACACAAGGACCTTTTACGCATATCGGCTGAATGGAAACGGAAAGAAAGCGGGCAACGATCTGGCGGAGGCGCTCTGGAGCGGCATCCGCGGCAACGATCTGAAAACAGTGGTTCAGGTGAACGCCGACGATGAATCCCTCTTTGATGTAAAGACTCTCCTGGGGACGGATGTGGTCGACGAGCAGACCGTTTCCACGGCAGCTGATCTGAGGGACAACAGGTTCCTGAAGTGGAAGTCCGGGATTATGCTGGAAGCGGCAGCCGCGGTTCCTCTCACCGGCGGGGAGAACGGTACGGTGAGCGGGGCAGATCATCAGGCTTATCTTGACAAGGCGGAATCCTATACTTTCAATGTCATGGGAGCCACGGTCACAGACGACGCCACAAAGGCGCTGTATGCGGCTTACAACAGGCGGCTGCGCGACGAGATGGGCGTAAAGTTCCAGCTTGTGCTCTATGATTATGCCCAGGCTGACTCCATAGGCGTCATCAGCGTAAACAATAAGGTTCTGGATAAGGGGGAGAAAGAGGCGAGCCTTGTGTACTGGGTGACCGGGGCATCGGCGGGCTGTGGGGTGAACAGGAGCAACCAGAACAGGAGATATGACGGGTGCTTTACCGTGGACACTCCCTACACCCAGAATCAGCTCAAGGCGGCCATCAAGGCCGGAAAATTCACGTTCCATCTGGTGGGGACCCATGTCCGGGTGCTGGAGGACATCAACACCATGACGACGGTTTCCGAGACCATGGGGGACATCTTTAAGGATAACCAGACAGTCCGGGTGATTGACCAGATCGGCAATGATATCGCGGTGCTTTTCAACACAAAGTATCTCGGCATCGTACCCAATGACGCGGCGGGGAGGATATCTCTCTGGTCGGACATTGTCAAGCACCATGAGCAGCTCCAGGAGCTTCGGGCCATTGAACGCTTTTCGGATGCGGACGTGACCGTGGCCCAGGGGGAGAATAAGAGGTCCGTTGTGGTGACGGACGCCGTGACTGTAGTAAACGCCATGGGCAGACTGTATATGACTGTAACGGTGGCATAAGGGAAAGGAAGTGACAAGGATATGAATAACGTGACAATGAAAGCCAAGGATACGATATTCGCCGGTTTGGCAGAATGTTTCATCACCATCGGAACACGCCGCTATAACTTCATGCAGGCCATTAATCTGGAGGCGTCTTTCAAGAAGAATAAGACAAAGGTCCCCATTCTTGGCAGGACCGGGAAAGGGAACAAGGCCTCCGGATGGGAGGGCACGGGCAAAGCGACGTTTCATTACAATACGTCCGTCTTCCGGCAGATGATGCTCCAGTATAAAGACACTGGGGAGGATGTCTACTTTGAGATCCAGATTTCCAATGAGGATGCCACCTCTTCGGTGGGGCGGCAGACCATGATTTTGATGGACTGCAACATTGACGGCGGCGTCCTGGCAAAATTTGACGCCGACGGAGAATACCTGGACGAGGAAATGGATTTCACCTTTGAAGATTTCAGGATGCCCGAGGCATTTCAGGATCTGGAGGGTTTTCTTACCAATTAAACGGTTTTGTTCCCCTTATGCGGCTTTTTACAAGGCCCATAAGGGGGCTCATGACAGAGATTAACAGATAAGGAGAAGATAAAAATGTCTAAATTCAGTAAATTCATGAAAGCAAACAAGGCAGAGAAAGCCAACGGCTTCTACGCCCCCACGAAATCCCTCTGCGACGAGGAGAAGAGACCACTTGAATGGGAGTTCCGGCACATTACATCGAAAGAGAACGAGAACATCCGGGAGGACTGCACCATTGACGTGCAGATCACCGGAAAGCCCAATCTGTTCCGGCAGAAGATCCTGTCCGGTCTCTATATCCGCCGCATGATTGCCGCTTCTGTAGTCGTGCCTGACCTGTACGACCAGGAACTGCAGGATTCCTACGGTGTGAAGACGCCGGAGGAACTGCTGCTGGCCATGGTTGACGATCCGGGGGAATATAACGAGCTGGCCAATTTCGTCCAGAAATTCCAGGGTTTCAACGTATCCTTTGAGGACAAGGTGGACGAAGCAAAAAACTGATTGAGGAAGGGGATTGGGAGGCGAACTTTGCCTACTATGCCCTTCTGAAACTTCACATTCTGCCGTCTGTTTTTCTCTCTCTGGAGGAGGCCGAAAAAGCCTTTGTGGTGGCAGCGATCAAGATAAAGATGGAGAACGACAGGGAGAGAGAAAGAGAATTGAAACGCAGGACAAACAGAGATAAGAAAGGCAGGTGACGATATGGAGAGCATAGGGGCGGCAATTGAGCTGCAGGATAATTTCACAGGCGTCCTGTACTATGTCATCGATTCCGTGAATGCAGGGATTTCCGCCATGGAGGAGCTGTACAGGGTCATGGACTCGCCCATTGAGGCCGGCGCATTCCTGGGGATACGGGACTGCATCGACCAGGCGGCCATGGCCGCCCGGAAGCTGGCCGCGGAAACGGACCGGGTGGACATCCCTGAGACCACGCTTGGCGCGGGCTGGCAGATGCCTGGTGTGGAAGTATTTACCGGAAGCGGAATCGACCGGTTTCGCCAGGAGGTTCAAAGCGCGGACGCCATGCTCGAAAGGCTGCGCAGCACACAGGACGCCATCGCAAGGCAGGCATACGATACCGCAGTATTCCCGCCGGAAGCGGCCCAGAGTCTGAACCGGATGACTGTGAGGATAGACATGGTGCGAGAGCGTATCCGGCAGATGGAAAACAATCCGCTGAATATGGGGACGGATGCTGCCAACGCAGAGCTGGAGACTCTGCGCGGACAGCTGGAAAATGCGGTCAGGGAGCAGCAGAACCTGGTCCGGGCTGTGGAAGACATGGATGCCGCCGCGGCGAACGAATCCTATCTGAGGCTGAACCAGGTGGTCGGGAAAACGGAACAGCATATTCGGGACAATGTGGACGAACAGGGGCGCCTGAACCGGGAGATAGGGGAGGGAACCAATAAGACGAACGGACTCATAGGCGCCATCAAGAGCGCAGCGGCTTCTTGCATGGATGATGTGCGAAATATTCTCTCCAATGCATTCAGCCTGTCCGACCAGCTTATGTCCACCGCGGCCCGCCTGGGCATGATGAACGACGGGCTCCAGACCACCCAGGAGCTGCAGGATATGATTTTCGCTTCCGCGGAGCGGGCGCGGTGCAGCTACCAGACAACGGCAGACGCAGTGGCAGATATGGGTATTATGGCCGGGGACGCTTTCGGCAGCTCGGAAGAGATCGTGGCATTCGTAGAGCAGGTAAACAAACAGTTCGGGACAGCGGGGATGGAGACGCAGGAAATGGATGCGGCTATGCAGCAGCTGACGGAGGCCATGGGCGCCGGTGTCCTCCAGGGGGAGGCGTACAACAGCATCCTGCAACAGGCCCCGAACTTGATCCGGACGATTGCGGATTACCTGGAAGTGCCAAGAGAGGAATTGAGCAATATGGCGGCAGAGGGAGCCATTACCGCCGACATTGTAAAGGCGGCCATGTTAGCCGCTGCCGATGAGACCAACAGGGAGTTTGAAAGCATGCCAATGACTTTTGCGCAGATTTGGACTTCCTTTGAGAATAGTGCATTGAGTGCTTTTGCGCCTGTTCTTCAGCGAATGAATGAGATGGGGAACAGCGAGAACTTTCAGGGATTCGCGGCCGGCATCGCAGGCGCCCTGTCCGTAGCGGCCGGGATTGCGCTGAATGTGCTTGACCTGCTGGACGCCGGGGTGCAGCTTGTGGCGGACAACTGGTCCTGGCTGTCTCCCATCATCTACGGCGTGGCGGGGGCCCTGGCGTTGTACTATGGGTGGCAGATGGCATTGAACACCATAAATCTGGTCAGTAAAGGAATTCATGTTGCTATGGCAGCAGTACAAATGATTCACGCAGCAGTAACCGGCACCCTGACGGCGGCAACAGCGGCAAACATTGCGGCACAGAACGGACTCAACACGGCTATGCAGGCATGTCCCATTGTCTGGATCATTATTTTGATCATTGCTCTGATTGCGGCTTTCTACGGGGTCGTAGAGGTCGTGAACCATCTCACAGGGAGTTCACTCTCCGCAATGGGTATTATCTGCGGGGCGGTGGCGGCGGCCGGCGCATTCATCCTGAACCTGGCGATAGGGCTGATAAATTCCATCTATCAGGCCGCATGGCAGTTTGTGACGCCCTTTCTCGGCATTGTGGAATGGATCCTGAATGCTGCGGATGGGGGATTTGACAGCTTTGGGGGAGCAGTTGCCAATCTGATCGGAAACATTATTTCCTGGTTCCTGTCCCTGGGCATGGTTGTAACCAAAATCATCGATGCCATTTTCGGGACAGACTGGACAGCCGGATTAAGCAGTCTTCGGGACACTGTCCTGGCATGGGGGAAGAATGAAAATGCCATCACCATTGACCGGGCAGCGCCGGAAATCAATTACAGGATCAAATATGGGGAGGCATGGGATGCGGGATACTCTTTCGGTGAGGGGATCGATGAAAGCATAGCAAACTTTGACCCGGCCTCCCTGTTCGGCACCGACATTTCTGACCTCGACAGCTATACGGATCCCGACGGCTACGCCACGGGGCTGGAGGAAATCGGCGGCGGTGTGGAGGACATTGCGGGCAATACCGGCGCCATGGCGGACGCTATGGAGATAACCGGGGAGGAACTGAAGTATCTGCGGGACATTGCGGAGCAGGAGGCAGTCAACCGGTTCACCGCTGCCGAGATCAAGATCGAGCAGACGAACCACAACACCATAAAGAACGACTTGGACCTGGACGGCATCGTGTCGGGAATGACAGACATGATGAATGAGGCCATCGACATTTCAACTGAGGGGGTGCATAACTGATGTGTCAGAGCGGATATGATTTCTATTTGGGGAAATGCCTGCTGCCCATAGCGCCCCCGAAGCTTACCGTGAAGATCAACAATGCCAACGAAACGGCCACCCTGATCAATCAGGGGGAGATCAATATCCTGAAAAAGGCGGGGCTGACGGAGATTGAATTCGAGTGCAGGATTCCGCAGGAAAGATACCCGTTCGCGGTCTATCAGGCGGGATTCAAGAGCGCCGATTATTATCTGGACTATTTTGAGTCCATGAAGACCAGCGAGGAGCCTTTCCAGTTCATCGTATGCAGGAGGAGGCCTGCCGGAAAACGGCTTTTTGACACCAATATCAAGGTGTCCATGGAGGACTATCGAATCGAGGAGGCGGCTGAGAACGGTTTCGACGTCCTGGTGAAGATAAAGCTGAAGCAATGGAGGGACTACGGGACCAAGACGGTGAACATTTCTTTCAACATGCAAAAGCCCCAGGCAAGCGTTGAGCCCAGGCGGGAAGCAACAAACTCTCCGGCAGCTCCGCAGACTTATACGGTAGTAAAAGGGGACTGCCTCTGGAACATTGCGAAGAAATTCTACGGCAACGGAGGCAAGTACACGGCAATCTACAATGCCAACAAAAGCGTGGTCGGGGGGAACCCTAATCTGATCTATCCGGGGCAGGTTCTGACCATCCCGGCAGCATCGTAAGGAGGTAGGGATGAGCGTTGAACTGTTGATTGGGAATGAGACGGGGACAAAGGCATTTCTTCCGGCTGTGGAGGAGGGGATCGAATGGACCACGGAGAGAAAAGATACTCCCGGGAAGCTGTGCTTCAAGGTGCTAAAGGACGACGGGCTTGACTTTTCGGAAGGCAGCGCCGTGAGGATGAAAGAGAACGGGGATGAGATATTCTTCGGGTTTGTGTTCAAGCAGCAGAGGACAAAGGGACAGACAATAACCGTCACTGCCTACGACCAGCTGCGGTACCTGAAAAATAAGGATACCATAGTGTATGAGAACAAGACCGCGGATCAGCTTCTGCGGATGCTGGCGGCGGACTATGCTCTGCGCATTGGTGTCCTGGAAAATACGGGATATGTGATTGGGTCAAGGGTGGAGGAGAACACTTCTCTTTTTGAGATGATACAGAATGCTCTTGACCTGACCCTGACGAATACCGGGGAGATGTTCGTGCTGTACGATGATTTCGGCAGACTGACCTTGAAGCGCTTATCCTCCATGGTGGTGGGGAGTCCCGGAGCCTATCTCATGGTGGACGAGGAGACCTGCGAGACCCTGGATTATACCTCATCCATTGACGACAACACGTTCAATCGGATAAAGCTGGCCTATGACAATGAGGAGACCGGATTTCGGGAGGTCTATGTGGCCCAGGATTCCGGGAATATCAACAGATGGGGGATTCTGCAGTATTTCGACACCCTGAAAAAGGGGGAGAACGGCCAGGCAAAAGCGGACGCGCTGCTGAAGCTGTACAACAAGAAGACCCGCAGCCTGAAGCTTAGCAATGTACTGGGGGACAACCGGGTCAGGGCCGGCAGCATGATTGTGGTGAATCTTGATCTGGGGGACATGAAGCTGAGGAACCTGATGCTGGTGGAGAGCTGCAGGCATATATACAGGGAAAGCGTGCACCGGATGGATCTGACACTTAGAGGAGGTGAGTTTGTTGGCTGAAGCGAATGGTTTGGTGGAGGCCGTGAAGAGGGCCGCCCGGGACGAAAGGGAATCGTCAAAGCCTGTCAACGTGTATTTTGGGGAGGTGATTTCCAGGGCTCCCCTGAAGATAAATGTAGAGCAGAAGATGGTACTTGGCGAATCACAGCTTGTCCTGGCAAGAAATGTTACCGATTACATGACCATGGTCACTGTCCAATGGACTACAGAGGCAGGAGCGCTTCTCTCCGACGGGCAGACAGTCGTCTCTCCGGCCCATGTCCATGAGATTGGGGGAGCCCGGAGTATGATGGTGCACAATGGCCTTGTAATTGGCGACCAAGTGATATTGATACGGCAGCAGGGAGGCCAGAAGTTCATTGTGGCCGACCGGATAGGAGGCAGGTAATGATTCCGTCAACGGCAGGTTTTTTAGATCAGGATTTTGAGATTGGGGAGCAGCCGAGCCTTACGTACAGGATGCAGATGGAAAGGAAGCTGATCCGCGGCTATACCGACGGGCTGGAGGCAGTGAGGCAGGCTATTTATAAGGTTATCATGACAGAGCGCTATCAGTATATCATGTACAGCTGGAATTACGGGATCGAGCTTCTTGACCTGTTCGGCCAGCCGGTGACCTATGTATGTCCGGAACTGAAACGCCGCATTTCGGAGGCGCTGCTTTGGGACGACCGGATTGGGAGTGTTGACGATTTTGCATTTGACTTTCCCCGAAAAGGGGTTGTACATGTGACTTTTACCGCGCATACCGTTTTCGGGGATGTGCAGGCGGAAAGAGAGGTGAATATCTGATGTATGAGGAAACTACTTACGAGGCAATACTTCAGCGGATGCTTGGCCGTGTGCCTGACAAGCTGGACAAGAGAGAGGGCTCTTTGATCTGGGATACCCATTCGCCTACGGCGATAGAACTCCAGATTCTGTACATTGAGCTTGAGACCATTTTGAGGGAGGCGTACGGAGACACCGCTTCCAGGGAGTTCCTGATACTGCGCTGCAGGGAAAGGGGCGTCTATCCCCGGGAAGCCACAAGGGCAGTGCTGCGGGGCGTATTTGTCCCCGACGGTCTGGCGGCGGCCGGACAGCGCTTTAATATCGGCGACGTGAACTATGTGTTCACCGGAAAGAGGGTCGGGGACGAAAAGGGCGGATGGGAGGTGGAATGTGAAATGCCCGGAAAGATCGGGAACCAGTACTTTGGCCAGATGATACCCATGGAATACATAAAAGGGCTGCAGTCCGCGGAACTGACGGAAGTCCTAGTCCCCGGTGAAGAGGAAGAGGAGACGGAAGATCTGCGGCAGAGATATTTTGCCTCCTTTGACGAGAATGTCTTCGGCGGGAATCGGGCCGATTACCTGAAGAGGACAAACGATATTCCGGGAGTGGGCAGGACAAAGGTCACTAGAGTATGGAACGCTGATATTTCCCCGGCAGACCTGATCCCCAAAGAAACCGTTGAAACATGGTACAATGAGGTTAAGGGTACTTTGGCCGGGGAAGTCCGGCAATGGCTGGATTCGGTTCTATATGCCGCAAAAGAAAAAAAGCTGACAACAGGGGGGACAGTGCTTTTGACCATCATCAATTCGGAATACGGGCCCGCGTCGGACGCCCTTGTTCAGATGGTTCAGACAGCCGTGGACCCGGAGGGAAACGCCGGGGAGGGATACGGGCTTGCGCCCATCGGCCATGTGGTCAGGGTGGAGAGTGCAAAGGCAAAGGAAATATTCATTCAGACAAACCTGACCTTTGAACCGGGATTCGGATGGGGAAATCTCCAAAGTTCCCTGGAAGAGGCGGTTTCAGCCTATTTTCTGGAACTTAGAAAGGAATGGGCGGATGCTTCCCATTTGATTGTGAGAATCAGCCAAATTGACACCAGGCTCCTGAATGTCCCCGGCGTCCTGGACGTGCGGGAGACCTCCCTAAATGGTGCGGGGAACAATCTGGAGCTGGGGGAATATGAGATTCCGGTGCTTGGAGGTGTGAGCGGATGATGAGAGAAGTGGACCTTGTCTCCTATCTGCCTTTGTTCCTGGCGGATTATAGGGAGACTCATGTCACGCTGGAGGCTGAGAATCCGGAATTTCTGCGGGTCTGGCAGGCGGCGGACCGGGTTTTGAAAAACGAATTCATTGAGACGGCTGACGAGTGGGGGATTTCGCGGTTTGAGAACATACTGGGTATCAGGCCCTATGAAGGGGACACCGTTGAGATGCGCCGGACAAGGGTCCTGAGCAGGTGGCACAATGAAGCCCCATATACCATGAGGATGCTTGGGTTAAAGCTGGAGAGGCTGCTTGGCGGAAGCGGCAGTTTCTCTTTGCACCCTGACTTTGAGGACGGATACGGGCTATTGGTGGTGATATATTCCGCGGACGATAGTCAGGTAGAGGAGTTGAAATACCTGCTGGCAGCAATGCTGCCTGTGAATATGGCGGCTGAGATCGTGTATGAGCCTGTGACCTCAGGACTGAGGGTATACAGCGGCGGGATTATGGAACAGGGAGACATACTGGAAATAAGACAGAGATAGGGGGACAAAGAGATGGCATGGAGCGGATTGACGCTGACAGTGGACGGGCAGAATGCTTTGAACGCTGCGCAGCTTGCGAACAGAATGAACATAAAGTCGGTGGCGGTGGGAGACGGGCAGCCGCCTGCGAATTTTCGGACGCTGAAAGGGCTTGTGCACCAGCTGTACGAGATTACGGATTTAAAAACGGACACAGGGGAGAACGGGAAATGTACGATAATTGTAGACATACCCGAAGTGGAATATGATTACTATTTCCGTGAGATAGGGATAATCGTCACAACGGATGAGGGGGAAAAGCTGTATGCGTATGATAACTGTACTGACGATGCGCAATACATAGTCAGCACCACAGGTGTGGAGACAACGAGGAAGCGGATTCGTCTGACCATTAACGTATCGGATGTGGCGAATATTACGGTATCAAATCCTGGCATACTATATGTGGGATACGATGACTATGAGCAGACGGTAGTGTGCCTGGAGGAGGCTATCGCTGCCACGGCGGAGGAGGCCGCAGAAGCTTTGGATGCCCATGTCAAAGATATGGATAATCCGCATCATGTAACGAAATCCCATGTGGGCCTAGGTAATGTGGATAACACGTCCGATACGAAAAAACCGGTGTCTGAAGCTCAGCAGGCAGCCATAGATGCAGTGAAAAAGCTGTTAAATGATGCATTTAACAGCCATGAAGGAGACAAAAGTAATCCGCATAAGGTGACAAAGGCACAGGTAGGCCTTGGAAATGCAGATGACACGGCCGATGTAAACAAGCCTATATCTACGGCTCAGCAGGCGGCACTGGACGCCCTGTATCAGCAATTGACAGCGTACACCAACCAGAAGATTGCAGACCTGATAAATGGAGCGCCGTCCACACTGGATACCCTGAAAGAGGTGGCGGATGCCATCGCAGCGCACAAGACCATCATGGACGCCCTGGATGCAGCCATCGGCAAAAAGGCATCGGCGGCTGAGTTTACCAGCCATGCGCAGGACACAACTAAGCATGTAACCGCGGCGCAGCAGGCATCATGGACCGGAAAGCTTGCACCTACAGGGGATGCCAGCAATGTGATTTCCACTTTTTCGCAGGCATCCTCCAGAGCGAACCTTACATCAAAAGAAAAGCTGTCCGTATCGTTTGGAAAGATTATGAAGTGGCTTGCGGATTTGGCCAATGGAGCGGCAAGCAGCCTGCTGGGAGCCAATCTGACGGCAAACCGGGCGCTGGTGGCGAATACCGGCGGCAAGGTGGCGGCATCCGCCGTGACGGCCACGGAGCTGGGGTACCTGGCGGGGGTTACGTCTGGGATACAGGGGCAGATTAATGAGTTAAACACGCATTTG
>JAAWOU010000035.1 GCA_022799755.1 Lachnospiraceae bacterium
TCAATAAAAATATTGTATTTCGTATAGGCGAAAGGATCATGGGTATGAATCAAAAAGTAAAACTTCCCATTGGCATCGAAAACTTTGAAAAAATGAGAACGGAAGGCTTTTATTATGTGGACAAGACAGGCTTGATCAAAGAACTGCTGGATAATTGGGGAGAAGTGAACCTTTTCACCCGCCCCCGGCGGTTCGGCAAGTCGCTGAATATGAACATGCTCCGCTATTTTTTCGAATACGGATGCAACAGCGAGCTGTTTGGCGGTCTGGAAATCAGCGCCGAAAGAGGCTATTGCGAAAAATACATGGGAAAATTCCCCGTGATTTCGGTTACCCTGAAAGGGGTAAGCGCAATGGACTTCGCCGGGGCGAAAGCTATGCTGCGCACCATTATCGGGAATGAAGCCATGCGGTTTTTGTATCTCATGGACAGCCCGAATCTGGCCAATGATGAAAAGGAAAGCTACAGGCAGCTGACAGCATTGGATTCCACCGGACGCCAGAAGTTTTCCATGTCAGATGACATGCTTACTGACAGTCTTCGTACTTTGTCAGGCCTGCTCTGCAAGCACTTCGGACAGAAGCCGATCCTCCTGATCGACGAATACGATGTGCCTTTGGACAAGGCTCAGCAGTACGGCTATTATGACGAAATGGTCACCCTGATCCGGAATCTGTTCGGCCAGGCGCTGAAGACCAATGACAGCCTTTATTTTGCAGTATTAACAGGGTGTCTGCGCATTGCCAAGGAGAGTATTTTTACCGGGCTGAACAACCTGAAAGTATTTTCTGTAACACATAGCAGATTTGCATCCTGGTTTGGCTTTAACACAGGTGATGTAAAACAATTGCTGGAATACTATCATCTGGAAGAGAAATTTGAACTAATCCGGAAGTGGTACGATGGATACCGTTTCGGAGAAACAGAGGTGTACTGTCCATGGGATGTGATTAATTATGTGGATCTGCTGCGTGCAGAACCGAAAGCTTTCCCAAGGGCTTACTGGATCAATACCAGCGGAAACCATATCATCCGGCAGTTTATCCGTATGGCAGCGCCCGGGACAAGGCGTGAGATAGAAGCATTGGTGGCCGGAGAGACTGTTACCCACCGCATCCGCCAGGAACTGACTTACCGGGAGCTGTACGACAGCATAGACAATCTGTGGAGCGTGCTTTTCACCACCGGCTATCTGACCCAGCGCGGGGCGGAAACCGCCGACACATACCGATTAGCCATACCAAACCTGGAAATTCGCCAGATTTTTGTAGAGCAGGTACAGGAATGGTTCCAGGAGGAGGCTCGTAAGGATACGTCTCGGTTGGACGCTTTCTGCGCCGCATTTCCCCAGGGGGACGCAGACGCAGTGGAAAGGCAGTTTAACGCCTACCTGCACAAAACCATCAGCATCCGCGATACGGCAGTACAGGACGCGAAGAAAGAAAATTTTTACCACGGAATTCTTCTGGGGCTCTTAAGCCACAGGGAAGACTGGGTGGTGACATCCAATGTGGAGTCCGGCGACGGGTATAGCGATATCCTGGTGGAGCTGGAGGAAGAGGGCGTAGGGATTGTCATCAAGGTAAAGTATGCGAAGAACGGAGATCTTGAGAAAGGGTGTATTGACGCCCTGGAACAGATTGAGAGAATGGGATATGGGGAATTACTGCTGGAAAATGAGATGAATACGATTTTAAAATATGGAATCGCATGCTGTAAGAAGAAGTGTAAGGTACAGCTCGCAAGTCTTCCGGCTGCTTTTTCCGCAGAATAACCTTGTTTTATCCGGTAACAATTACATGATACATGCTGTATTTACAGACATTTATCACAGGCTGGCCGGGGAGGCAGCGCCGCCAATGGGGGAGGTGCTCTTCCCGGCCAGTTATGCGCTTTGCCGATACTGCTGCTTTATCCGTTTCGCAAGCGTTTTACTTTGCTTTCTTGTGCGCCTTATGGCGCACTGCGCCCTAGAGCGCACACTTCTAAAATATGCAGGAAGCAAATGCAGCTTCCTGCAATGAATCTAACAGAAAACATGACATGTTCTCATACATTCACTACGGGATAGTCTTCCTGATAGCTACAACTATAAAATAGGAACCTGCCCAGAGGCAGACATAACGAATCAGGCGATGGAACCATTTTTTCAGGCATGTGGAATTAAATGAAGATCTGTGTAAAAATGTCAGAAAATAAGGCATTTTAGGAGAACAATTTTATTGTGACGTCATGAAAATATTGTTTATTTACTTTCTGAGATGGCATTGTTATAATAAAAACCAGATTTTGAACAAAAAATATGGTAATGTTGAACAAAAAGAAGAGGGGCGAGACGGAATGGGGGTCCAAGAGAAAACAGTCAGGACGAGAGGCATGAAACGTAAAAAGGGTTACAGAAAAAAAGTCAGCTGGCGGGAACAATGGGAATTGATGCTGATCATGCTGCCGGCTTTTGCTCTGATATTTATTTTCTGTTACATACCGATGTATGGAATTGTGATCGCTTTTCAGGAGTACGTTCCCGGAGCGCCCATGATTGCCTTCGACGGCAGTACCAGATGGGTGGGATTGAAGCATTTTATGGACTTTATTTCCTCCAGGACATTTCCCAGGCTGATACGCAATACCCTGGTTCTCAACGGGCTGAATCTGCTGTTTGGTTTCAGCATACCCATTATATTTGCGCTGATCCTGAATGAGGTTAAGCTTTCGCGCTATAAAAAGATTGTGCAGACGGCCAGCTACCTCCCGTATTTTATATCAACCGTCATCGTGGCCGGCATGGTGCTTTCTTTCCTGGATACCAACGGACTGGTCAATACGGTGCGCAGGATGATGGGGTTGTCGGTAAAGGCATTTAACATGGATCCCAAAGCTTTTCCCGTTATCTATACGGTGACAAACGTGTGGAAGAGTTTCGGATGGGACAGCATCCTGTATCTGTCGGCCATGTCTTCCATAGACATGAATCTGTACGAGGCGGCGAAGATGGATGGAGCCAACCGCGCGCAGCAGATGTGGTATATCACGATTCCGTCGATTAAGCCTACGATCATGCTGCTGCTTATCTTTGCCATAGGCGGAATGCTGGGAACCAACACGGATCTGATTCTGCTGTTATATAATCCGGCCACCTATGAGACCGCGGATGTAATAGGGACTTATGTGTATCGTGACAGCCTGCTGGGAGGCCGGTTCAGCTTCGGTACAGCCGTGGGGCTGTTTACCTCCGTGCTGAATTTCACGCTGGTCTTCATAGCCAATAAGGTCTCGGCCAAGGTGGCAGACTACTCCCTCTGGTAGAGCGGCAAAACAGCCTGCACCATGCAGCCCGGGCCGGTATGAGGCCGGCTGCGGAACTGGAATAAAGCTGGAATAAGACTGAAATAGGAGAATAAAAATGGCGAAAAATACACAAATAAAATCTCATGTAAAGAACGGCTCCTGGGCATTTGACGTCTTCTGCGTCCTGTTTTGCGGAATGGTCTGCCTGGTGACTTTATATCCCATGTACTACGTATTTATCATGTCAGTCAGCGCGCCGGAAGCGGTGAACTCCATGTCGGTATTCCTCTTCCCGAAAGGATTCCAGCTGGATTCCTATGCAATTTTGTTTAAAGATTCACAGATGTGGAGAGCCTATGGCAATACCATTATTTACACGGTATCCAGTACGCTTTTGATATTGATAACCTCTGTACTGGGGGCTTATCCGCTGACCGTATCCGGGCTGAGAGGACGGAAGTTTTTCGTGACATTCCTGCTGATTCCCATGTACTTCGGCGGGGGATTGATTCCGTCTTTCCTGCTGATCAACAAGTTGGGACTCTATGCCACCAGATGGGCTATCATACTGCCGTCGGCTTTCAATATCTGGAATTTGATTCTGGTCAGAACCTTTTTCTCCGGTTTGCCGGAGGAACTGAGAGAGTCGGCCAGAATGGACGGAGCGGGGCATCTGCGTATCCTGTTCCAGATTTTCCTGCCCATATCCAAAGCCGTTCTGGCAGTGGTGAGTATATACAGTATTGTGGGGATGTGGAACAGTTGGTTCAATGCGCAGGTATACCTGCCCTCGGTTGATCTGCAGCCCCTGCAGATGTATCTGAAAAGGGTGCTGGTGCAGATGTCGGTGGATTTGAGCAAGCTGAATTCCACGGAGATCGCGGATGCGGTGGAGAAGATGTTCTCGGCCACGCAGCTGAAGTATTCCATGATTATTTTTACCACATTGCCCATTATTTTTACATATCCGTTTTTCCAGAAATACTTTATCAAAGGCGTCATGGTCGGTTCCCTCAAGGGCTGACTTTATATAACGCAATCAAAAGGAGAGAGGAAGGTACAAAAAATGAGAAAAAGGATGAAAACCACGGCAGCCGTTCTGGCCTTGACACTGTTGACCGCAGCGCTGGCAGGGTGCGGGGATCAGGGCGGACAGAGCAGTTCGGACAGCGGGCAGTCTTCTCCGGAAAGCCAGGCGTCGAATGAAAAGTCTTCAGATGAATCACAGCCGTCAGACCAGGGACAGCCGGCACAGAGCGGAGAAGTCCACAAGCTGACGATTCTGGGACCGGATCCCGGAAATCAGTTTATCAAGTACGAGGAGAGGGAAGAATATGAGGTATGGCATGCTCTCCAGGATATGCTGGCGGAGAACGGACTGGAGCTGGAGATTGAGGCGGTTCCCCAGGATCAGTACACGGTGATGATTCAGACACGCATGTCTTCCAGCAGCCTGCCTGATATCGTAAATGTGTCTCCCATCGATGATGCCTCTTTGATAGCCATGGGAAAACAAGGGACGATTCAGGAACTGAGCGGACTGATCGGGCAGTACAGCAACGGCAATATCGAGAGGATGTACAAGGAAAAATACAATACCGGCTATCCGCTGATTCAGACCAGCGAGGGAGAGATATACTGGCTCACCAATCTTCACAAGGGTAATACCTACGAGGGTAAGGAAGTCGTACAGGGGCTGGGCATCCAGATCAGAAAAGACTGGCTGGATAAGGCAAACCTGGAGATGCCCGAGACACTGGAGGATTTCACTAACGCGCTCCATACTTTCCGTGAGATGGATGTGAACGGAAACGGGCAGCAGGATGAGATCATTCTGGTGGACTGCCAGACCTTTGCAAACGGCCTGGCACAGGTATTTGGTCTCGGAAACGGAATCGTGGCGCTGGATACCGTAAACGGCAAGATTGTCTCTCCCTGGTATCAGGATCATGTGAAAGATTATTTTGTCTATGTCAATCAATTGATTCAGGACGGCATCATTGACTCTGCCACTGTTGGCTCCACAGACCTGCAGAACCAGCGTCTGGCGGATAATCTGGTAGGCTCCTGGTACGCATATGATGGCGCCACCTATCTGGATGCTTATGTGACCAATGGGACAGAGGGGGTTGATTATGAACCTGTCTTTACACTGACAGATGCGGCGGAAGGCTGCGTGCCCTGGAAAGAAGTGGAGACTTCCCAACTGGTATGGGATCGCTATTGCATCACCAAAGCCTGCACGGATCTGGAAGGCGTGGTAAAGTTCCTGGATATGATTTACTCGGAGGAATACAGCGATATTCTGACCTGGGGCATTGAGGGAAAGGATTTCGAAGTAAGGGACGGCATGAAAGTGTCTCTGATAAACAGCATGACCAACGAGGAGAAAGGCGCTGCAAAGCGTTCCAGCGGTTCGCCTCTGTGGGGCGGTCTGCTGCCCCGTATACAGACCAGCGTGGATTATCCCACCAAGGAAGCCTGGGAAGAGCAGCAGAGAACGGAAAACAAGAGCGAACTGAAGATTCAGGCTTTGGAGAAGGGCGTTGACTACAAAGAGTGGTGTCCGCTGATGCTGGATAACTTCCTGGCCATGGCTACGGACGAAGAAAACGAGACCATCAACAGAGTGCAGACCGGAATTCAGACCTACTCGGATGAACTGTGCATAAAGCTGGCGCAGGGAACCGCTTCTCTGGATGATTTTGACTCTTATCTGGAAGAACTGAAAGAACTGGGACTGGATGAGCTGATCGCGGTTCAGCAGGCCCGCTACGACCGTTTCGTTCAGAGCCAGAACTAAGGATTGCTATGGGAATTTGAAAATTGTATCATAATGTAAACGGGCAGTTGCGGCCCGCTGGCATACGGGGGTGAACAGATGGCAAATAAAAGGTTCAGTAAGTATTTCTGGCATAATATGAGGCTGTTCACCTCTGTTTTTTATGTGATCTGCACGGTTGCCACTTTGGTATTTCTGTATATAATGAGCAGTAATCAGCTGGAGAAGATCGAAATCCGGTATCAAAATACGGCAAAGAACTGCAGTGTGGAAATCGATGCAAAATTAAAAGAAATCCGAAAACTGATAAACGATATTTCAATGATCACATGGGTGAAGAAACTTTCTTCCTCTTCGGAGGTTTTTCTGCGGGAGTTCGATGATCTGCAGAGGCTGGAATGCCAGGCGGAACTAACGCGCTATTTCACTATGGACGGCGCTATTTCGGATATTGCGCTGTATATGGCGGACAGGGGGGCCGTGCTGAGCCAGAGAGGCTGGTTTACGGAGAGTGAATATAAGGCCTGCATGAAAGGAAAGTGCGATCTGGATCTGGACGCCGTGCTGGAAGCTGCCAGGGTAAAGGGAAATATCATGGCTTTCGGGGAAGAGGCGTACAACACCGGAACCCAGAACCTGGCGCTAATCAGCAATCTGATCAATGTGGAGGAACCGCCGGCCAGCCTGATCCTCATTCTGAACAGGGAGGCATTTAACCAAAGTCTGGCAAAGCTGGGAGGAGAGACGGTTGTGGGGATTGAAGTGCTGAATCTTTCGGGTGAGGCAGTCTTTTTCAACAGCCGCGAGATTCCGGAGGGGTGGACGGAGGAGATAGATTCCAGTGTTTTTCCGCTGCGTTACCGGATTACCTGCCAGGATCCCTCTAAGCTGCTGGGGGAAAGCCACGGACTGACCTGGACTTTTATGGCTGTCATGCTTCTGATGCTGGCACTGGCGGCATTATTGTCCTTTTTGCTGTCGCTGCACAATATAAGACCGCTGCAGAATCTGGTGGGAAAGATCGGTAAAGTGGCGGGAGATGGGTTTGAGAATCGTGGTGGGGGGGTAACGGAGTTCGAGCAGATCGAGAACTTTGTACAAACACTTTATTTACAGAAAAAGAGTCTGCAGGAGAGCCTGCAGGAAAATTCGAAGCAGGCAAAACAGTATGCGCTGCTGCTGATCCTGTCCGGGGACGAGAAGTTTGTACAGGGAGGGCTGTCCTGGTTTGAGACGCTGGAGATCCCTTTTACGGAGGAAATGGCTTATTTCGTTTGGCTCATTCAGCCGGAAGCGGAGACAGGAGAGCCGGTCAGCGTGCTGGATCTGTTTCTGGAGCTGCAGCCTCTGATGGATGCGGCGGAAGAAGTCCGCATCGGTTCAGGCCAATTGGCTTTAATCATCGGCTATGATCCGGGAGAGGGAACGCCGGACCTGGAAGAGACGGTGGAGCTGGTCAGGCTTCTGACTATGGAACGTACAAATGTTCTGCTTCAGATAGAGACGGAAAAGGCAGATACACCGGGAATCGCGGGGATCTCTCATGCATGGTACCGGATGGTACAGCGCCTACAGCAGCAAGACGGGGCGGAGGAGGATCTGCGGGGAAGAGAACTTGTGGCGTATATTGATGCGCATTTCTGTGACCCGGAGCTGTCGCTGAAAGATCTGGGCCAGAGGTGGGGGCTGTCGGTTTCCACGGTTTCCAGGCTGTGCAAGGAGGCCATGGGGGTCAGCTTCCTGGCCTATCTGACATCCCTGCGCCTGGACAAGGCAAAAGAACTTCTGGCATGTTCGGAGATGACGCCGGCGCAGGTAGCGGAGGCAGTTGGATATACCAGCGAGTATTCTTTCCGAAGGGCATTTTCCAGAAACGAAAACTGCAGACTGCAGGACTGGATCGCAGAGAATCGAAAGGAATCAAAGACCCCGCTGCAAGCAACGGGGTATCAATCTTGCAGCGCTGCAGAGCAGAAAGTGTCCGAAGGACACTTTGGTATTTGACCCTCGCGGCATTCGTCAAATGTGCATGCAGGCATGCCCACTTGACTCATTGCTCGCGGGAATAAAGACAGCATCTTCCCGGGTATAAAACCAGCGGCACATGTGCCGGAACCGGAGGGGAAGATGCGGAATGGGAAAGCAGATATGATAGTAGAGATTAGAAATGACAGGCCGGCCATTGTCCGGGAGGACGCAAGCGCGGTGCTTACCGCAATCTATACAGGCAGTCGTTATTGGGGATCTACATACAATGTCCTGAAGAGTTATCCAAAGCAGCAGTGGAGTGTAAGGGAGTGCGCCCCTTTTTCCGGAGAAAAGGATTTTTCTGCGCTGGGAGAAAAGGTGCGATATTTTATTGCCGAGTGCGCGGACAGCCGACTGTATGCCGCATTGACGGACAGGCAGGCACTGCTGCGCACGGAATATCAGAATATGGGAGCAGCCAAGACGCCGGATACCGTGATCTCTCTGGGCGGAATCTATGAAAACCGTCTGGAACGGGCCATGTACCATGGGGTCAGCTGCGATGTGGGCGTGATGGACATGAATTCCAGAACCGACATCATGCGCTTTGTGGAAAACGGTTTCTGTGAAAGCGCAGTGCACATGCCGTTAGTGGACTGCAGCGGACAGGCGCTGAATTTGGGCTTCGTCACATTTGACCGCTATTATGGGCGCGTTTTTGCCAGAGAAGACGGAAGCGTGGAATTTCGGCATATTGTGGAGAAAGACAGGTTGGAGGAGGGGGAGCGGATTTGTTCCGACTGGATGCTGCTGTCCTTTTATGAGCATATGACAGAGGGGCTGCCGGCCTATTCCCGTTTCCTGAAAGAATTTAACCGGTTTAAAAACCGATGCCAGGCCGCCCCGGTGGGGTTCTGTTCCTGGTATTATTATATGGAGAATATCAACGAGAGGATGCTTACCGAGAATCTGGAGACCATTGACAGGATTCGGGATCGGGTGCCCATGGAGGTGTTTCAGATTGACAGCGGATGGGGATACGGCAATCAGAATGGGGCGGTAAAGGAAGAATTATTTCCCAAAGGGATGAAAGCATATGCCGGGGTGATTCGCTCTTACGGATTGAAGCCGGGACTCTGGCTGTCACCGTTTAACTTTGAACAGGACGGGGAGACAGTGCGGACACATCCGGAATGGTTTATCAAGGACCACAAAGGAGAACTGATTCTTCATGAGAATTGCGCCATGCTGGATGCTACCCACCCGGGGGCACAGTCCTATATCCGCGAACTGTATCACAAACTGACCTACGACTGGGGGTACCGTTATCTGAAGATTGATATTGTCACCCATTTCATGACAAGAGGGCATTATCATGATCCGGAAGCCGGTTCTCTTACAAATGTGCGGGAGTATTTCCGGTTGGCAAGGGAAGCCAGTCATCCGGATACCTACCTGCTGGGCTGTACCTGCCCGCTGTTTGAGGTTGCCGAGTTTGTGGACGGGTCCAGGATCTCTGTGGACATATTCGAACGCTGGGAATCCCTGGTGAAAGCCTTTGACAGAGTGTTCAAACGTTATTATATGAACGAAGAACTGTTTTTGTCGGATGCGGACTGCCTGATGGTCCGAAAGAGGGAGAATGAGGACGGGGACTGCCGCAGGAACTGTACCCGCACGGACGAAGAGATCCGGACTTTCCTGACAGCCATATATGTGGCAGGAGGAGCGCTGTTTTTCTCCGATAAACTGCCTTTGCTGACAGAGAGCCAGATCGGGCAATATGCGGCCCTGTTCCCCCGAACCACCCGGGCGGGCAGGCCGCTGGATCTGATGGAATCCTGGATTCCCGGCATCATTGACCAGGGATATGAGCAAGATACCCGCACGGTGGCCCTGATCAACTGGGGAGAAAGACAGAGACGGTTTACCGTTCCCCTGACAGGAAAACACCATGCAAAGGAGCACTGGACCGGGGAGGATCTGGGAATCTGTACGGACACATTTCAAACCACCCTGCAGCCCCACTGCTCCATGCTTATTCATTTTGCGAAGATATAAAAAGAATGCGGCACTGGAAAAACAGTCTCGGGACGGGACATGCCCGGGAGTGTAGAGACGGAACTGGAATAGGAGAAGATAATTATGACAGAAAATTTAGACAATCGGCCAGTAAAAATCGGTGTCATCGGCGTGGGCGGAAGAGCCGTAGGACTGATCGGGACAATGGCGGAAATGGGATTCGTGGAGATTGCGGCACTCAGCGATGTCAGACCGGAGAAAATGGAAGAGGGACTGAAAGTGATCCGTGAACACGCGGACTATCCGGTAAGCTGTTATACGGACTACCGGGAACTGCTGGAACGGGAGGACATCGAGGGTGTAGTCATCGCCACTTCCTGGAATGACCACACGAAGATCGCCATTGCTGCCATGAAAGCAGGAAAGTATACCGGATTCGAGGTGGGGGGAACCTCCTCCATCCAGCAGTGCTGGGATCTGGTTCACGCTTATGAGGAGACGGGAACGCCCTGCATGATCCTGGAAAACTGCTGTTACGGGCAGTATGAGCTGGCAGTCCTGAACATGATCCGCAAAGGCTTGTTCGGGGAGATCATCCACGTTGAGGGCAGCTACCAGCATGACCTGCGGGGATTGGCCGAGAAGATCCACGAGGGATATCAGCGCTCCCTCCATCACATGAAGCGCAATGCGGATCTCTATCCCACCCATGAGATCGGCCCCCTGGCCAAATACCTGAACATCAATCGGGGGAACCGTTTCCTGACGCTGACCTCGACGGCGTCCAGAAGCCGGGGACTGGATCTGCGCGCGGCGAAGAGCTATGGAGAGAACAGCCCTATCTGGCACAGACATGCCCTGGGAGACGTGGTGACCACGGTGATCAAATGCGCCGGAGGAGAGACGGTTACCATTGTGCACGACACCTCTCTGCCTCGCCCCTACACCCGCAACAACGCAGTTCATGGGACGAAAGGAATCTGGATGGAGATCAATCATTCCATGTACTTTGAGCCGGAGAGCTTTACCACGGAAGAGGAAGCCAATGAGATCGTGGAGCATAAATGGGAGAATGCGGATCCCTACCTGGAGAAATACAGACATCCCATCTGGGATCGTTTTCTGAACGATGGGGTGACCGGAGGACACGGCGGCATGGATTATCTGGTTCTCCGTGCATTTATATACAGTATACAGCACCATATCCCACTGCCCATCGATGTTTACGACTCTGCGACCTGGATGTCCATCACCTGCCTTACCGAGGAATCCATCGCCAAGGGAAGCATGCCGGTCTATGTACCGGACTTTACAAACGGCGCCTGGGTGTGTAGGGAGCCTATGCCGGAGAGTCCATGGTCTTTGGACGCGTAGGGGAAAGCGGCAGGCGCAGGAAAGGGTGAATGATGTGCTCCATAAGACGCTGCCATAGGGCGGCTGCAGGGGAGATTTTCAGAGCCGTTGTGCAGCGGCCTAGGCAGGAGGCTTGCATATGATTTTGTCCAAAGAGATTCCCACATATATTGTTTCTCCCCTGGCGCCCACCCCCAGGGAACAGTTCGCCGCCGATGAACTGGCCGCTTATTTAAACCGTATCTTCGGCATCGGGGCGGGGCGGGCCGATGAACGGCCCCAAGGCGCAAACCACATTTATATCGGCGGACCGGTCAGGAATTTGGAGGCAGCCGCGTTGATTACCCAGGAAGAATTCCGGGAGGTTCTTACGGGGCCGGAAGGGTTTCTCATAGAGGCTCGAGGCAGCGACTTGCTCATTGCGGGAAGCGAAGGGTTTGACGACTGGGAGCGGGGAACCGTGTACGGGGTATATGAATTCCTGGAACGGTTCCTGGGCTGCTGCCTGGCGGCATACAGCAGGCCGGGGATATGCGCGGGGGAAATTGTGCCTGCATATGACAGACTGACATTGCCGGATGGCCGCTATGTGAAAGCCGGCGCGGACCGTCCCTACCGAACCGCCATTGTTCAGTATGGGGAGGCAGCGGGAAACCCGTATCATGAACTGAATCTGCCTTTTGCGGACTGGCTGGCAAAAAACAGGTATAACCGTATTCTCACCTGGGCCAGCGTCTATGAGGCTTACAAGGAGACGGGTCTGACCGGGGAACTTGAGAAGCGGGGAATCCGCATGAGCGTGGGGCATCATGAGTCATCCGGAATGTGGCTGCCCTGTTTCGGAAATAAGTATTTTCCGGAACATTATTATGTGAACCATCCGGAATACTACAGGCTGAATCCGGACGGCATGCGCTACCGGCCAAAGGACGAAAAAGATCACACCGGGCAATGGATCTACTGCAGCCGCAATGCCGGCTGTATCCGGCAGATATCGGAGAACCTGATCAGCTGGACGGACGAGAATCCTCTGGTGGACACCATAGCTTTCTGGCCCAATGACGGCATTTTTCCCCAGTGCTGCTGTGCGGAATGTTCCAAATACAGCAAGGTGGAAAATTATGCGTATTTTCAAAATGAGGTGGCGAAGAGGGTCAGCGCTGCCAGACCCGGGATAAGGATGGACATGCTGGTGTATGTGGATCTGTGGAAATGTCCGGAGGGATGGCAGCCGTCCCCCTGCCAGCAGATTGACGAAGCGGCCTGGGGACGGGAGCAGAGAACCTGCGGCCGGCCGGATGGTTCCTGCCTGTCTCACACCGAATTCGAATCCAATCTGATGCAGTGGAAGAAAGCCGGAGCCCGGGTAGTTTATTATGACTATTACATGGGTGTATACGGCAACAGACAGCGCATCATACCCATGGCAGACGAGATACAGAGCATATGGAAACGCTTTGCCGAGCTGGACATTGCGGGGGCGGGGACTCAGATAGAATGCTTCAATCTCTGGAACCATCTGGTGAATCTCTATACTTTCGGCAGAACAGCATATGATGTATCCCTGTCCCTAGAGCAGAATCTGGAGGCGCTTTGCAGACTGTTCGGAGAAGGGGGAGAGGAGATAGGGGAGGCGGTTCGTATCATGGAGGAGACTCTGGACGGTGAGAGCATCATTGGCTTTGCGGGTAAATACATGATCGAACATGTGGATAAGGAGCGCATATACCGGCTTTTTGACCAGGCTCTTTCCAGGACTACAGGGCAGACGCAGAGGAACAATATCCGCCTGCTGCGCATGGCTTTCCGGTATTCGGAAATCGAGACTGCCGATCTTTCAAACAGGGAGAGAAAGACCTTTTCCCGTTTTCAGGAGTACGATGACCTTTCCGGGGAGCTGGCTTACATGGCGGTGCATTTTGACAGCTTCCGGCACAATGACCCGGGGTACGGAATTGCCTTTCCCATTATGAATACGGATACGAAAGGGTTTGTGCCGGATGGATGGTATGAGTTTGAGGAGCACCGCTCTAGGGGAAAATAAATCTACTCTCCTGCCCTCATGAAAAGCCTTGATTTGATAAAGTATTAATGATAGAATCTAACCAAACAACGTAAAGGAAACGCACCTGTTTCATGTCTATAAACGGACGGATCATGTCGAGCAGGGCAATCCGTATCCGATCTTGTACATGAGACTGGAAAAAAGCTGCCTGCGATGGGGGAATAATATGGCATGCAGGAATACGCCGCAGCTGGAGACAGAGAGGCTGATATTGAGAAGATTCACGGAAAATGACATAGAAGCACTGTATCTGATACTGGCAGACAAAGAGGTCAACACCTTTCTGCCCTGGTTCCCTTTGAAGAGCATGGAGGAGGCGCGGGCCTTTTTTGTGGCAAGGTATGCGGCAGAATACGAAAAGCCCCAGGCCTATGCTTATGCCATCTGTCTGAAAGAGGATAACTATCCCATTGGCTACATAAAGGTGGACATGGACGAAAGCCATGATTTCGGCTATGGGCTCCGTAGAAAGTTCTGGCACCGGGGAATCGTCACGGAAGCCGGGAAAGCTGTCATAGCTCAGGTAAAAAAGGACGGACTCCCCTATATCACGGCGACCCATGACATCAAAAATCCCCGCAGCGGCGGGGTCATGCGGCAGGTGGGAATGAAATATCAGTATTCCTATGAAGAGCAATGGCAGCCTAAAGATTTTTTGGTTACCTTTCGGATGTATCAGCTAAATTTTTATAAAGAAGACAATATTATCTTCCGAAAATATTGGGACAATTCTGCGGTGCACTTTGTGGAGGCAGGGGTTTAGCTAAGGGTTTGGGCGTAGAATGGAGGCGGTGGGAAAGGTCATCTGGGGACGAATGGTGACGGGGGAGGTTTTCATAACCGACGAGGGGCGACAAAAAATACGTGATGAATTCGCCCCCATTGACCGTTGACATGGAAACCGCAGCCATTGCCCATGTGTGCTATGGAAACGGCATACGGTTTCTTGCAATCCGGTGCGTCACCGATACTGCGGCGCAGCGTCAAAGCCTCCGCTATCGCCAAGGATATCACTGTTGCCCTGTCAGGTGAAACAGAAAGATAGCTGGAAAAAGAGGGTATAGTTCTGGGTTGCTTTATGCGATGCCTCTAAAGGAAAGGAGCCGTCTGCCCCGTGCCGGAGCTGTCACTTCCACCCATAAGAAATCATGATTCCCCTGGTCTGCGTCAGGGAGACGCTGTCCGCGTGCTGCTTCAGGTACCGCACGATGCCGTTCATCTGGCGGCAGTAATCCTCCGCTTCTTTCCGGCTCATGCCATGGTTCATGAAATAGCCGATGTCCTCCTGGATTTCCCGGTCTGTCTTTTCGTCGCTCCAGTGGTCCGCCTTTATGACGCTGTCCAGCAGCTCCCTATAATCCGGCTGTTCCGGCTCCAGGAAAGTAACCCTGTCGTTCATGCGGCAGGACACATTTTTAAGCCCGGCGGCTTTCATGTAATGGGGAATCTTCATGGCGATGGAGTAATCTCGGTTCTGTTTCTCCAGCTCGGTCTGCCAAAGATTCTTCAGTCCCTCGTGTCGGCATAAATCCATATAATTCTCAAAAAACGCTTTCCTTGCCATATCCCCCGCGGCCGTCTTGGCTTCACGGACTTACAGAGAACTGAATGCTGCCGCCTAACCTATGAAAATTCTCCTTGTAATTTTGAGCTGTACATGATAATCTAAAGATAGGCAAAGAATTCAAATCCGATATCATTCAGAAGACCGCTACAGGTCTTTCCGCAATACCTGACAGTAGAAGATGCCCGAAAGGTGGATTCTATCGTATCGAAACTTCTTGCTGGGCGGGAGCCTACATCCCAAAGAAAACGAACTGACAACAACAGCAGGAAAGGCCGATGCCCATACCTTTCCTGCGGATTCACTTTCAGAAAGGAAAGGACTGGATATGGAAAGAAGAAAGGGGACAGAGATTAAAAGGGTGGGAGAAGCTGAGCCCGCAGCAAAAGCTAACAGTACAGATGCCATCCGGGAACAGGGAATGCCCGCCATTAGCACACCCCACGACAAGGGCTTAAGGAGGCAGTGGTGGAGGAAATCCTGAGCTGGGCCGGAAACGGGGAGGACGACATGGAATTCAAATATAATATCATCAGGGCGTTCGAGGACGAGAGGGCTGAGGGAAAGGCCGAAGGCCAGACGCTTAAGCTGGTTAATCTGATCAGAAAGAAACTGCACAAAAGGATGCCCATGGAAGAAATCGCGGACATGTTAGAGGAAGAAGAGGCCGTTGTCAGGCCGATTTATGAAATGCTTCAAAGCCATGCTGACTGGGACGATGAAAGAATCTGCAGGGAGCTGGCGGCATCCCGGGAAGACGCTGTCGCTGCAGAGCAGGGAAGCTGAAGATTCCCAATCCCACGCATTTTTGGTATTATGACCTTATTCCATAAAGGAAACGGCCGGGTGGCGACCGGAGCCTTATGTAAGGGGCCTTGGTTCAGCGGCGTATAATGGAAAGGATTTCCGCTCTGCGGAAATCGGGAACAGAGGGGATCATGAGGATTGCGGTGTGCGAGGATGAGGCGGCCCAGAGGCAGCTCTTGGGCGGATATGTGCAGGAATGGGCGGACGAAACCCAAGTGAGGACAGATGTTGCATTTTTTGACAGCGGCGAGAGCTTTCTGTTTGCCTGGGAAGACGACAAGGCCTATGACCTGGTGATGCTGGACATTGAAATGGGGAAGCTAAGCGGCATAGACCTGGCTATAAAAATCAGGCATCAGGATCAGACTCTGCCCATCCTGTTCGTTACAGGCTACGAGGAATACATGGAGTACGGCTATGATGTGGCGGCGCTCCATTACCTGGTAAAGCCCGTAAAAAAGGACAGGCTCTTTGCCATGCTGAACCGGGTGTGGGAGAGGAGGAAGCCGGAGGAGAAAGTGCTCTTAGAGACCGACCAGGGCATGGTCAGCATAGGCCGTGGAAAGATCTGGTATGCGGAGGCTGCCGGCCACCAGTGCCTCCTTTGCCTGGAGAAAGACAGCCTCTGCCTGAAATGCAGCATCGGCACCCTGGAAGCGCTTCTGCTTGGGGGACAATTTGTGAAATGCCACCGTTCCTACCTGGTGAACCTGGAGCATGTGGCGGCGGTAAGGAGGACGGAGGTGGTGCTGGACGATGGGCGCCAGGTGCCTCTGAGCCGATATCTGTACCGGCAGGTCAACGAAGCTTTTGTGGGCTTTTACAGGAAATCCCCATGAATCCCACGGCTTTACAGGGATGGGGGTCCGGAATTGCCTGGAGGTTTAGGGTGGATGCACACAAACCGAAAGAGCATGCGGTTTGGCGCACTGCTGTCAAAGCAATCATTCTGATTCCTTAGGATTTCGAGCAGGAGAGCGCGAAACGCCTGGCGGTGCCGCAGAGCCGGGCTTTCAGATTTTCATCATTATTGCAGGGGGATGCCGAAATGACGGCTGTATGGATAATGGCAGTGCTGCTGCTCCTATGCAACATCGGCCTGTGGGTGTTTTTCCTGCCCAGGGTGATGCTGCGCAGGATGAGCCGACTGCAGGAGGACATGATGAACGGGCATTACAGCGAGGTGGAATCCATGTACCGTAAAATGCGGGGCTGGAGACATGATTACCACAATCATATCCAGGTGCTGAAAGCCCATATGAGCCTGGGGCAATACGCGGAGGCGGAGAGCTACCTGGAACGGCTGGAGGAAAATCTGGCCGGGGTGGAGACCGTGCTGAAGACGGGGAATTTGATGGTGGACGCCATCCTTAACAGCAAGCTGACCCTGATGCGGGAGCGGGGGATCCGGGTGGATGCCACTGCCATTGTTCCCAGGAATGTGGGAATTTCAGGGATAGACCTGTCGGTGCTCATGGGAAACCTGCTGGACAATGCCATGGAGGCCTGCGGAAAGGTTTCCAGGCAGGAGGACAGGTTCATCCGCATCTATGTGGACATCCTGAAAAAACAGCTCTATATCTGCGTGACCAATTCCATGGAGGGCCGGGTCCGGCGGATGGGGGATAAGTTCTTTTCCGCAAAAGGGGCGAATCACGGGTTCGGCCTGTTGCGAATAGACAGCATTGTGGAAAAATATCACGGGTATCTGAACCGCCAGACGGAGGAGGGAGTGTTTGTCACGGAAGTGACGCTGCCACTGGAATGATCAAATATACAAATTTTTCCACCTGTGCGGTTGCAATCCAGTGGCTCGTCTGCATGCAAGTTATTGCAATGCAGACGAGCCATTGGATTAGCAACCCACAGGTGGAAATTTTTGCGATTCGTGCATGGTGGGATACCATTGGTGCACGAATCTTTTCATGTGCGGAAAATATGGTAGAATATGTCCATATTACAGGAAGCGAGTGCAGCTTCCTGTAATCAAAGTTCTATTCTTGACAGGAACCGCCGAATGGCAACAGGGAGGAGAGAACAGCTATGAACAATGCTTTCTATATCGCGGGAGACCGGGGCAAAGGAAAGCAGGGCCTTGTGAGAAATTACATCTATTACATGGGATGCATGAAAGAGTGGGACAAAAAGCTCTTTTTTGCCACCATCCTGGTAGCGCTGCCCCTGGTGGCATCTACGCTGCTGCAGACGCTGCTTCCCTCCGTGCTGGTTCAGGGGTTGGAGGAGAAGCTTCCCATAGGCAGCCTGCTGGCGCAGATGGGGGCATTGTCCGGGCTTTTGTGGCTTCTGGGCACCCTGGCCGGGGTGATGCAGGAGTACGGCTACACGGGACAGAGCTATTTCTCCCTGTATTTTATGAAAAAATATGTGGGCAAGATTATGCAGGTGGACTATGAGAAGCTGGACGACAAAGCGTTTCGGAACCTGTCGGAAAATGTCTGGAACGCAGGACTCTACGGCAGAGGGATTAATTACGCCATGGGGCTGCTGCCTACCTTGATGGTGAATCTCCTGTCCGTGGCCGTGTACGGCGCGCTGCTGGGCATGCAGAATGTCTTGCTGGTGCTGGCAGTGATGCTGTCTTTGAGCGCGAACCTTTACCTCCTGAACGTGGCCAGGAAGAAGCACAGGCAGTATTTCGGGCAGATCGGCAGACATGCCAAAAGGGCGGAATATATCTCAGGCCAGAGCATGGACAGCGCGGCGGGCAAGGACATCCGCATCTACCGGATGCTGGATCTCTTCCTGAAAAAATACGATGAAGCCCTGGAGGGCATAGGGAAGCTCTACGGGAATATCCATAAATGGTATCTGCTGCGGAATCTGTCAGGGGCTTTCCTGGAATTCTTCCGGGATGGGGTGTCCTTTGGGCTGTTGGTTTATTTTCTGGCAAGCGGCAGGCTTACGGCAGCGGGATTCGTGTTCTGCATCGGCGCTGTGAGCCGCTTTTCCCTCTCTTTTGAGATGCTGTTGCGCACTGTCATGGATTTCAATTCCGTGAACACCACCATCGGCTATGTGCGGGATTTCCTGGGAACGGAGGAAAGCTGGGGGGAGGAATCCAAAGTGGGCAGGGAGCGCATGGAGGAAATGTGCAAGAACCCGGTGGAAGTGACGTTAAAGGATGTGTCCTTTTCCTATCCGGACGGCAGGACTGTCCTGTCCCATGTAAATCTCACTGTCAGGCCCGGGGAAAAGCTGGCGCTGATCGGACTCAACGGTGCGGGTAAGACGACTCTGGTGAAACTGATCTGCGGTTTCTACCAGCCCACGGACGGGGAGATTCTGGTAAACGGCATCCCTGTCCGGGACTACGGCCGGGAAGAATACTACAGACTTATAGCCGTACTGTTCCAGGACTCCACTCTGCTGCCGGCTACCCTGGATGAAAACCTGACCGGCCTGTGGGGAGAGGGAGGACAGGGGGAGCCGATGGAACCGACAGAGCCAATGGCGTCAAGGGAGCCGATGGAAGCGACAGAGCCAATGGCGTCAAGGGAAGCGCCGGAAGCGACAGAGCCAATGGCGTCAAGGGAAGCGCCGGAAGCGACAGAGCCAGTGGCGTCAAGGGAAGCGCCGGAAGCGACAGAGCCAATGGCGTCAAGGGAAGCGCCGGAACCGACAGAGCCGATAGAACCAAAGCAGCCCCATGCAGGCGCAGGGAACCGGCTGGACCGAAACCGGCTGGAAAGAAGCCTGGCACTTTCCGGTTTCCTGGAAAAATACGAAAGTCTGCCCGGGAAAGGCAGGACGCTTCTGGGAAAGAAGCTGAACGAGGGCGCCGCGGATTTCTCCGGCGGGGAGATGCAGAAGCTCCTCTTTGCCAGGGCGCTGTATAAAGCCGCGCCCCTAGTCATCCTGGACGAGCCCACGGCGGCCTTAGACCCCATCGCGGAGAACGAACTGTATGAGCATTACGGGGCCGCCATGGAGGGACGGACTTCCATCTATATCTCACACAGGCTCTCCAGCACCAGGTTCTGCGACCGTATCGTGCTCCTGGAGGGCGGCAGAATCGTGGAGGAGGGCACCCATGAGAGCCTGTTGGCAGCAGGGGGCCGCTATACCAGACTCTATGAGATGCAGAGCCAGTATTACCGTGACCGGGAACAGATCAAAAAACGGATGGAAGCCATGGGGGACCAGGTTTCCGCGGCGCTGGAAACGGATGGAGGGATATTTGATGAAGCCGGATGAATGGAAAGGATTTTTCCTGCTTTTGCGGGATATTTTCAAAATATATAAGAACTATAGAAAAGTATTTGTAAGCATGATAGTGCTGGCTGTCCTGTCAGCGGTCAGTCCTTTTGTGGCCGTGGTACTCACCGGCGTTCTGGTGGACGCGGTGTATGCAGGGAGGAGTCTGTCAAGTCTGTTTACCATTGCCCTGGGCGGCCTGGGCGTGACCTTTGTCTGCTCCGCCGCCGGCGCCAGGATGACCCAGGTGTTCAACCAACATCTGGAATACATGCTGGAGATCCAGAACCGCCCCATGAACGGGAAAGCCCTGGATATGGACTATGCCTATCTGGAGGACGCCGCCATCCATGACATGCGCCAGAACGGGGCGGCGCCCTACATGCGGTTTGGGCTGGTGGGGGTGTTTTTAAGCGATGTGAACAAGCTGCTGACCTATGTGCTGAGCATCCTGATATCCCTGGGTATCATAATGCCCATGTTCCTGAAAGGAAACCGGGCGGCCCACGGTCAGGCGGGCGCGTGGTATGTGTCGGCGCTGTTCCTGTTCCTGCTTTTGTTCCTGACCTGGCTGGGGTATAAGTCGGGCGCCCATTTCAACCGGAAGATCGGCCGGGTGAGAAAGGCCCTTGCGCCTGAGGAGAACAAGCGCAGATATTATATGACCGTGCTTGCGGACAGCGAATCCCAAAAGGATCTGCGGGTCTATGGACAGCAGGAACTCTATCTGCGGGAGACGGAAGAAATCGTGGAGAGAGTGCGGAAAGTGTGGAGGACAGAGTCCGGATACCAGTCTGTAAGCGAGGGCGTAGGCAGGACCATATCCTCCCTCATGGGCTTTTTGGTCTATGCCTTTGCGGGATGGCGGGCCTGGGCCGGCATCATTTCCATCGGCAGCGTAGTCACCTGCGCCGCCAGTATCTTACGCCTGACGGATGCGATTGTGGAGCTGATCAGGCAGGTGGGGTATATGAAAGGGAAAGTGGGCAACTGCAGGGACTACCGGACTTACATGGGCCTGGAGAACCAAAAACACCAGGGGACGCTTCCCCTGGAAAAACGCAGGGACGATAAATTCTCGGTGGAGTTCGAGCATGTGTCCTTTCGATATCCCGGCTCCGACCAATATGTGATTAAGGATCTGAACCTGAAATTCGTGGTGGGGGAGAAGATGGCCATCGTGGGAAAGAACGGTTCCGGCAAGACCACTTTCATCAAGCTTCTCTGCCGTCTGTACGATGTGACGGAAGGGTGCATCAAGGTGAACGGCATCGACATCCGCAAATATGACTACAAGGAATACTGCAATCTGTTCGCCATCGTGTTCCAGGATTTTCGGATGTTCGCTTTCTCACTGGGGGAGAATGTAGCGAGCTCCGGGCATGTGGAACAGGACAGAGCTGTGGACGCCCTGGGCCGGGCGGGGCTTAAGGAGCGTTTCGGGGACCTGCCGGAGGGGCTTAATACCTATGTGGGCAAAGAGTACGATGAGGACGGGGTGAACTTCTCCGGCGGGGAGAAGCAGAAGATGGCCATCGCCAGGGCGATTTACAAGAACGCGCCTTTCGTGATCATGGACGAGCCCACTGCGGCCTTGGACCCGGAGGCGGAATGCGGGGTCTTCGCAGGCTTTGACAGGATGGTGGGGAAGAAGACAGCCATCTATATCTCCCACCGGCTGGCCTCCTGCCGTTTCTGTGAGGATATCCTGGTATTTGACCACGGGGAGGTGGTGCAGCGGGGCAGCCATGAGGAACTGGCAGGAGAGCCGGGGGTGTATCGGGAGCTGTGGGAGGCCCAGGCCCAGTATTATGTACCTGCCGGGGAAAGCATTGCAGGGGCCGGAGGTTTGGCTCATCCGATCTGAAGCCCGCATTTGGGAAACCCTGGGTCTGCCGGGGCTGATGCATAAGCAGGCAATGGCGCAGCGAGGCAGCAGCGCAACGTGCCTGCCAAAAGGCTGTCTGGCAGGGAGGGGAAGCAGGGCCTGGCGGGAGGTGGGGCCGGACGCCGAAGATCCTGCAGGATGAGGAGCCTCTATTTCGCCGGAACCTCCGGCCGCATCCATCCGGGGTAGCCTACGATATCGGGAGGATTTGAGCCTTTGTCCAGATTCTGCGTGGTCTTCCGGTACTCTCTCGGCGACATCCGCATGATTTTGATAAAACAGCGGTTGAAGCTGGAGACAGAGTGGAAGCCCACAGCCTCCGAGATGTCGAGGATGGAGTCCTCGGTGCTCTGCAGCAGGTTGCAGGCATTGGAGATTCTGGTGCGGTTGAGAAAATCCAGCGGGGAAATGTGCATGATGTCCCGAAATACCCTGCGGAAATGGGTGGGACTCCAGCGGCATAAATCCGCCAAATAATCGATGGAGAACTGCTGGCTGTAATTGTGTTCGATAAAGTCAAGGGCAGGAGCGATGATCAGGGCGTTGCCCCGCTTTTCTTCCGGATGCTCTTGGCCGCGGCTGCCGGCGAGGATATTCTCGGGGGGGGTAGTGACCGTGTCCTGGAAGCCATATGCGGCCTTGCTTTGCGAAGTGACGGCAAAGGCCTGCGCCACTTTTATGTACAGGGACAACAAAAGCCCTTTGGCGCTGATCTGATAGCCGGGCTTTTCCTCCTCCAGCTCCCGCAGGACAGTCAGGGCAAGATGGTAAATCTGGGGATATTCCTCCTGCCGGAAGATGACCTGCATGCCCCGGTGAGCGTATTGGGACAAATCGAAGTTTTTCCACGATACCGGAAGCATATTGTGGAACAGCGCCTGGGGATCCAGGAAAATGTAGGACCAGAGGCTCTCCGTTCCGGGAGCGCTGTAGGTGGTATGCGGCACGTTCTTTGGGATCACGGTCACATCGCCGCTGCAAAAAGGCACGGGCTCATCGAACACCATCAGACTGCCGCCGTAAGTGTGGCAGATGCCTATCTCCAGGCAATTGTGGAAATGCAGCCTGTGGCTGGGAATGTCGGAAATCTTCCAGTGATCCCCGGAAAGCAGCAGAAGAGGAAACTGCCAGGGAAGACTGTAGCTTCTGTATTCTGTAACGGTTCGCTTTTGTTTCGGCATAAAAACGCTCCTTTTTATGTTCTGCTTTACAAAGGCCAACGAAAGAGTCTTATGTTAGTTTATCAAAAATTCTTTGGCGTGTCCAATAAAAAATGGAAATCTTTTCGTCATAATGCTTATAAAAAAGCATAAAATCCTTTTTCCCCATGCAATAAATCAAATTCCGCAAAACGAACATTTGGATAAATGTTCGTTTTTGCATAATACTGACACTCTATTGCTTAGACACCGTGAACAAATCTGTGTAATACTACTTATAGTGACGCGGCACACAACAAGTAAAGAGAGACAAAGGGGGTAAGCAAGTTGGAGAAGAAAATGAACAAAATGAGCCTTGCAAGCCGGCGAAAGCTCCTGGTAAAAAACTTTCGCCATACCTGGCAGCTGTTGGTTCTGGTTTCGATTCCTTTGCTCCTGGTATTCATTCTGAACTACGCTGCCTATCCGGGCCTGCGGATGGTCTTCATGGACTATAAGCCCGCCAAGGGATATGACGGCAGCGAGTGGGTGGGGTTTGAGACCTTTGCCAAGGTATTCCGGGACAAGGACTTCCACCGAGCGCTGAAGAACTCCATTGTGTTCAATGTCCTTGGAATGCTGGTGAGCTTTCCGGCGCCGATTATCCTGGCCCTGATTTTGAATGAGCTGCGCTACCCGAGATTTAAAAAGGTATCCCAGACTATCCTGTACCTGCCGCATTTCCTTTCCTGGCCCATCATCGGCAGCGTGGCGTATACATTGTTTCGCCCCTCCACGGGTCTTGTGAACGTGGTGCTGCGCAATATGGGGCTTATCCAGGAGGGCATTCCTTTCCTGACGGAGAAGACCCACTGGGCGGTAACTTATCTGCTCATAGGCGTCTGGGCCGGAATGGGCTGGGGCACCATCATCTACCTGGCGGCCATCACCAGCATCAACGGCGAGCTCTACGAGGCGGCCATGATCGACGGCGCCGGCAGATGGAAGCGGATGTGGCACATTACCCTCCCGGGCATCAAGGGAACCATTGTCACCCTGCTAATCATGAATATGGGGCGTCTCATGGGCAGCAACTTCGAGGCCCTGCAGGTATTCGATAATTCACAGGTCAGGGAATACCAGTACCAGCTGGCCATCTACATATACCAGAAAGGTCTGTCCGGCAACCGGTTCAGCATGTCCACGGCGGTGGGTCTGTTCCAGTCGCTGGTGGGTCTGGGTCTGGTGCTGCTGACGGACTGGATGGCGAAGCGGATGGGCGAGGAAGGACTGTTTTAGAGGAGGGGGACGCGAATGAGCAAGAAAGAAAAAGAAGTAAAGGAAAGCATTGCCGGCGACGGCAGCAGAGCCATAAACAAATTCCGGCTGGGCGATGGCCTCATGATGTTTATCATCGTGCTGATCTGTCTGACATGTATCCTGCCCTTTATACATGTGCTGGCAAAGTCGCTGTCTTCCAACAGCTTCGTGGCCTCGCAACAGGTTACGCTGTGGCCCAAGGGGTTTACCACAGAGGCGTACCGGAGGGTCTTTCAGGATGATACGATGATATATTCCCTGTTCTTCAGCGTGGGGGTCACATTGATATTTACGTTTCTTGGACTGACGGTCTGCCTGTGCGCAGCGTATCCGCTCTCCAAAAAGGAGCTCCCTTTCAAAAGGGTGATTACGTTCCTGCTGGTAGTTCCCATGTATTTCGGGGCGGGCCTGATTCCCACCTATCTGCTGTATAACGACTTACAACTGTTGGACAATGTATGGGTGCTTATCCTGCCGGGCATCTATTCCGCCTACAACATGCTGGTCATGAAGACCTATTTTCATTCCAGCATTCCGGACAGCCTGGAGGAATCGGCCTTTTTGGACGGAGCCAGCTATTTCAAGATTATCAGATACATCATCCTGCCTCTGAGCAAACCGATTCTCGCAACGCTGGGTCTGTTCTACGCGGTGGGCAGATGGAACAGCTACGGCGACAATCTGTATTACATCAGAATGCGAACGGATTTGAGAATGCTGCAGTATAAGCTGTATCTGCTTGTGACCACGGCAACGGAAGCGATAAACACGGCAGCGGAGGAGGGGTCTGCAGTGACCAGCACGCCGGAGGTACTCCAGGCGGCTACCATTATGTTCGCCACTGTCCCTATCATCATTATCTATCCGTTCTTACAGAAATATTTCGTTAAGGGAGCCATGATCGGTTCCGTGAAAGGGTAAATAAAGATAGTTTCCCGAAGAGGGTGGCTATAGATCTTAGCTTTATAACAAATTCTTAAGGAGGAACAGAGTATGAAGAAGAAAATGATCCAGAAGCTCCTGACGCTGACTCTTAGCGCGGCCATGGTATTAGGCGCATTGACAGGCTGCGGCGGGGATGCGGACAGCCAGTCCAGCCAGCCGGAGGAAAGCACGAAAGAAAGCTCGGAGGAAAGCAAATCGTCTGAGGCATCCCAGGAAAGCCAGGGCTCGGAAGACGAGGTATCCCAGAGCGAGGAGTCCGAGAGCAGTTCGGGCACAGCGGAAGGGGCAGGCATGGAGGGGTGGAGCGCATTTGCGGAAAATGTGACCCTGAAGATCCCCGTGTATGACAGAGGCGCGGAAGGCGTGCCGGATGTAAAGGACAACTATTGGACCAAATGGGTACAAGAGAATTTCGGGGATCAATACAATATCACGGTACAGTACATCCCCATCACCAGAACCCAGGTCATGCAGGATTACGCGCTGCTGTCTTCCAGCCAGAACCTCCCTACCATTCTGATGGAATATGACTATGACAAGCTGGCCACCTGGGCTGAGGAGGGATATCTGCAGACCATAGATCTGGACGCTTTCCAGGAGGTGGCGCCCACCTATTATGGCAAAATGGTGGAGAATAACCAGCTGGTCTACACGGAACTGAACGACGAGAAGTATTTCGTACTTGCCGAAAGGCCTTATTACAATACCACACCGAACTTCATTACATTCTATCGCCTGGACTGGCTTGAGCAGGTGGGATATGACCATATTCCTTTGGATCGCGGGGAGTATCTGGATGCCATGCAGAAGATCATGGATGCAGGCATTGCGGAGCATCCGGGCGGAGGCGCGATGTTTGCCTCACAGGGCGGCGAGCAGGTCTACAGTACAAGGGAGTTTCCTTTGAACGAGGAAGAGTGGGCTATGTACGGCGACTTCAACATTCCGTCCATGAGCTGGCCGGCGCATAAGGAAGCTTTGAGAAGAGCCAATGAAGACTACAACTTAGGAATCACCAATCCGGAGTATTACACCATTGACGCCACCACTGCAGAGGCCAACTTTACTACGGGCAAGACCTATGCCTACGGCGCTTACATGGCTCCTTCCATGCCGATTCTGGACACATTCTATGCCAATAACCCTGATGCCAAGCTGGCGGTATATACTTTCGTCAGTGAGGAGCGGAAGACCCAGCCTGACCCTGTAGTCGGCGACTATCCTCTTTACCGTGCTGACAATGCTTTCGGCATGACCATCGGCTTCTCCAATTTTGCCAGCGAGGATGAGGTAAAGGCCGCATGGATGTATCTGGAGTGGATGATTCAGCCGGAGAACCTGCATACGATTCAGTGGGGTGTTGAGGGCGAGACCTATAACCTGGACGAGAACGGCTTTGAAGTGGCAGTAAGCGACTACGAGGGCGAGTACAAGCTGGGCTACAATGGCAATAAGGACTACTGGTGCGCGGTAATCGAGGCCAGAAATGTAGGGGATATGTATGACAATATCAAATTGAATTCCCCGAAAGGCTATCCTCAGGATTTCACCGAGGAGATTACGGCAATCTATGATCTGAATGTAAAGAAAGCCGAGCTGGGCTATCCTATCAGCGATGCGCTGTTTGCCGTAACCATTAATTCCGTGGACGAGTACCGCGGAGACCTGCAGATGAAATACGCAGAGTTCAAGGATCAGCTGGTAATGTGCGCTCCGGAGGAGTTTGATGCATTGTATGACCAGCTGGCTCAGGAATATCTTGACATGGGATATCAGGAGATTCTGGACGAGAGAAAGGCAGCTTATGAGGCCGGCAAGACCACAAAGCTTCCGGACAACCAGAAAGCGAAGTGAGAATCCCTGTCTGCGGCAAGGGCAGAATCTGTAAATATACTGTAAGCTTGCGGACTGTAGAGTGAAAACGGCCCACCGGTTCCGCCGGTGGGCCGAAGTTTTCCAAATTTTCTGCTGACAGACCGGATTTCAGCATTGTCAGTCATATTAAGAATTTGGCACTTGCCGTCATGACCGCAAACAATTACAATGAAAGCTGGAGCAAAAACGATGCAAGACGTCCGAGGGGCGGGAAATGGAGGATATATGCTGCGACTGGAGTACGACAAAAAACAGATCGAAGAGGCCATTGACAGAATCGTCAAAAAGACCATGAACATGGACATGACCTGGGAATGGCCCTGCGGAGTGGCCTATTACGGGATAGGGGAAGCCTATGAGAAGACGGGAAAAGAGGAGTACCTGGCGCTGTTAAAGGAAAGGGTGGACGAACTGATCGACCTGGGGCTTCCGGCCGTGTGGACAGTGAACGCCTGTGCCATGGGACATTGCCTGGTGACGCTCTGGCAGGCCACGAAAGAACAGAAATATCTGGACATCCTGATGAGCAAAATCGAATACCTGAAAAAGGATGCCCTCCGCTTCGGGGACAATGTGTTGCAGCACACGGTCTCTCCGGGCAATGACTTTCCGGAGCAGGCCTGGGCGGACACCCTGTTCATGGCTGCGCTTCTCATGCTGCGGGTGGGCGTCATGAATGGGGATCAGGAGCTCATCGATGACGCTCTGAACCAGTGGTACTGGCATATCAGGTACCTGCAGGATCCAGGCAGCGGCTTTTATTATCACGGCTATGACAATATCGCAGGAAACCACATGTCCGGCATCTACTGGGGCAGGGCCAATGCCTGGGCCGCATATACCATGTCCAAAGTGGGAGGGCTGGTTCCCCAATGGTATCTCTACCCCAAATGCATCGATGTATCGGGCTCTCTGGACGAGCAGCTTGCCGCGCTGAAAACGGTTCAGACAGAGAATGGGCTTTGGCGGACTGTGCTGGACGATGAGGAGTCCTACGAGGAAGTTTCGGCCTCCGCGGGCATTGCGGCAGCCATGCTGGAGAGAGGGAATCCGCTTCATGTGAAATATATCAACAAGTCCATAAAGGGCCTGCTGGCAAACGTAAGCCCCGAGGGCAAGGTCATGAATGTGTCCGGGGGCACTGCGGTCATGCGGGACAGGGAGGGCTACAGGGGCATCCCTAAGCAGTGGATCCAGGGCTGGGGCCAGGGGCTGACTCTGGCATTCTTCTCCAGGCTGCTGGCTTCAGGGGATATTGCCGACAGGGCGATGTAATACATGAGAGAGGAGGCAGATATGGCGAAACAAAAGGGGGGCTTTACACTTCCCGGGGAAGCCGGGTACGAGGAGCTTACATTAAAAATGGCAGAGAAGTGGGGAGCCGATGTGATCAGGGACAGCGATGGGACAGCTCTTTCTGATGAGATCGTCCATGCGGGATATGGTATTTATTCCACCATCTGCATCATCCGCGACCACAATGAGTGGGCCAGGGCGAACCGGGACAAGCTGCAGCAGACGTTCCTGTGCACCCCCGCTGCGGTGGCGAAAGGGAATGAGGTGACCATTGGCCTGATGGACAGTTTCTTTTCAGAGCAGTTCGCAGTGAATGACTGCGGGAGGGCCATGAAATACTGGGAGGTCTATGACCGCACCTCTAACCGAAAAGTGGAGAGGGGCAGATGGGTTTACGACAGCGCCTGCGGCAGCGTGACGGTCAGAGAGTGCATCCCTTTCCATAAATACACGGTGAGCTTCCTGGCATACCGCATCTGGGAAGAGATTTCCATGTACAACCATACTACCAACAATTGGGACAAGGAGCATCTGATGCAAATCGACCCCAGATACCCCCAGGTCAGGGAGTATCTGCTTGACTGGATGAGGGGCTGGTGCCAGGCGCATCCCGACACCACCGTGGTGCGCTTTACTTCCATGTTCTACAATTTTGCCTGGATATGGGGGAGCAGCGAAAGAAACAGGCATCTGTTCACGGACTGGGGATCTTACGATTACACCGTGAGCGACCTGGCTCTGGACGAGTTCGCCGAAAAGTACGGCTATGCTATGACTGCGGAGGACTTTGTCAACAAGGGACAGTTCCATGTGACACATATGCCGGGAAATCGGCGCAAGGCAGACTGGATGGCGTTTACCAATGATTTTGTGATCTCCTTTGGAAAAGAATTGGTTGACATTGTCCACGGCTATGGGAAGAAAGCGTATGTCTTCTACGACGACAGCTGGGTGGGGCTGGAGCCGTACAATGGAAGATTTGGGGAGTTTGGCTTTGACGGCCTGATCAAATGCGTCTTTTCGGGATACGAGGCCAGACTCTGCGCGGGCGTGGAGGTAGCTGTCCATGAACTTCGGCTTCATCCCTATCTGTTCCCTGTGGGGCTGGGCGGTGCGCCCACCTTTGCGGAGGGCGGTAATCCTACGCTGGATGCCAAAAAGTATTGGATCAGCGTCAGGCGTGCGCTGCTGCGGGAAAAGATTGACAGGATAGGGCTTGGGGGATATCTGCATCTGGTGGAGGGATATCCGGATTTCTGCGATTATATCGAAAAAGTGTCCGATGAATTTCGACTGATCCGGTCTTTCCATGATGCGGGAAAGCCTTTTGTCATAAAGACCCGGGTGGCTGTTTTACACAGTTGGGGGGCGCTGCGCTCCTGGACGCTGTCAGGGCATTTCCATGAGACATATATGCATGATTTGATCCATGTGAATGAGGCGCTGGCCGGGCTGCCGGTGGACGTGAAGTTCATAGGCTTCGAGGACGTGAAGAACGGGGCGCTGGAAGATATAGATGTAGTTATCAACGCGGGCTATGGGGGCAGCGCCTGGAGCGGCGGCGATGCCTGGAGAGACGATGAGCTGGTGAGCATTATTACAGAATGGGTATACAAAGGCGGGACTTTCCTGGGCGTGAATGAGCCCTCCGCCGTGGAGGGGTATGACCATTATTTCCGCATGGCCCATGTGCTTGGAATTGATGAGGACACAGGCGCGAGGATATGCCACGGGAGATGGCGCTTTGAGGCGGAGGATGCGGAAAAGCTGGTTCCGGAGGGAGCGGCCCTGAAGCGGAAAGAGGGGCTCTGCCTTGTGGACGGCGGGGCGAAAGTGCTTCTGGCGGATGGCGATATGCCTGTGATAACCGTGAATGCCTTTGGCAGGGGGAAAGGCATTTATCTGGCCTCTTTTCAGATAAGTATGGAGAATACGCGCCTGCTCTATCACCTGATTCGTTATGCCGGAGGCGAGGGCTTAAACGGTCTGTACATGACGGACAATCTGTATACGGAATGCGCCTATTATCCTGAAAGCGGGAAGCTGGTGGTCATCAACAACAGCGACAGGGAACAGACGACTACGATTCCCACCCAGGCCGGTGACAGGACGCTGACTATGGCTTCCTATGATACCGTGTTCATGGAGTTGGATATTTGATGCGGCATGTTGAATTGCTCTGTAGTTATAAGCGAACAAGGCCACTGCCGCAATAGTGGTTCCGGGCCGTCAGTATAAAGGCTGGCGGTCGGGCCGGAGGCAGGGAGGGCTACATGAAATTATGCGGGGTGGCTGAATTATAACAGTCACCCCGTTTTTATGCACGCGGCGCCGTGGTTCTTCTTGTTATTGCCTTGTTTTTTGCGATAGATAAAGATCAACGCAACAATCACAAAGGTAATGATGGCACACGCACTGATGATATGCAAAATCAGGGTAGTATTGTGAGCGTTTACATCTGTTCCATGATCAAGTATATTGTTTATCCGCTGTATTTCGTTAATATCATTTACGATCTCGCTGGCATTGACAGTATCCCTTGAATTTGTGAGCGAACGGTAGATTTCTGTATTCTGTCCGACAATCAAAAGAGCTTCTTCATTCTTATAAGGATTATCAATATAATAGAAAGTCTGGTTTGTATTTGTAGGGATTGTTCCTATTTTTTCTAATATGTTATATCCGTTATAGAAAGCTCCCACAACCCACTTGTTTTCGTAAAACGCCAATGTAGCGGTGCCTAATACTTCGCCGCTTTTAGAATAAACCGTAGTGTTATAAGTGTTTGTGAATTCAAGCATGCTTTGTAAGGTGTTGTCAGATGAAGTTCCTGTCGGGACATAAATGGGAACTAAATGCTGCATATCCAAAGATACTTCCTCGTCAAAAAATCGATCTATTTGTTCATCATTTCGTTTTTGGATAATGGATGCGCAAACCGCTTCAGATGCAAATAGGGTATCATAAGAAATATCGCTTTCTTCCAATTCAGAAGCAAAAGCAGTGACCATATCGCACAACAGCAATATCATCGCGAAAAATAGAGCCAGCACCTTATTCATAATCGATATCCCCTTTCAATTATTATTTGAGCTTTGCCTGAGTCTTTGGTCTTAGACAGGAACTCTGTTTTCATATGTATAGACGCAAGATATCTCCGGATGTTTCACATATTTTAGGGAGTTGAGATGTCATGTGGAAAATATAAAGAGAATTGCCCAAACTACAGATTTGCACGGTCTGGTAGTCAGCCATGTGGACGATGATCATATAGGCGGCATCATACATATCATAAGAGAGTGGAAAAAGTTGGATCAGGAGAGGAATTTTTTCCTAATTTTCAACGATTATATAGACCACAGCATTTCTTTCTCGCAGGGAGAAGTTTTTATAGATGAAATCGAGCAACTGCAAAAGATTCAAAATATAAATATCCGAATTACCACTATAAAGGCGGGAAGATGGGAACTTACCGGACCCGGGAGAGCTTCCATTTTTATTCGGATTACAGGGATGAGGATAACACCCCAAAAGCCCCTTAAAATGCGTACAGAAGCCGAAATAACCCATAACGCCGGAAGGCACAGGGGCTTCAGGACAGATACCTTTATGATTACACTTTCGCCAATGATAACGGCCAGAATCCCGTCATGGAGAAAGCCTGCGCTT